>NZ_JAAHHS010000038.1:0-17506 GCF_010692395.1 Moorena sp. SIO3H5
TTCTTGCCCGCGACGGTATGTATTCTAAGGGGTTAAGACCCAAACAACGTAGCATTAAAACACAAGCCCACGAATACTTGTGATCGCGAATTGCTTCTTCAATTAAACTAATCTTGTCAGGATCTAGGGTTTTGCCCAGTGGGCCATTAGGACGACGAAGCAAGTAACTCATGATTATTTCTCTGTGATCTGAAGGTCAACGAATTGGATTTGCAGGATTTACCCTTGAACTCTACCTCTAGTTTGAATAGTCAGTGATTCTGGTTGGTCAATTAAGCGAAGAGTTAGAGTACTGATCTAAGAATCAGATTTGAGTTGTGAAACCTCGGCAGATGGTGTGTTCGGGTGATCGGTTGATCTCGAAGAATCTCACAAGCTGTTGTTTTTTACCAATCACTAACGATTGATAGATCAGGATTATCTTCTTCTAAATCTCCATCAATCATCGCCATTGTGGACAACACCAGATTATTCCGCCCTTCTAGTTGACTGACAAACCTTAAACACTTCAAATACTCTCAGTAAAGACTATCTTGAACAGAGCTTTATGAAAATTTTGATCAGATTTTGATCAGATTTCGTGAACATTTTGATCAGATTTTGTGAAATAACTGTGAAATCCTGTATCCACAGGGAATTCAAACAGCTTTTCCATGACTGTGCTCAATGCTAACTCTGACCATAAATTTCCTTAACTCGGGATTGCCCACGACTTGTCAGTCAATCCATTTCCCTCCCTTGTACTCCTCTTCCCTAACTGGTTGTGCCACCAGAGTTAATCGACCTGGATTTAGTACCACCCCCATTACCCTACAGGCAGTATGTCGATGGCTAAATAGCGTTAGTCCTGCTATAGATTGACACCACCTTTTTGCAGCTGTCGGATCGGATCTAACAAAAAATCCACAATCCGACGGCGGCGGATAATGATGTCAGCTTTAGCTGTCTGACCAGCTTTAAATCGGATCATTTGATCGTTTTCTGTGACGTAGTCACGGTTTAGGGAAACTTCCACCTCATAAACCGAACCAAGTTGTTGATCAGTTTTGGCATCGGCAGAAAGGGAGGTAACTTTCCCTTTGATGATGCCGTATTCCTGATAAGGATAGGCATCAAGCTTGATTTGCACCGGCATTCCTTGTTTGATAAAGCCTGCCTCTTGATTAGGTAAACTGGCTGATAACACCAGGGGCGCATCTTGGGGCGCTACTTCTGCAATGGTTTGACCGGGTTGAAAGACTTCACCAATATTGGCAACGTTGAGGGAGGAAACTACTCCATCCACCGGTGCATAGAGAAACTTTTGTTTGAGCCTAGCTTTCGCACTAGTTAGCAGATGGCGGTTTTCAGAAATTTTGGCATTTAGTTGAGTCAGTTCGATCTCCAACTGCTGAAGTTTCTGCTTGGTCTCCAGCTGAGTCCGATGCACTTCGGCTTGCTTTTGAGTTAGACCTGCTTGAAGTCGTTGAATTTCTGCTAAGGTCTGGTTGAGATCGCTCTGAGTGAGGGTGATGGCGCTATTGCGATCGCGTATACTCTGCTGAGCTTGATCAATCTGGTCTTGGTTACTGGCTGCTTCTTGCAGTTGGGTTTGGGTAATCACCCGCTGACTCGCTCGTAGGCTATGTTCTGCTTGAAATACTTGTTCTTTTGAGATTGCCCCTGATGCTAAAAGGGGTTTGAGATTGTCTAGGCGTTCTTTGAGCGCAAAGGCATCATCCTCTCGTTGCTCGAGTAGTGCTTGGGTAGTCGCCTTGAGCTGTTTTAGCCGTTCTAGTCTGTCCTGACTGGCGACGTTTGCCTGCTGATGTTGGATCAGTTGTTCTCGTAAGGCGGCTACTTTAGTCTGTGCCTGAGCGATAGCGGCCTGTTGTGCGTCAATGTCCGCTTTGGCAATTTGCTGACGGGTTTGGGCTTCTTGGCGGATGTTTTCAATCAGCCCTTGCATCTGAATTAATTTGATTTGGTCAGCATTGATCAGTTGCTCCAAACGCTCTACTTCAGTAGCACCAAGTTTTGTATCCAGTTCCACCAAGACTTGCCCAGCGGTAACCGATTCCCCTTCTTTGACCGCAATCTTGGCCACCTTGCCGGATTCGATCGGGTGAATTTTATACACTTCTCCTTTTGGCACTAACTTGCCTGTGGCTTTACCCACTTCGTCAATTTGCCCAAAAGTTGCCCAAAGCCCACAAACCATACAGAAGGCAAATCCGCCCAAAATCAGTCTCTGGGGCAGTACCGATGGTGGCTGATCTAGTAGATTTTGTAGGGCTGTTGACCAGTTTTCAGTGTTGGTCGCTCCTAGTGATGATGTTGGTGTGACCGGATTTGGAACATGTAATGGTGATTTGGGGACTGGTGGTGCTGATACCGCTGTCCCCCCATAGATCGATCTAATCTCAGCTGAGGTTAGATTAGGGTGAGGGGTTTCTCCCTCAGGGAGTCCCTCTCTAGAGGGGATAGATGCTTCTGGTTTGTTCATGGTAGTTCACCGATAATGACTGCTAGTGTTGTGTGTATTGATTTGAACTGAGAACACGAACGTTCGCGAAAGTCAATCTTGAACACAGTGGGCGATATACTTAATCACCCCGAGAGCTATTTTTTAAGCAAAAAATTGATAAATTTCATAAATGCCAGGGTTAAAGATCCAGCTGTTGCTGGGCTAGGTGGTAGTACAGACCTTTCTCAGCCATCAGTTCCTCGTGGGTACCGCGCTCTGCGATCAGACCTTGGTCGAGGACGACTATACAGTCGGCATTGCGCACCGTAGAAAGACGGTGGGCAATAATGAAGGTAGTGCGATCGCGACTAATGCGAGCTAAATTTTGTTGAAAACGTCGCTCTGATTCTGTATCTAGGGAGCTAGTCGCTTCATCAAGAATCATAATCTTCGGGTTACCCAGCAAGGCTCGGGCGATCGCAATCCGTTGCCGTTGTCCCCCAGACAGGTTAGACCCTCGCTCCCCAACCTTGGTGTTATATCCCAGGGGCAGGTTTTGAATAAACACATGAGCTTCAGCCAATTTGGCCACTTCTACCCCTTGTTCGAGACTATACTCAGGTTTGTATAAGCTGATGTTCTCTAAGATCGTCCCTGAAAACAAAAAGCATTCTTGAGGTACCACACCTAATTGAGAGCGCAAAGACTGGGGAGAAATATGTCGGATGTCGTGGCTATCAATCAAAATACGGCCTGTAGTTGGCTGATAGAGTCCTTGGAGCAGCTTGACCAAGGTACTTTTGCCCGAGCCACTGCGTCCGACAATGGCTATGGTCTTTCCAGGGGCAACCTCGAAGGAAATGTTCTGAAGGGTGTATTGTTCATCATCCTCACTGTAGCGAAAGCTGATATTGTCAAACTTTACATGCCCTGCGATCGCGGGCAATTGCATCAGGGGTTTTTGGGTATTCTCTTCTGGCTTGGTGGTCAAGACATCATCGAGCCGTTCCACGGATACCAAGATTTCTTGGAATTCATCCCAAAGTCCCACCAAAGACAAAATCGGGCTAATCACCCGACCAATGAGCATATTAAATGCCACAAACTGACCAATCGTTAGCTGTTCCTGAATTACCAGACTTGCCCCGAACCACAGTAAAGCCGTGCCGCTGAGGGTATTAATCAACCCACTCACTGACCCTAAGCCGTTGGCCAAGTTCTGTCCTTTGAATACCATATTCAACTGACCCGTGAGGCGGTCTTCCCAGCGCCAGCGCACCTCTTGTTCAGAGGCTGCGGCTTTGACAGTTGCTACCCCCGATATCATTTCTACTAACAGGGAGTTTTGTGCCGCCTCTTCTTTAAAGATTTCCCTGGACACTTGGCGTAGAAATGGACTGGCAACTATGGTCAAAATCGCAATCGGTACAATCGTTGCCAGCACCAGCAAGGTTAGGTACCAGTTGTAGTAGAGCATCAGCCCCACATAGACAAACATCATGACCACATCCAGCCAAGTCGCAATGGCTTGCTGAGTGAGGAACGCCTGAATTTTCCCAGTTTCCTGGACTCTGGTCAGGATGTCCCCCACCTGGCGGGATTCAAAAAACTTCAGGGGTAGTGTGAGGGTATGCTTAATAAAGCCACTGACAAAGGTAAGACTGAGTCGATTGGAAAAGTAATCCAGCAAGTAGCGTCTGGTGACACTCAAGCCTATGCTCCAAAGGCCAAAGATGACTAGACCAATGGCAAAGACATTGAGGGTAACAACACTTTTGTTAACCACCACCTGATCCAAAATGATTTGGGTAAACAGGGGGGTAATCAGACCAAACACCTGGAGCAGTAGGGACGCTAGGATAATTTGCAACAGGACTATGCGATGGGGCCATAGCAATCCCCAAAAGCGATTCAGAGAAATCTTTTGATTGGCAGTCCCTGCTAGCTGGGGAGTGGGATTCAACAGCAGCGCATATCCTGTCCAACCCTCTAGAAATTGTTGTCGAGAAAGCGTCCGCTTTCCCACAGCTGGATCCGCAACAAGTACCTTCTCCCCTTTGACCCAATAGACAACTATATAATGATCACCTTGCCAGTGAGCAATCCAAGGGTTACTCCGTTCCGCTAGGCGAGCTAAAGACGCTCTAACTGGAGTAGCTTGAAATCCCAAGGTTTCTGATGCTCTAGCTAACCCTTTCAGGGATGACCCAGAACGCCCCACCCCTGCCAGATTCCGTAGGGAATTCAAGCTAAATCGTTTGCCCCAGTAACGTCCAATCATTGCCAAGCAAGCAGCGCCACAATCTGAAGACGATTGCTGTTCAATGAAGGGATAGCGTTGCCACAACCCCTGAATAAAACGCCGCTTCGTCGGTACGGGAAATGGTATCAGTTCAGACTCAGCCTGGGTCGAGTTACTTTCTGTTTCAGCATTTCCATTGGTAGGGAGGTTAGATGGAATTAGCGGTACTCTGGAACCGGACTGAGTACGGACTTGATGAACTATGGCGCTAGTGGCGTCTGATTTCTGGTGTCCATTTTCAGAGCTTTGACCCGTCTGTGGACTCAACTTTGCCAGCACTGGTGCCAGGAGTTGGGCAGTTTCCCAATGTTCCTTTGGTAGATGGGTTACCCATAAATCGCTTTGGGCAATCCAATCTTCCGGCACTGGCTGAGGATAGCCCCAACTTTCGCCCCTTGCAATGGTTAGTGGGCAATTCTCTTGAACTGAGCCCCTTTCAATCTGACCACTACGTAGCCAGTAACGACCGAGTTGGCCAGATTCAACTAAGGACTCCCCAGCGGAAATCCTTGTGTCTACTAGGTAGGGCAACAATTGCTGTAGGCTGATGCTGTCAAGCGATCGCAATTCTGTTAAGGTCTTGAAGAAAATCAAGCGTTGCCGGTGCTGAGCTTGTTGCCGTAGGTTTTCGAGCCACTCCGGTAGCTGTTCTAACCAAGGTTGCAGTTCAGCTAAGGAAATCCGAGCAATCTGTCCTGAACTCGCTGCGATCGCTTGGTAAGGATAAGATAGGTTGCACAACAGTTCCTCAGCCCCAAAGGTTGCTCCCTCTTCAAGAACCTGTACGGATACGTCCCGCTGTTTTTCTGCATCAAAGCTTAGCAGCCGCACGCGCCCGCCACAGACGACGTAAAAATACTTATTTGGTTCATTTTGAACAGAATTTTGGCTTAACTCCCGTCTAGGATAAGATATAATTTCATCACCTAAATCAAAGTTATGAATTTGGAAGGATTGACTAAATTCTGGTAATAGTGTATTTGATAAGGTCTTATCCAACCAGTTCGCGATTAGGTGTTCAATAACCTCGGAATATTTATGGGTCGGGTATTGGCCAAGGGCATCTGGTGGTTGCCCTGATTTTTCTAAACCGACCGTTTTTTGGTGCATTAGCTAGAACCCCTTTGTTAGTGAGTTTTGCCATGTCTTGACTAGCGCCATGGTTATTTTGAGTCTTTTACCCCATGTGATTGGCACAAGTCTTGATTTTTCAAAAAGTACTCTAGGTAGGTCACATAGACTTTGATCTCCCTTTTGACCTAGTAATATTGCCAGTAGTGTTCCCTGGGCTTGACTTAGGAGTTGACTTAGGAGTAATGTGGCATCCAACAAGTGTTTGCCGTTTGATGCAACCTAAGCAATCCCAGCTAATCCAGGTAAATAAGTAATAATTTGATGGTCACCCTTGCTTCGGGAGACTGATTGCACTTTTTTAGGTAACTTTATGAAAAGCTTGTGAAATTAATTATGAGTTTTTTCCCCTGAAAACTCAATATCTTTACATATTTCTTAATTTACATATTTCTTTTTATACATAATATTCCTTACCACTAACCCCAAGGACAATCTCCGGAATCATCCTATGTGAAGTAAATCGGCGCTGTCAAGTTATTTTCACGATAAATTCACGGTTTTTAAGACAACTTAAAGAAATCTTTATAAACTCTTATTGAAGTTAAGTGACCAGATTGAAGTTAATCTGCTATATAGATTGGTCAAGTTTTCATAACATTTTTATTAAACTAATTATTCATATAATCAATTTAGTAGTTATCAATAGTCTCACAAGTACTTTACCAACTCTTCATTAAATCTTATTAGAAACTTTAAAAAAAAATTCACAAGAACAGCTATGTCTCAGCTCCTAGAGAAGCTTTGTGATCCGTAATAGTGTGATAAGATTTGTCAATTACCCTAGGGGTGATACCCCTCAGAAATTTTCCAGCTTACAAAACATCATACTTCCTATCTGGTCCTAATATCATCGATCCTTAAATACTAATGATTAAAACTGATTGGGAGAGGCGGAGAAGTAAGGAAAGGCAAGAACGCGGATATTGTTAATTATCGCTCATCCTCCGGACTTGCTATAAGTTAATCAAAAGTTAACTTACCTATTTTTATTGTTCGTTATTTTTATTTAAAAACAAAAAACTAATCCCTAGGTTTACATCTCATTAATAAACCCTATAGTCACCTATAAGTTAACGTAAACTTTACAAAAGCATCTTACCAAAAGTGACAAATTGGCAGGTCTATATTTTTAAAATTATTTATGGTTTTAATATAAATAATTTGAGGGATAAATCAAATATTTAATATAGCGTTGGTTCTTTGTAGGATATGTAAACCTGTAAGGTCTTTTTTTATTGAACAATAGAACTCCGGATATCTTGCGCATCGCGCCTTACTTAGGCTCCTAGTAGGGGGTAGAGATGGATTGCTCTTGTATGCAAACCAATTTCTGCAAGAAGTGTGTTTACAACCCAGATACAAACGCTATATTCCCCATTATCCCTTACCACTATTGATAATTAAGTGAACAGAAAAACCTAGAGGTTTATGACATCAGATACTCTCTTCTTATCCCTGAAATCTCAAACCTATAACCCTAAACCTAACTTTGCTAATGCTACTGGAGGGGCTCAGTTTACAGGATATAGTCACAGTTCTTCCGGGAGTTTGACTGAGGCTGAAGCACAGACTTTGGTAGACGATGGTTTAAGTCAAGCCATTGCTAATGCTGACGCTACCTTTATCAATGACCCAACTTTTTCTGAACTCTTTACTCAAAGTGCTGGAGTTGGTCAACAGGGCGCTTATGAAGTATTTGCCCACAGTAAAGCTAAGGTAGTTGGTAATTTTTCCGTTGGTGCTTATGAGAAGTTCTCGTTTGATTTCTCAACTGCTGTACAACTTAACTCAAAAGAAATTGAAAATTCCAATACTGAATATGCTTCCGCAAAGTCAGGCAGTTACTTTTTTGTATTAGACACAACCAATGGTTATACCAGACTGTTAGATTATTTTGGCTTCAAGGGGAATTTAATTTCTTCTAGTCAAGTTGGCAAGTTGAACGTTAGTGGAAGTTATAATGTTGACTTTAACTACCCCCATAAAACTACAGATATCAATGGTAACAATGGCATCGACTACGTCAACGGATCAACCACAGGAGAATATGAGCGTTGGTTTAACCGTGATACCAATTTAACTGTAGTAGAAGTCAATACCAGTACAATTCAGTTGTTGGGAGATAGCTTCATCTATAACCTGGGCAATGATGTCCGCTATGGAAGTATTTGGAATGATAAAATTCATGGAACTAATTATGGGGACAAAATCTATAGCAGCCTAGGGGATGATCTTGTCTATGGCTATGATGGTAATGATATCCTCGAAGGAGGTAAAGGCGACGATAAACTCTATGGGGATAATGGTCATGATAAACTTCATGGCAGTTTTGGCGAGGATACCTTAGTCGGTGGTTACCACAATGATAACTTATTTGGTGGTGATGATGATGATATCCTGATTGGTGGTCGTGATAGCGATATTATGACTGGTGGTAGTGGCGCTGACCAATTCGTTTTTGAGCTAAATCAGAGTTTGTTATCCGGTGAATATGATGTGATCAAAGACTTTGAGGTTGGTGTCGATCAGATTGAATTCAGGGGCTGGGGTTATATTGATTCCTCCTATTGGTTCAATGGGGTAATTGCTGAAGGTCGGCTCACCGATACCCACGATGGTGCGCTATTCCATTCAAATTATGGTGGAAAAGTCCTATTAGAAGGGGTTAATGCCCACGAAGTTAGTCACTCTGACTTCGTCTTCGCTGGTTAAAATTTAATTCCAGATGGCGAATACTCTACAGGACAAAGGCCGTAAATTTATAGCAATTCTTAAGGCTGATAGGGCTACAGATAAATTTTATCTCCCCATCTCCCTATCTACCTATCTACCTATCTTCCCATCTAAATCTTTAATCTTACTTTTAAAAATTGGGATTACTTGTAAAGTGTGTTAATAAGGCACCCTACTAGTACTTATAAGGTTTAGTTCCCAGTTTTTCCTAAGTTTTGCTCTAATTCATTGAAGCCAAACCCAAAGAGGCGATCAAGCGATTGATCGCCTCTTTTATCATGAGATGATTACTGATAGCTAAATATTTAATATAAAATTTATATATGAGATATAAACCTAGAAGGTCTTTTGTTATTATCCAATAAAACTTCGGATCTCTTTTGCCTCTTGGCTTTTGCCTCTTGGCTTTTGGCTCTTGGCGCAAGAGGTGTGTTCACAACTCAAATCAAAACACTATATTATCACTACCAGAGCATTAGCTGACTGCTGATAAATAGCTTAATGCTTAACATTTTTGCTGCTTATTGTCATCAAAATCAGCCGCCAAAATGGCGCTCATCATGGATTCCTGCTATTTATAATGATTCCCGTAATAAGCCAATATAAAAATGGAGATTTTCATGGGATCAAATACTTTATTTTTGCCAATTGTTAAAACTCCTAACTCCAAACCGAACTTTGCTGATGCTACAGGAAGCGCCAAATTCAGCAACTATAGTCAACCAGCATCTGGATTTTTGACTCAAATTCAGGCGCAGACTTTAGTCAAGAATGGTGTGGGTTTTGCCCTTGCTAATGCTGACGCCACTTTTGTGAATAACCCAACCTTCTCTACACTATTTAGTCAAGCTACTGCGGCTGGTTTTGATGGTGCTTTTGAGAGTAGTTCCCAGAGTAACACTAAAGTAGTCGCAAGTTTTTCTGTTGGAGCTCATCAACAATTCTCTTTCAATTTCTCAGCAGATTTACGACTAACATCTAAAGAAATTGAAAATTCTAATCGGGAATATTCTCAGGCCAAGTCAAACATAGGTTTTCTGGTGTTAGAGAGTGAGAATCCCAATCAAGCTAAGGTTAAAGGTTTTTTTGGCATTGCTGGTGATTTAATCTCTTCTCGTCAAATCGGCGACTTGGATTTTGGTTCTAGCAGCAACGTCAACCTTAACCGTCCCTTTAAAACTACTGATATTGATGGCAACAACGGCGTAGACTTCGTCAAAGGTTCAGCCCGAGGGACTTATCAGCAAACTTTTGACCGTGATACCAAGATCACGATCGTAGAAGTTAATAACAATGCCGTTAATTTGTTAGCAGATACCTTAATTAACAGCCTGGGTAAGGATGTCCGCTATGGAAGTATTTGGGATGATAAGCTTCGTGGTACTTTCGGTAATGACAAAATTTATGCTAGCTTAGGCGATGATTCAATTGAAGGACTTACTGGCGATGACATCTTGGAAGGAGGTAAAGGCAACGATAAGCTGAATGGAGGGTTTGGTGATGATAAACTCCATGGCAGTTTTGGTGACGACACTTTGGTAGGTGGCGGAGGCAGTGACACCATGGTTGGTGGTAGTGGCGCTGACACATTTGTGTTCAATCGGAGCGATAGTTTGCTTGGAGATGACTTCGATATTATCAAAGACTTCCAAGTTGGTTTAGATAAGGTTAAATTCCAAGGTTTTGGTCAAATTGACTCCAAAACTTGGTACAACAATGGGATAAATCAGGGTTACCTTACTAATACTAGTAATGGCGCTCTCTTATCTGACGCAAAAGGTGGAGAAGTTTTGTTTGAAAATGTGAATCTAAACCAGCTTAAGCATTCTGACGTCTACTTCGCCTAAAATCGAGTCTTAGGGGCGAAGCATTTGGGAAGATACTTATTGGAAAAACGACGATATTTAGCTGCAAATGCTTCCCCTGATCGGTATTCTGGCAAGAGGTCTAAAGAAAAGAGGCGCACGCTACGCGAACGCCTCTTTTTTCATATCAATATTCTTACTAGCAGCTGATGGTGTCCTGGTAATCGGTAATTGGTAATCGGTAATCAAACCACTCTTACCAGTAATTAATTAATTTTATACTAATAAACAATAATTAATTAACTTAAAATAATAATAAATTTTTGGGATAATTTGCTGTTAAATAAACAGTCAAAATGGCGTTTTTAATCTATGTAATTATCTTTATAATTTTAATCTCATATAGTTGTCCAAAAAACTAAAATTAATGACCTCAGACACTCTATTCTTAACCCCTAGAACTTCTAAGTCCAAACCGAACTTTGCTAACGCTACAGGAAAGGCTCAGTTTACCAACTATAGTCAAGCTCCTGCTGGTACCTTGACTAATGCCCAGGTGGAGACTTTGGTCAAGGGTGGTATAGCTACTGCTATTGCTGATGCTAAAAGTAGCTTTATCAATGACCCAGCTTTCTCTCAACTTTTCAGTCAAAGTACTGTAGTTGGTACTGAGGGAGCTTTTCAGGGCACTGCCAATAGCCGCACTGAAGTGGTTGGTAATTTTTCAGTGAGAGCTAATCAAAAATTCTCTTTCAATTTTTCAGCAGCTTTAGAACTGAAAGCCAAAGAAATTGAAAATTCCAATCGGGAATATTCTGAGGCTAAGTCAGGAACATTTTTTTTCCTGTTGAATACTGATCAGATGAATCAGCCCAAGATTATCGATTCGTTTGCAATCTCTGGTGATTTAATTTCTTCCCGTCGAATTGGCGATATCGATTTTGGCTCTAGTCGTAACATCACACTGAACTCTCCCACAAAAAGCTTTGATATTAATGGTAACAATGGCATAGATTTCGCCAAGGGTTCAGTTACAGGCAGTTATCAGCGCACCTTTAGTCGCAATACTAATTTGACGTTAGTGGAAATTAATCAAAGTGCTGTTAAATTATTAGGAGATACCTTAATTGACAACTTAGGTAATGATGTTCGCTACGGCACGATCTGGAATGATGAACTCCGTGGCACTAACAGGAATGACAAAATTTATGGCAGCCTAGGTAATGATTCCCTCCATGGATTTGATGGGAATGACATTTTAGAAGCTGGTCAAGGTGACGATAAGCTATATGGGAACTCTGGTAGGGACAAACTCCATGGCAGCTTTGGTAATGACACTCTTAAGGGTGGCTCGGGCAAGGACATCATGTATGGTGGCTCTGGTCAAGACATGATGTATGGGGGCACTGGTAATGACACAATGTATGGAGGCATTGATGATGATACCATCCAGGGTGGCTCGGGTAACGATTTCATAGCTGGGGATGCTGATAACCAAAACAACAATGTTAATGTTTACCGTGGGCATCAATATCTCCTAACTTCTGTTGCTGGCACCTGGGACGAAGCTCAAGCTGAGGCAAAGCGTTTAGGTGGTAACCTGGTAACGATTAATGATGCTGCTGAGCAAACATGGCTGTTTAACAAATTTGGTTCTAAGGAACTGTTTTGGATTGGCTTAACTGACAGCTCAAGAGAAGGTAATTGGAAGTGGGTCAGTGGTGAGTCAGCATCTTATCGCAACTGGTCTCCAGGAGAACCGAACAACTCCACAATCTATGGAAGTCAACCAGAAGGTGAAGACTATGCCGTCATGGGTTGGGGCGATCGCGCCTGGAATGATTTAAGCGATCGCGATCCTTGGCATAATAATCTGCGAGGGGTGATTGAGATCAATCAGCCCAGTACTAAAAATACCATAATTGGTGGAGATGACATTATTACTGGTGGTCGCGGTAGTGATACCTTAGTCGGTGGCAGTGGCGCAGATAAATTTGTGTTCAAACGGAATGAGAGTTTGTTAACCGGTGAGTTTGATGTAATCAAAGACTTTGAAGTGGGTGTTGATAAATTTGAATTCCAAGGCTGGGGTAATGTTAATGCCTCCAGGTGGTTCAATAATGAAATATCCCAAGGTGGCATTATTGATACTCAAGATGGTGCTCTGTTCCGTTCTGATTATGGTGGAACTGTTCTGTTTGAAGACCTGAGTGTAGCAGATATGAGCTACTCTGACTTTATATTTAGCTAACCCCCAATTCTAGAAGAAGCTAAGTGCTGAGTGCAGAACGCGCTCAGTGCTCAGTGCGTCAGTGCTGACAAATAAATCAAAAGAAGCGATTGCCTCTTTATATCCTCCCAAAAAAAAATTAGCCAAAATGGCGATACTTTTGGAAGATAGTTATTTATGATAGTGGTGGGCTTAATCCTTTCGATCAAAAGCTCAGATCTGGCTTTGGGTAAAGAGGGTAGTAGCCCAATCCACCGTCAGTTAAGCAAGGGTCAACGGTCAACGGTCAACTACCTACTATGTCAACTACCTACTAGAAGAAGCATGGCAAGAGGATGAACTTCTGCTATAAATTCTACCACTAGAGTCTCTTTTGACAGTAATCTCTTGAATAATGGTTGCTTCATCCCCAGAGGCACTTGCTGTACTTTCTGCTTGGACTACAACCGTACCATCTGGTGAAACTATCCATTTTCTGATTGTCTGGGAGCGTCTCATGGTTACATCACTCTAGTTAGTAATTTTAGTTAGTAATTTTAGTTATGAGGTAGATTCAATTTTATTACCCCTGCTGCGAACGCGCCCCGCGTGGCCCACGGCCTCAGTCCCTAAAACCAAGAATAGCATTGGGATTATTCCCCAGTATTGATGGTACTTGTTTCACTATGGATCATATAGTTAACTTCAGTATTGAGCCACTCTTGAAACATACCCTGTAAAATTTCTTTAGACTTTTCTTCGGTTAATTCAGCTCGAATAAATTCTTCAACTAAGAAAAGATGATATCCTTGTTCGGTGTGTAGGGGATGAGTTACTTCTCCTGGCTGAACACTAAAGATAACGGCAGCTATCTCAGGCTTAAAGCTCCAGCGAGGCAACTTTCCTTCATAGCCACACCGTCGCTGCCTTTCTGGGTCTATATCATAGAAATGAGCAGCTTCATAAAAACTAATTTCTCCTTCCTCAATCTGATAGAAAAGCTCCTGAGCAATTTCCTCAGAATCCACCAGAATTTGATAAACCAAAACTTGCTCAAAGTCCAGTCGATTTTGAGCAAAGTTTTTTTCGACATGCTTAGAAAATAAGGACTCAGCAAGCTTTTGGGCAAGCAAGCGATCGCTAATACCCGCTTCCCAATCCTCTGCGGTCACCATCTGATCTGCCAGCCAGGCCAATGTTTCTGCTGCTTTTTCTAAACGATTGGCATAACGGATCTCATCCGCCTGAGCTTGGACGTCTTCTGGTGAGACTGTTATCCCTCGTTCTTCAGCCGCTTTATTGATAACTCGTTGATACAAAACTTTTTGACAGATGCCCTTGAGATGCATCTCCTTTTTCAAGGAGTACATAATTTCCTCTGGAGTCACCGATGCTTTGGAAAGATCAACCATTACACCCGATTATTAATATAACTTAAACTACTTACTTACAGTCTTAGTCAGAGTCAGCTTAGTCAACCCTCTGACTATTATCATCATAATACAAAAATTAATTGCTAAGTTCTGCCAAGTTGCCGAATTGAGGGCGGAGTATTTGCCAGTAAAAGCGAGAGTTAAAACTTATCACTGAATCCAAATACCTCGCCCCTCAATCCTAATTGTGAGCCAGCACACAGAAACTAGATGAAATTTTATGAAGCTTATAGCTTTAGAAGTATTTAGTAACGCTCATACTAAAAAAAGTTTCCTTAATCTCAGGTGCTGAGAAATCATCAGTACCAGCGCTAGCTTCAACAATACCCAAAGTGTTTGCCGGTTCAATAACAGATGCTTTTACTGAACTCGTACTGACTTGGGAATCAGGATCGATGCTGATGGCATTACTAATAGTACTTGAGCCCTCAGAACTTATTTCCGATAGACCTTGAATTCCAGAAACACTAGACT
Organism: Moorena sp. SIO3H5; assembly: GCF_010692395.1. Taxonomy (GTDB): domain Bacteria; phylum Cyanobacteriota; class Cyanobacteriia; order Cyanobacteriales; family Coleofasciculaceae; genus Moorena. The sequence goes on from NZ_JAAHHS010000038.1 coordinate 14,537, forward strand.
TCATCGATTTATATGAGCCAGGTAAAGTCCATAACTGAAAGCGATTAAACATAATCGTTAAACTCCTTTGCTACTAATGGAACAAGTTAAAAACAATTTTGTTTAGTAAAAAAATCACTAAACTTCTTGAAGTTGTCGAGATGAAATAACTTCAAACCAGCGGACAATAATCTAGAACAACAGTTTTATAAAATGGATGCACCACTTAAAACCATCGTTACTATTGCTAGCTAGCAAAAGGCTAGCTAGCCTTTTGCCTTAAAAGGATCAGCAAAGTACCTCACCGAATTGATAACTACTATATATTTCTTGAGTTACCCAATGAAACCATAAATCGCAAAGGCGTCGCTTCTAGAACTATGGGAATAAAAAGGATCGCTAGAGTTAGCCTGAGCTCTTACGTTACCTTGAGAAAAGAATCGCTCTACATCTGTAAAGCCTGTTACTGAAGTATTGGTATGCTGACCAAACGCATTGGCATTACCATTAATGGTAGCGAAGCCAGGACCAGCGAAGGCTTCAGCAGAAGTAAAAACAAAACCACCTAAAATAGGGTGGTCTGTTGCCTCCAGCTCGAAATATTCTAATTCAGAAATGTTCATGTAATGATTCTCCTGCTTAAATCATCTAATGGTTTGTTTTGCCTGGAATTATTTAATTGTCCTGAAGAGCCTTTAATTGTAGTCGATAAAACATAAAATCGACTAACAAGATAGATTGTAAGCATTATTTTAAGTAAGTAGCGCTCAAAATTATCCCACTACCAATCAACCACAATTCAATGCTATAATTGTGATTAATGCTACGGAAAGATGTTAATTTTTGCCTCATCTTTCCGCAGCATTTAATCATGAAAACTTACTACTTTAGGCTATTTCAGCCATCCTCTTTTTAGTGGAAAAAGAAGCGGTTACCACCAGTAGCAGATACTGCATGTAGGCTAGAGTGAGAACTACCGGGAGTAGTCAACGTACCACCCTGGACGTTAGTAAAGGTACCTGGACCAAAGGCTTCAGCACGGCCATCAACCCTTGCTGTGTTCCCGAAAATGTTGGCACCGACGTTAACATTTCCGAAAAATCCAAAACTTTTGAAACCAGATGCACCAACAACCTTGGATTGTTCAGCAGCATTCTCTAGATGATTTAGATCAGAAATAATCATTGGTTAATTTTCTCCTTTGTACTTGAGTGTGTTAGACAGTTTGTTAGACCTATTGGTCATTTGGAACTCCAATTAAACTGGCATAGTTCAAAATAGTGTATAAGCAATCGTGAACAAAACTAGTGATTAATTATTTAAAAATACTAGCTTTTGATTGAATATTTTGAAGCCAGAACAATGAAGACTTTGAAGGTAAAATGAGTGTATTCATTCTGACATAGACTTTATTGGAATGTAGTCTATTAGGATAGTATTACACCCATTTTTACAAATCACTTAATCAGAACCTATTCGTGACTAAGTACTAACGGCTTATTGTAGAGAAGCCAATATTTAAAGACTTGAGCATTGATTGATAGCTTTAATTTTAAACTACTACTCTAAGCAGTTTTATTAATAATGTTTATCAGAAGAACTAGTGAGAAGAAGTAGCAGAGGTTCCACTTACGCTAGAGTGAGAATTATTATCAGTAGTTCTTGTATAACCATTGATGTTGCTGAAAGTATTGTCCCCATAAGCCTCTGCGCTGCCCTTAACCGTAGCTACGTGCCCTTGAATGTTAGCACCGACGTTGATAGATCCGCTATATCCGAAATGGTTGTAGTAAGGTGGGTAGTAGTGAGAGCCACCCACAACCTTGGGGTTTTCAGCAATAGTTTCTAAATGATTTAAATCAGAAATAATCATTATTTATTTTTATCCTTTTTTTTTTGTAAAAAAAATGCTTGATCTACACTCTAATTAAAGTAGCATTTTTTAAACTGTTTGTATCGCCAATTTGGCAATTAATCTATTAATTTCTGATTTGAACTATTGGCGATTTAATACCCTGAAGCTATAAAATTAAGCAATCAAATGTAAACCTGAGTATTATAATCCTGAGATAGAACTTAATTTACTCTATTCTATTAGGATATGAAGACACCCAGGTTTACAAGTTACTTATTCAGGAACTTGTCCTGACTAAGTACTAGTGGAGGCTGATAGCAGAGAAGCCAATACCTACAGACTTGGAGGCAGTGGTGCCACCTTGCTCAAGAGTAACAAAGACGCTTTCTTGCTTAGTAGCAACATTATTACCTTGATCGCTAGCACTTTCAGATGTAGTACCACCTGAAGCAATAACACCATTAACGATTGCACTAGAATTAATGCTAGTATTGAAAAGTTCGTTTTCAGTGATGCTGGTGTTAGTGGTAACGCTGGTGTTGATAACATTGTTGAATTTGATTCCAGCAATAGTAGTACCACCTTGAACTTGGCTAGCTTCAACAGATTCTAGATGGTTTAGGTCAGAAATAAGCATTGATTTTCTCCTTCTTGGTTGTTGATTTTTTTTGAATCAGCTTTGTTTTAGCTGTTGATATAACTATAGCTATATTCCCATAGATATGTCTCGCCAATTTGGCCATTTATCTATTAATTTCTGGTTTTAAATTACTATTTTTTTAACTATTTTTAAGTAATCAAACTGAAAGAATCAAACGTAAACCTGGGTGTAATCATCCTGATATAGAACTCAATTTAATGCATTCTATTAGGATATGATTACACCCAGGTTTACAAGTTACTTATTCAGGAACTTGTTTTGAATAAGTACTATATGCCGATAGCAGAGAAGCCAATACCTACAGACTTGGAGGCAGTGGTGCCACCTTGCTCAAGAGTAACGAAAACGCTTTCTTGCTTAGTAGCAACGTTACGACCTTGATCGCTAGCACTTTCAGATGTAGTACCACCTGAAGCAATAACACCATTAACGATTGCACTAGAATTAATGCTAGTATTGAAAACTTCGTTTTCAG
>NZ_JAAHHS010000038.1:17606-36014 GCF_010692395.1 Moorena sp. SIO3H5
CTTTCTTGCTTAGTAGCAACGTTACGACCTTGATCGCTAGCACTTTCAGATGTAGTACCACCTGAAGCAATAACACCATTAACGATTGCACTAGAATTAATGCTAGTATTGAAAACTTCGTTTTCAGTGATGCTGGTTGCAGTGTTTACAGTGGTGTTGATAACATTGTTGAATTTTATTCCAGCAATAGTCATACCACCTTGAACTTGGCTAGCTTCAACGGATTCTAGATGGTTTAAGTCAGAAATAAGCATTGATTTTCTCCTTCTTTTGTGTTGATTTTATTTGTTTCAATCAGCTTTGTTTTAGCTGTTGATATAACTATAGCTATATTCCCCTAAGCATGTCTCGCCAATTTGGCAATCAACCTATTAAGTTATGGTTTGATATAACAATTGGGAATTTACTATTATTAAGTAAGTAAACTGATGCAATCAAACGTAAACCTGGGTGTAATCATCCTGATATAGAACTCAATTTAATGGATTCTATTAGGATATGATTACACCCAGGTTTACAAGTTACTTATTCAAAAACTTGTTTTGACTAAGTACTATATGCCGATAGCAGAGAAGCCAATACCTACAGACTTGGAGGCAGTGGTGCCACCTTGTTCAAGAGTAACGAAGACACTTTCTTGCTTAGTAGCAACGTTACGACCTTGATCGCTAGCACTTTCAGATGTAGTACCACCTGAAGCAATAACACCATTAACGATTGCACTAGAATTAATGCTAGTATTGAAAACTTCGTTTTCAGTGATGCTGGTTGCAGTGTTTACAGTGGTGTTGATAACATTGTTGAATTTTATTCCAGCAATAGTCATACCACCTTGAACTTGGCTAGCTTCAACGGATTCTAGATGGTTTAAGTCAGAAATAAGCATTGATTTTCTCCTTCTTTTGTGTTGATTTTATTTGTTTCAATCAGCTTTGTTTTAGCTGTTGATATAACTATAGCTATATTCCCCTAAGCATGTCTCGCCAATTTGGCAATCAAACTATTAAGTTATGGTTTAAGATAACAATTGGGAATTTACTATTATTAAGTAAGTAAACTGATGCAATCAAACGTAAACCTGAGTGTAATTATCCTGATATAGAACTCAATTTATGCATTCTATTACGATATGATGACACTCAGGTTTACAAGTTACTTAATCAGAAACTTGTTTTGACTAAGTACTAGATGCCGATAGCAGAGAAGCCAATACCTACAGACTTGGAGGCAGTGGTGCCACCTTGCTCAAGAGTAACGAAAACGCTTTCTTGCTTAGTAGCAACGTTACGACCTTTATCGCTAGCACTTTCAGATGTAGTACCACCTGAAGCAATAACACCATTAACGATTGCACTAGAATCAATGCTAGTATTGAAAACTTCGTTTTCGGTGATGCTGGTTTCAGTGTTAACAGTGGTGTTGATAACATTGTTGAATTTTATTCCAGCAATAGTCATACCACCTTGAACTTGGCTAGCTTCAACGGATTCTAGATGGTTTAGGTCAGAAATAAGCATTGATTTTCTCCTTCTTTGTTGTTGATTTTATTTGTTTCAATCAGCTTTGTTTTCGCTGTTGATATAACTATATCCAGATTCCCCTAAGCATGTCTCGCCAATTTGGCTTCAACCTTTTATTTTTTGAAAATTACTGGATTTACTAAAAGGATGTAGTCAGCAGTAACCAATTCTGGATTAGTTCAAATAGATTGGTAATTTTGATGGGGTTGTATTGAAGTACTTTATTTTTTAAAAACTGGTCATTATATCTAATCTAATTAAAAAAATGCTTGCCACTTTGGCTTGATATTGATGCTTGACTCCTCCCACAACCAGGGTCAACGCATCTTATTTTGAAATGCCTACTGGATCTGAAATTCATAGGATCGATAAGTGTTTTTGCTTATCAATTTTGAAATCTTTGTTAGGTGCGCTTTCCGTTCGCGAATTTAATTGGCAAGAGGCGCGTACCTCTTGATCAACTTTGGTCTTGAGGGTTTCCACTATGACCGCACTGCATTGCTTCTGAGTCAGACTTCTATAATTTAGATGCGTTTGCCCTGAGCCCAAAACTAAATAGTGACCAGTAACCAATTCTAAATTAGTTCAAAGAGATTAGTAATGTTGATGGGGTTTTATTGAAGTAAGTTATTAGTAATGAACCGGTTATTATATCTAATATAATGAAAAAAATAAACGCCACTTTGGCTTGATATTAATCCTTGACTCCTTCCACAACTAGTGACAAGTAACCGATGCTGAATTACTTCAAAGAGATTGGTAATATTGATGAGCTTTTATTGAAGTCAGTTATTAGTAATGAACCGGTTATTATATCTAATATATTTAAAAATATTAATGCCACTTTGGCTTGATATTAATCCTTAAATACTTCCACAACTAGTGACAAGTAACCGATGCTGAATTACTTCAAAGAGATTGGTAATGTTGATGGGGTTTTATTGAAGTCAGTTATTAGTAATGAGCGGATTATTATATCTAATATAATTAAAAATATGAACGCCACTTTGGCTTGATATTGATGCTTGACTCCTCCCAAAACTAAAGTAGGTCTTAAAGTTCGTGGGATGTGGAGTCATTAGTTAATAGCAAAGGGAACAGAGAACAGGGAACAAGGAGCAAGGAGCAGGGAGTGTGGGAAGTGTGGGAAGTGTGGGGAGAGGGGGCGTGTGGGGCGTGTGGGGAGATGGAAAGATGGGGAGAGGGGGGAATGTGAGAAGTTTGGGAAGTGTGGGGAGATGGGAAGATGGAGAGAGACATTAATAATTTGTAGCCCTGTGAGGGCTAAGAATTGGTATAACCTGAGTTCGATATAAGCGATCGCTTGACGAAAGCAATGCAGCGCGGTCTTGGGGGTTCCCCCCATGAGCGACTGCCGTGGTTTCCACGGGGCTTACAGCGATGCAGCGCGGTCTTGGGGAGGCAGCGCCGCCAAAGGGGGTTTCCCCCACTCGCGCTTTGCATCAAGACAGAGTAAGAAATATAGCACTACGTATTAAGGTGTTTGAGATGGAGAAAAGCTGAAAAGCTTTTGTAGTAAACTTTTAGGCCCGCACCTAATGTGGAAAGCGCACCTTTCACCTTTTCTTCTTGCATGCATCCCTCTTGGCTTGCGCTTAGCGCTATATAAGGGTCGGGTAACTACGCGCTTATTAAGGCTTTCAGGATTACCTCGAACTTAGCTTAACTAGAGATTAAGCACGCTTACACCGTTAGATTAGGCACCCTTAAGCATTAACCGTGCCACCTAGCGAAAACCGCTCAAAACTAAATTGATATGATGTGCGGATAATTACCCTCAATAAACATCTCCCCATCTCCCCATGTCCCCACTCTTCCCACTCTTCCCACTCTTCCCACTCTTTTATGATGGGTATTGAACTGGACTTGATATGACAAAGTACTAGGACTGTTTCATTCCCGTCTGTGATCAGATAAAAAAACGCCTCGTCCATCAACAGGTGCGACCCGTGATGGCGAGGGATTGCTGGCCATCACGGAAAGCGTACCTAATGGACAAGGCAGTTATTAATGAATTAGTTTGACCACAGACTTAGTCTGAGCCGCTGTGGTCGTAAGCAGTGGTGGTGATGACAAGGAGGATGCGTAGGAAAATGATTACACTTGCTCACCACAGGGAAACCAAACAGTCTCGCCGTAAATAATCGGCTAACTTCTTGAGCATGGATTCCTCTTCTTCCAGTTCACTGATAAACCACTGTTCTTGATCCCCACCGTGGACCTGTGAGGTTTTCTTGCCAAGGGTCTCTACATAAGCCAGATCTTTGATCTGGCTCAAACGCTGCCGTGCATTCAAGACTTGATTGCCATTGCTCATCATACTAGCTTGCTGTTGTAAAATCATGTCCCGGTTTTGTTTGAGCAAGCGGCTGTAGGTTCTAGAAGGCATGTAGTCTAGAGGGTTATGGCCTGCTAACCGTAGCATTAACACACAAGCCCAAGAATACTTGCCATCAAGGATGGCTTCTTCGATCTCGCTAAATTTATCGGTATCCATCACTTTGTCGAGCTTGGTATTAGCAGAAGGAATACGATAGGTCATGGTTATTTCTGATCCTGTAAGTCTAAAGGTCAATAGTTTATAAGCTGGGGTGCAGTGAACTTGCAGATTCCAAGGAATTACTAGCAAGTTGATTACTAAGAATTAACGGTCAACTGTTAACGGTCAACGGAAAACAATCAGTCAGTGATCAAAGTGATTTGAGAACAGAGCACTATAGATCGATTCCACTTTTTTGCAGCTTTCGCATCGGATCCAATAAGAAATCGATAATCCGACGGCGGCGGATGATGATGTCAGCATTGGCGGTCTGACCAGCCTTAAACCGGATGATTTCATCATCTTCAATCACATAGTCACGGTCAAGGGACACTTTCACCTTATAGACTGAACCCATTACTTGATCGGCTTTAGCATCGGAAGAGATGGAAATCACCGTGCCTTTGATGATGCCGTAATCCTGATAGGGATAGGCATCAAATTTCAATTGCACCGCCATTCCTTCGTTAATAAACCCTGCCTCGCGAGTAGGCAAACTTGCCGATAGCACTAGGGGGGCACCTTGAGGAGCAATTTCGGCGATGCTATGTCCTGGTTGCACGACTTCACCAGCATGAGCAATATTGAGGGAAGATATGATCCCATCAACTGGTGCTTTAAGAAACTTCTGTTTGAGCCTGGTTTTAGCAGTATTGACCAGGGTTTCATTTTCAGAAATTCTAGCTTTGATTTGGGTCAGTTCTACTTCTAACTGTTGAATTTTCTGCTGTGCTTCCAGGCGAGTAGTGCGTCCCGTCGCTTGCCGATGCTCTAATTCTGCCTCTAGTCGCTTGATTTCTGCTAAAGTCTGTTCTAGCTCACCTCGGCTTTGGCTAGTCGCCGCTTCGCGATCGCGTATACTTTGCTGAGCTTGAAAAATTTGTTCGCGAGTACTCAAACCATCTTGCAGTTTGCTTTCGGTAACAGCACTTTGGCTAGCACGAAAGCTTTGTTCTGCTTGAAATACCTGTTCTTTGGAGATTGCTCCTTCTGCCAACAGAGGCTTAAGGTTATCGAGTCGTTCTTTGAGAGCCACTACATTAGCCCGCCGTTGCTGGAGCAGTTCTTGGGCTGTCGCCTGCACCAGCTTCATCCGTTGTAATCGTTCGCGATTAGCAGCTTTAGCTAACTGATGTTGAATGATTTGTTGTCTAATTGCCGATGCACTAGCTTGTGCTCGTGCGATCGAAGCTTGTTGTGCTTGAACTTCTGCTTCGGTAATCTGCTCACGAGTTTCTGCTTCCAGACGGGTTCTTTCAAGCAGTCCTTGCATCTGAACTAACCTAATCCGGTCTGCATTCAGCACTTTCTCTAAACGCTCTACTTCATGAGTGGCAAGCTCTGTATCCAGTTCCACCAAGACTTCCCCAGCTTTAACCGCTTGCCCTTCTTTGACCTTAATACTAGCAATTTTGCCTGGCTCAATCGGGTCAACTTTATAAACGTCGCCTTTTGGCACTAAGCTTCCATGAGCTTTACCGACTTCATCAATCTGCCCAAACGTTGCCCAAGCCACAAATATCGTACAGAAGCTTAACCCACCTAACATCAGCAGCCGGGGAAGGTTCGCCGGAGGCTGGTCGAGGGTAGTTTGTATGGAGGTTGACCATTTGGACGTACTAGGAGCATTGGCAGTATTAGTTCCTACCTCTGTGCTGGGTGAGGCTACAGCCTCTTGGTCATAATCAGGTCTCAGGCGACCTGATGGCATTAAAACGACGTTACCTTGACGACTCGTAGCCGCCTCAGGTGGGGAGTTTATTGGTTTTGCTTGTGTCATGGTGGTAGATCACGCTAAATTAACATTTTAGGGAAATGACCAATGTTTTGGGAAAGAAAGCGACCAATTCTCTTGCTGCCTTTAGCTTCCCGGGGGGAGTTTGGTATTGTTGGGCAGACCGAAATCTTTGGCATTACCTGACTCTACTTGCCCCTTTTTCAGATAGCTTCAATGCACCCCAAGATCAGAACTTAAACCCTTCCCCTTTAAGTAGCCGTCGGTCGGTCAAACCGGTTGGCTGAGCACGCTGTGAGGTGTGGACTTGAGCAACCTGACCCCTAGGGTTAGGCTCTCCAAGTTATCTCCGTCTCACCTTTGGTGGGGTGCATGGGAGTGAATTAAACAAAGGAATTGGAATTGAACAATCCTGTGAGTGTGCGTCATGGGGGATTCTAAACGGTTGCCCTTGAGATGGGTGTGGAGCCATATCTGAACACGTTTTTCTCCCCTTCTGTTCACACAGCGCTTTTCAACTTTTATGATAAAAGATCAATTTCATCTGAGTATGTTGCTAAATTGGCAGATTTTTTGCAGCTTTTTACATAGCTTGACATAGTGATAGCTAGCTTCAAATTTCATTAATCATTAGTCATTAGTCATTAGTCCTTTTCACATCACTGTGTTGCCAAATTGGCAAATTTTTACATAGTTTGATATAGTCATAGGTAACTTCGAATTTTCTTAGTCATTAGTCCTTTGTGACTAACCAGGGTCTATTGGAATTTACAAATGACTAATGACTAAATAACTAATAACTAATAACTAATGACTAATGAGCACTAGTTAATGATCTATTAAAGATCTAGCTGCTGCTGTGCTAGATGATAGTAAAGACCTTGACGATCCATGAGTTCCTCATGGTTGCCTTTCTCGACCAGAATGCCTCGGTCTAGGACAAGGATGCAGTCAGCATTGCGCACTGTAGAGAGGCGGTGGGCGATGATGAAGGTAGTGCGATCGCGACTAATGCGAGCTAAGTTTTGTTGAAAGCGGCGCTCGGATTCTGTATCTAGGGAGCTAGTCGCTTCATCCAGAATCAGAATCTTGGGGTTGCCCAATAGGGCTCGGGCTATGGCAATCCTTTGCCTTTGTCCACCAGAAAGGGTAGAGCCTCGCTCTCCTACTTTTGTATTATATCCCAAAGTCATACCTTGAATAAAGGCATGAGCTTCTGCTAGTTTAGCTACCTCTACGGCTTCATCCAGGCTGAAATCCGGTCGGTAGAGAGTGATATTTTCGACAATTGTCCCCGAGAACAAGAAACATTCTTGGGGTACCACACCCATTTGAGAACGCAAAGATTGGGGGGAAATATGGCGGATATCGTGTCCATCTATCAAAATACGACCATTAGTCGGATGATAGAGACCTTGCAGTAGCTTCACCAAGGTACTCTTGCCAGAGCCACTGCGCCCCACTAGAGCAATGGTTTCTCCAGCCTTAATCTGTAGGGAAATATTCTGTAGGATATTGCGATCCTCATCCTCGGAGTATCGAAAGGTAACATCTTCCAATATTACATCACCCTTAATCTCAGGTAGAACCAGCATCGGTTCTTGAGGATTCTCCTCTGGTTTAGCAGATAAGACATCATTAAGCCGTTCTACAGACACCAAGATTTCTTGAAACTCATCCCAAAGATTCACTAGAGCCAAAATCGGACCAGTGACTCGGCCAATGAGCATATTAAACGCGACATACTGACCGATAGTAAGCTGCTCATTAATTACTAAGCTAGCGCCAAACCAAAGCAAAGCGGTGCTGCTGAGAGTATTAATTAGAGAACTAATTGACCCCAACCCGTTAGCCAAGTTCCTACCTTTAAATTGTACATTCAACTGATTGGTGAGCCGATCTTCCCAGCGCCAGCGCACTTCTTGTTCCGAAGCCGCCGTTTTCACAGTAGCAACCCCTGACATCATTTCCACTAACATAGAATTTTGTTGGGCTGCTTCTTTAAAGATTTCCCTGGACACCTGGCGTAGAAAGGGACTGGCAATCACAGTCAAGATGGCGATGGGTAAAATCGTTGCCAGCACCAGGACAGTTAGACGCCAATTGTAGTACAGCATCAGTCCAATATAGACAAACACCATTATCACATCTAGCCAAGTAGCAATCGCTTGCTGAGTTATAAAACCCTGAATTTTTCCAGTTTCCTGAATTCGGGTCAGGATATCCCCCACCTGGCGGGATTCAAAAAACTTCAGAGGTAAGGTCAGGGTATGGTTTATGAACCCACTGACAAAAGTGAGACTAAGCCGATTAGAAAAGTAGTCTAGCAAGTAGCGTCTGGTTAGACTTACCCCAATCGTCCAAAGACCAAAAATGATTAGACCAATGGAGAAGACATTAAGAGTGACAAGGCTTCTGTTGATAATCACCCGGTCAAGAATGATCTGGGTAAATAAGGGAGTAATTAGACCAAAAACCTGAAGGATCAGGGTAGCCAAGACAATTTGCAGCAGGACTGAGCGATGGGGCCATAGCAACCCCCAAAACGGCCCTAAAGAACGTTTGTCACTGGGAGTAATGGCTAGTTGGGGAGTTGGATCCAATAGCATGGCATACCCAGTCCAACCTTGGAGAAAGTCTTTGCGAGCAAGCGATCGCTTCCCCACTGCTGGATCTGCAACAAGTACCTTATTACCCTTTACCTGGTAGACAACAATATAGTGATCCCCTTCCCAGTGAGCAATCCAAGGATTACTCCGATCGGCTAAGCGACCTAAAGAAGCCCTGACTGGACTAGCTTGAAAGCCTAAACTTTCTGCTGCTTTAGATAAACCTTTGAGGGATGAACCAGAACGACCCACTCCTGCCAGTTCCCGCAGGGAGTTGAGAGCAAACCGTTTACCCCAATACTGCCCAATCATGGCTAAGCAGGCAGCACCACAATCCGAGGAAGCTTGCTGCTCAATAAAAGGATAGCGCTGCCAAAACCTTAGGAATTTCCAACCCTGTTTTGCTGGTTTAGGAAAATCAAAGCTTTCTGACTGACTGGGTTCTTTTGGCGCTTGTTGCTTAGGAGGTTCTAAAACTCGCCGAGTCGGTCGTGCTCTAGTCTGGTTTGGATGTGGTGACGGAGTATGGGTTTTGTTAACTAAGCCTTGAGCCGATGGAGATTTACCGTCACCATTTTTAGCACTTTGCCTGTTCTCCTGATCTGGTGAGTCGGTGGAGTTAGCCAAAACTGGTGCGATCGCGCAAGCCGCTTGCCAATGCTCTTGAGGCAGCTGGTAAAGCAATACATCAGTTTGGGCAATCCAATCTGTTGCTACTGGCATCGGATATCCCCAACTTTCTCCGATGCTAGGAAATGGAGCAGAGGAATTTGCCTCTGTTCCTTCTGGCGTTGCCATTTGACCACTACGTAGCCAGCAATGCCCAGCTTGGGAAGAGGATACCAGAGACTCCCCAGCCTCAATGCGTCTTTCTACGATGTAGGGCAACAGTTGATTTAGGCTAACACCGTTAAGCGTACGCAATTTGGTCAAAGTCTTGAAGAAAATTAGGCATTGCCGGTGCTGGGCTTGTTGCCCCAGGATTTCGGACCACTTCGGCAACCGTTCCAACCAAGGCAAGAGTTGATTTAGGGAAATACGGGCAATTTGTCCTGAACTCGCTGCGATCGCTCTGTAAGGATAGGATAGACTACCTAAGAGATCATAGGCACCAAAGGTTTCCCCTTCTTCGAGTACCTGTATCGAAACCTCCCGCTGTTTTTCAGCATCAAAGCCTAGTAGTCGTACCCGCCCCTGACAAACTAGGTAAAGATATTGGTGATCTTGTTCAATCTCAACAGAATCTTTGGATACCTCTGGTGTATTATAGGCAAGGATTTTATCCCCTAGCTGGAAGTTATCAAGGTGAAAGGATTGACTAAATTCGTAGTTGAGCTTTGGATCGACTGAGTCTAGGGTCAAGCTTTGAAGCACTACTGATAAATTGCTAGCAGGGTCTGGGTTGATAGAAGACGATGGTAACCCATGCTCTGCCGAATCCCTGATTATATTCTTCATATGTTAAATATTGAAAATTGATTTTTAACAATTAACCATTTACAATTAACCATTTACAATTAACTACATTTAGTTAGCTAATAACTTAGTTTTTGTCAAGTCACTAACCGACTAGTTACCAATAATTCACAAAAAATTCACCAAAACTTTAAGTAAACTTCATCGAAACTTTAAATTACGGCTAGGGCATCTGGTGTAAAGTAAACCCATAAGGGTTGGGGATAGGAGGTCAAGTCTGATGTCGGATCATCAAGCCAATAATAAAAGTCAGCTAGATGTAAGCAGATAGGTCTGTTGATGCAAGTGCAGTTCAACATATTAAAAGGGAAGACGTTGACAAGTAGGCTCTGCATCAATAGCCCATCAATAATCCATCAAACTGACCTAGGCAAGTTGGTTTTGTTCAGACTTGATAAATCTCCCAAATTTCCCGCTTAGCTAACTAGACCTTACTAACAACCTGTGATCGTGATACAGGGGTTTTGCCAACTGGAGGCTTACCAGCTTGACTATTTTCTTTGATTAACCGATTGTAGGTTCGGTAAGGGATGTAATGGAGGGGGTTGTAGCCAGAGAAACGCAGAACTAACACACAAGCCCAAGAATACTTGCCTGCGATGATAGCTTCTACGACCTGGTTAAGCTGCTCGTTAGTCATGACTTGTTCAGAGCTCGTAGAGGTTGACTTTGCTTGAGATGTTCTACTAGTTGATGGTCTACTAGTTATTGAGAGTAATTTTTTTGCCATGGTAGTCACCCAGAATTAACGACATCTTGTAATGGTCTATATCCAACTGGCAAGGGGAAGTTGCCAGTTCACCAGGGTAATGATTAAGCCTTGAACAGGTTAAGGATTATTGCAATTGCGACCCACAGCTTACTATGGAGTTTGGCCTCATAGTTCTTTGTCTAAACTTTGTCTAAACACTTAAGGTATAGACACACAAGGTATAGACACACTTTGCTGCTACAAACTACCTTATGCACAATAACAATCTCTCAATCCAAGGATTAATCGGTGGTATCTGTTGAGGGTCACTTACTCAACAGATACCACCCTGATCATTCTCCACGTTGGATTTAACAACTGCTGGATTAGAACAGAATTGAGTTTAATATCGATTACGAACCTAAATACTTGCCAGTGGGGTATAATTTTGCCAATCAGCCTCGTATAATTCCCTTGTAATACGGGCATATCAGTGATTGCAGTTATGTCACAGAATACTTTCAGGAGATTGAACATCCCTTGCAGTAAGATAATTTCTGTTTTTTTTGCTCCCACCGAGACTGATACGTTTGACGATAGCACATCATTCCGGAAATAGCTGCTATCCTGTTCAATGCCTTCAGTGCCAACACCAGTGTCGGAGGTGTCAGATCTAAGACCCCTCAGCAGTCTGTTCGAGATAGTTAACCCACAGCACTGCCAGCAATGGCTAGGGTCGTCAGTGGGTTTAGAACCTGCTGCTTTTAGGTTCAATTTGCTAAGCACCCCTGAAAAGCTCTTAGTAAAAAGCTGGATTAGAGAACGCGGCGATGGCTTCCGCTTTCCTAATGGTATGTTCATGAGTATGTCGGATGATTTTTTCAAAGTTGATGCTGTTGTGAAACCTAGTGTTACACCTAATTTTTCACAATACCAGAGCCTTGCCTAAATAGACTAAGCGCAGATGAGCGTGAAAGACTGATCCTATTTCAGGCCCGTTACAACAACAAATACAAACCCTTTATAAATTCCTCTGTCTTTAGACAGAAAACTTTTCTGTTGTCTGAAGTAAATCCCCAAACACCTAGACACCGAAACAGATGAGCACCTGAATTTAAAAATATTCTAGAGTTTTTATCTAGAGTTTCTATGTGGCTAACTGCTGAGCTGAGCGAGAGCAAGTAGATCTACTCAGCCCGATTCGCCATGAAGCCGATGGCGTAAGCGCCTGAACTAGTTAAAAGTTCTATTCAAAAAAACTGGCTCAGTCAGCGGAAACAATAAAATCACTAGCTTGAGCATAGTTACCCTCTTTGATTCTTTCAAAAAAGACAAATCCAAAGTTGGATTGGTTTGGCTGTTTGGTTTATGAAGTTATATTTCACGCTGATGATCTTGAACGTGAAACTTTGTTCATCTACAAAAGGAAATCTAGTAAATTCAAGGGGTAGTTGTCAAGCGAAACTCACATTTCTTTTCTACATTCACATTTTATTCATACTTTTTTCACAAAATTACCAAGTTTATGCAAAATTCACACAATCTTCACGTAATCTTGAGTAAACTGACAAGGAAATCTAGGGGATATATGTCACCCTAATCAACTTATAGGAAACTTTAATGAAATCTTTACTATATGTTTACTTAAGCTTGATCCACCCCCAATGTCAATTTGTAAATTTTTGTGACAAAGATCATGGTTAATCTCTCCCCTCTGACCCCTGTTCCAGTCTATTCTCCCTCTGGGGCTAGTGAACTAAGGAACTTCGTCAAGTGTAGTGAGATCAGTGACCAATTACCAATTACCAATTACCAATTACCAATTACCAATTACTAATTACCATTTAGCAATTACCGTCAATCATTGCATGAATCAGCAACGCCCTCCCTTTTCCCGATTGTCTTGGCTTTATGAAGTCATAGAGATTGCGATAGTTGAACATCGGAGGTGGCTTCAGGAAAAGGCAAGCAGGAGATTGACTGATCTGTTAGGTTAATACCCCGTGGAAGTGTTAAAATCAACCATCATCTGTCTTTTTACTAACCTATTCCTATGAGGCGGTTAAGACAACTCTTCCAAAAACTTAGATATGCAGGCAAAGATGAGAATTTTTTATACGGGCTAAATCTGTTCGAGGGTTTTGTTTCCAAAGTTCTCTCTTTGGTCATGGTGGTGGTAATCTTGGTGGCACTTACTAGCCTAGTTATTTCACTAGTTAAAGAAATAACCAATCCAGAAGCAATAGTTTTGAGCAAAACACTTTTCAAAATTTTTGGACTGTTTCTAAATATTCTAATTGCACTAGAAATTTTAGAGAATATAACCGCTTATCTACGAAAACATGTTATTCAACTTGAGTTAGTTGTTGTTACTTCTTTAATTGCAGTTGCCCGTAAAATCATTATTCTTGACCTGAAAACAACTTCTGGAAGCCAGGTAATTGGATTAGCAATTGCCATTATATCTTTATCAATTAGTTACTGGATTATCCGCAGTACTAGCACAAGAAAACTTCATTAATGAATAAAATTGAGAAAACTATGACTAATTTTTTCCAATTTGAAACGGATTTTGTGGATTCTTTACGGTGCATTCCTATGCAAGTGCGGATGAAATTAGACACTTGCGGCATCAAACTTAAACTGAGCCACTGGCATCAGTTTAATCAACACGAGCGTCAGCAACTGGTAGAGATACCCTGCACTACGACCGAGTCAATCCAAAAGTATGGAGACTATGTTCAACACCTAGTTATAAACTATACAGGAAAACCCGCTTCTAATTTACCTGTTGATCCCCAAGCTCCCTGGATGAATTCTCAGGTAATTCCATCTACCGTGGGGGAAAAAGCTATGGAATTTGGAGTCGTAGTAACTACTCAACAGTGGGCAGCACTAACTCCTATCCAACGTTTTGCCCTAATTAAACTGACGCGCCCTAGTCATGAAAACAAAAACTTTTTACCAGCACTCAAGGAATTCCAATTAGTTTTTGTTAACCGTTAACCTACCCAAAAAGGGATCCCTCGGGCGAACACCCTTCAACAAATTCAGACTAAGTCCAATATCCCCCTTAAATCTGGATTAGCTTAACTGCTAGAAGTACCTACCTGATCTACCACGACCTGATCCTGACAAGACTGGTTTTGGGATTTCTGTATTAGCTCTCGCATTTGATCAAGATTGTCTAAAGCTGACTTAAGCTGGCTTTGACGTAATTCTGATGATAGGTTAGAGTGGTTAGCTAGGTTTTCTAGAATAGCTTGAATAGTGTTTAGCAGAATACACACTTGATAATCTTGACTGGTGCTCAAATTACTTTTGGGATAGTTGACATCCTCACACTGTTGGGAATGATTTAATCCTTGACCCTCTATCGGTTTTGACAAAATCACTGTTAGTTCTGTGTTTTGGTCTGTGTTTTGGTCTGTGTTTTGGTCTGTGTTGGGTGGCTCTGATTTATGATTAAACCTATCTGCTGATAAAGCGATCGCATTTTGCGCAACCTCCCCAGACTCCTCACCAGGAATAATGGCTTTGTGGGATTTGTTCACGGATTCTTTGGCTGGGTCTAATTGCTCAACGGTTTGCTGCAATGTCTCCACAATGCCATACATTTCCATTGGGTCAAACACTCGCAGCAGGGTTGTTTGGGTCACAATACCGATTCCTTGACCCCAATTCCAAGACACCACCAATCGCCGCACACGACGCTTTTGCATTTCCTGATGAGCTGTCCATAGAGAATCCTCCGGACTCAGCAGAAATAAAGGTGTACTCATCACATCCTGAGCCTGGACTTTAGACAAATTGAGCTTGAGAGACTGAAATTGGACAATATCCCGCTCTGTGACAATCCCCACTGGCATACAGCTATGCTCTCCATGGTCGGAGGTAATCACCACACAACTAACTCGGTGCTTATTCATGAGTCGGGCTAAACTCAATACTGAGACAGTTGGAAGGGCATTAACCACCTGGGGGGTCATCACTTCTGATACCCGTCGTAACTTGAGTAGATTGGCTGGTCGCAATACCTGGCGAATTCGCTCTGGTGAGACAACACCCACTAGCTGACCGTGATCATCCACAATTGGTAAGTGGCGAATCCGATACCGACGAAATATGAATAAGGCGGCAAAGATATCCCGACAAGCAGTTTGAGGAAAAGTTATCACCGGCTGTGCCATGGCCTCAGCTACTGTTACCTCTTGAAAGTTAATGCTATTAGCCGTCAGCCGGACAATATCCCGCTCAGTAAAGATTCCCAGCAACTGGTCTGAGTCCATTACCAAAACGCAGCTAGACCGTGGCTCACGAATGCTGAGCTGGTCTGATGGTGAATAAAAATTGGCCAATGAACAACTTTTCCCTCCCTCCTGACTCATCAAAGCAATTATGTCGATTAGAAGGGTGTCAGGAGCAACGATCAAAGGCTGATGGTCAATTGCTTCTTCTAGGGTTGGGGCGCAGATAAGTCGATCGTTAAGTTGCATAATTAATTTGATCCGTGAACTTCCATGACCTACGACCGCCGCCAACCGCTACACACTATGGCGCTGGTGTATTTACTGAGCCTTGGTTTGATAGACGGATGTTACGGACAAATCCCGCAAATGCAGAAATAATATGCACATAACTTGTATAAAGGTATATAATAAATAGATGTTACAGCAAAATAATCTTTAACCCTTATATGACATAGCTTTTGGCTTTCAGAGGTTGCCAGGAAGCCTGGGACTTTAACCATTTGGGCTTAGGGGCAAATAATTAGGCATTGCTGACCTAGCTTGGCAATTGTCCGATGGAATTATCCGATCAAGTTCCCTGGCTTATCTAACTTTCTGTTTCAGGTGTTCTAACTACTTTACCAGCTTGGAGCTTACTGATTTAAGTTCCCTTGACTGGGGTTTTCAGGCAAAGTAGACACCCTAGGGGTTCTACCGTATAGCCGGTCTAAAACCCGCTTAACCGAGATCCGTTTCCACTGCTGACCACGCTTGGTTGTATAGCCATGGTGATTGAGCCAGTTAGCGATTTGTTGTAATGACTTGCCCGATTTATGGTGACGGCGAATTAACTCAATTACATGCTGTTCTTGGGGATCATCCACTAACTCACCATTTAGGGCGCGTTGACCGAAGGCCGGTGAACCATAACCTGCATAGCCACCCATAGTTGCCTTCGATTGTCTACCTCGGTTTAGCCTTTCGATCAGGCTATTCCTTTCCAATTCCTCAGCAGCCATAACTTAATGCATCAAGCAACTTCCTACAACCATGGTAAACCAAACTATAGCCTTAGCAATTCTGGTTATTACAGCTATTAAAACCTATTAACCGCCCCTCTTTTTAAGGGAGGATAACAGCGGTAACCATGTTGACTGTTGTTGACTGTTTACCGTTTACCGTTGACTATAAATTTGTGGTAGTTTTAAAAAATTTAAGGAATATATCATGAGTACAGTTGCTTACATCAAAGACAGTCAATTTGATGAACTTTTAACCTCTGAAGTTCCAGTCGTCGTTGATTTTACAGCCCCTTGGTGTGGTCCATGTCGTAAAATTGCTCCTTTAATGGAAAAACTTGCTGAAGACTACAAAGACCGCGCTCAGGTAGTAAAAATAGATATCGATGCCGAAAAAGCTACTGCAAAAAAATACAGTATCCGCAGTATTCCTGCTGTGCTGATTTTTAAGGGCGGTGAGATGGTAGAAAATATTGTGGGAGTTGCTCCCTATGATAAATTTACTGCTGCCCTTGAAAAGCAACTTCAGGGTTAATTAAAAAAAAACTAAAAAATTTACAAAATTTATGAATTCTGAGTTTAATTCTGACTTCTTTCCTTCAAGCAATGACATGTAAATGAGGAGAATCGGCAATGGAGACAACTCAATCAGTCCGATGTCCCAACTGTGGGAATATGGCTCAACGTCACTACTTAATCGGTTCTCAAGCATCACATTATACTTGTGCTGGAGACCAGGTCACCAAAACTGAATGCCCAGTTTGTGACTATTTAATGGTGATGTGTTCTGTGAGCGGTAATGTGATTGAAGCTTACGCACCAGGTAGACAAGTTATGGCTAATTCGAGCAAATTTACTGAAGTAGTGAACAGAGAAAGTCTTGCTCCTATAGAAGTAGGGATGAATCGCCATCCCAGGTTAGTGGCTAGTAGGAAATATCAATTAACTACTGTAAGCTAAAAAAGATAGGCTAAACAATATCTACTCTCGCCGACTAACTACCTTTACCAGGTATCCTTCGGTAGAAAGCCGTGGGGATGAGATTTATATCTGCATTGTTGATTCACCTCACTACCTGACAATTGTTTGTTGAGTTGTTATAAAGAGTCAGGACTTAGGCAAAACTGGGTACCAAAAACTAGAAAATATCTAGAAAATATCTAGAAAATATATAAGTAGTAGGGTGTGTTATGAACGCACCCTAAAGATACAGTTACTGCGTAAGTCCTGGGAATATTTTCACGGAGATAGGAATTATGATGAAAGCTGAAGAGATTATGACCACAGATGTAGTCAGCTTTATGATGATTAATCTAGGTTGAAGATTTAACTATAGGGGTTATTATCTTAATGAGGTACACATGATTTTTACCCTATTACCTATTAATAAGTTTAATAAAATCACAAACTTGTGTACATCACCTATTAAAAATAATACACTAATTTTAGTGAATTTAAATGAATATTATTTTAATGTAGAGAGTTATTAGACTAGATATATATATTTTTAAATAAAATAGACAATTTTTTTTGTAATAACTATGTGATGGATAATCGTTAACTCCCCATTAATAATTACCAATTATCCATTACCATAGAAAGACTATGATGATTAGTAAAACAGATTTGATATGATTAACTAAAAGGTAGATTTAGTATCGAGAATACTGCTGAATTGTGGCTTGAGCTCTGGCATAGGTGGAGGTACCTTCAGGAATCTGTTTCAAATAATCCAAAGCCTTAGTGTAGTTCTTTAAAACAGCTTGGTTATAAGCCATATTTGAGAGATACTTAGCTCTAATTTCTTGCTTAGCGGTATAGTCAACAATTTTTTCCTGAGCCTTAGGATAGGCATCGGTATTTTGAGGAATTTTTTTCAAATATACCAATGCATTGGTAAAGTCTTTCTGAGCAGCTCGATTGTAAGCCTGCTGAAGAAGGTAGTTCGCTCTGATGTTTCGCTTTTGAGTGTATTCCGGAATTTTTTGTTGAATTGTAGCGTAGGCTTTTGTTCCCTTTGGAATTTGTTTAAATGTGTTGAGTGCGCCAGTAAAGTCTCTCTCGATAGCCTGGTTGTAAGCCTGCTGTAGTAACTGGTAAGCTTCCTTCTCAAGATTAGCTTGAGATTGGCTGACCATAGGTTCTATTTGCTGTTGCCAGAAGACAATATTAGGAATCTGACTAGCTTGCTCAACTACCTCTACCCATTTCTGTTGCTCAAAGGCAGTTTTTATCTGGGGAAATAGGGCTTTCGCATCTTGCCAATCTTTTTTCCACTGAGCGATCGCATTTTGAGCATCTTGATAGTTTTCACTATCTTCGGGAATAGATTTTACCAGCTTCAGTGCTGCGTCTAAATCCCCTTCCTGGTACTTTTGCTCAGCTTGTGCTAGCTTAGCTTCTGCCTGGTTGCCACCCCATGAGAACAAGTAGCCTCCAGCTACTACTAATAAGGCTACAGATGTGGAAACTCCCATGGCGGTGAGATTAAGTCCACTAGACTTTCTGGTAGGAATAGTAGGCATAGAGGGATAATAAATTTCCTCTGTTTCCTCTGTTTCCTCTGTTA
>NZ_JAAHHS010000380.1 GCF_010692395.1 Moorena sp. SIO3H5
AAGAATTCCCAGAACTAAAGAAACTGCCATCATTGTGGACTCCGACCTACTTTGTGGCGTCAACAGGTCAAGTAAGTACAGAGGTAGTCAAAAAATATATCGAAAGTCAACGAGGCAAGTAACAAATCGACACGTCGGGTTAAAACCCGTCGTGTCGCGTTTCATCCCCTCCTTAAAAGGTAGGGGTTCTCACGCTCCCGTCCTATCTTGATAGCAAGTTAATATTTCCTTTGGAGGCTACACTTATGGTGGGCAGTGCCCAGCAACGGGCTTTGTCAGCTGATCTGACTCTGTCTCAAGCACTGCCCACCCTACATCAACTAAAATCAATTTGGGGCTACACTATTCCCTCTTATCTGTTCCCTGTTCCCTAAAATCTAGAAATTGTATACCTCACAAGTCGTAGAATTGCTATAACCATTACCTCTATGCTCTGGAATCGCATTCGACAAATTATCTATGCTGCCTTAACAGTCATCGGTTTCGTCTGGACAAACTACTATTTGGTGCAGTTCATTATTATCACTAAAGGAAAGCTAAGCCTGGCTAACTTTCTTAACTTCGATATTGCTTTGTTTATCAAACAAATTTATGCTTATCCCGCCTCCAGTTTTATTGGGATAGATGTGAGTGTTGCAGCCTTGTGTGCAATCGTGGTGATTGTAACAGAAGGGCGACGGCTCAAAATGAGGTTGTGGGGTCTTTACATTGTCGCTATCTTTTTAGTATCCTTTGGTTTTGGATTTCCGTTGTTTCTGTTGATGCGGGAACGCAAGCAGATGGAAGTGCTAGGTCTAGCAGGAGATACTCAGGAGGAAAAGACTTTACCAACGTAAGAATTATCGGAAAAAATCAATCATTAATCGCACTACCGCGTTTGGATTGGGATGTTGGTTTTACTGGTGCGTTGGCGTAGCGTAGCCCTTTGGGCTAATCGCGTTTAGCAGCTCCTTGGCCGTTGCCACGCTACGGGAACAGAGCATCGCAATGCTAGAAATCGGTTTCAGCTACAACCACCTATCCCAGGACATCTGTAGTAAACAGTCTGTTGATCGATAAACACAATCAAATAGGGTTTATTAAGAATAATTACCAGTTTATTGAAGTTTATTGACAAGAAGCGTTTATCATAATAGCTTACTTCAAGTGAACTTTCCTGTTTCCTTTCCTATATATAGGATTATAAGTGATGAAAGCTAGTAAAATTCTGAAAGACTATGCAGCAGGAGAAAGGGATTTCCGCAGGGTAAATCTTAGAGGTCAATCATTCCAGGGGGAAGACCTTTCCGGAGCAGATTTTAGTGAAGCGGATATTAGAGGGGCAAATTTTAAGAATGCTACTCTAAAGGGTACTCAGTTCTGTAGTGCGAAGGCAGGATTACAGAAACAGTGGGTAGTTGTTCTTTTGTTGGTTTCCTGGATAATTTCAGGACTATCAGGATTTATTTCCTTATTTGTTGGGT
The DNA here is from genome assembly GCF_010692395.1 of Moorena sp. SIO3H5. Lineage (GTDB taxonomy): Bacteria > Cyanobacteriota > Cyanobacteriia > Cyanobacteriales > Coleofasciculaceae > Moorena. The sequence continues at coordinate 1,464 of NZ_JAAHHS010000380.1, forward strand.
TGTTAGTAACGTATATATTTACCTTTAGCAACGTAACAGATCAAGTCTCGAGCTGGATAGCTTTGATTACAATAATTGTCTTATTTGCTGTAATCCTTCGTCAAGGTATCGGAGGAGCCGGAGTCGGAGCCGTATCCGTAGCCGTATCCGTAGCTGTAGCCGGAGCCGGAGCTGTAGCCGGAGCCGGAGCCGTATCCGGAGTCGTAGCCGGAGCCGGAGCCGTAGCTGTATCCGTAGCCGTAGGCTTCGCCGGAGCCTTCGCCGTAGGCTTCGCCCTAGCTGTATCCGTAGCCGGAGCTGTAGCCGGAGCTGTATCCGGAGCTGTAGCCGTAGCCGTAGGCTTCGCCGGAGCTGTATCCGTAGCCGGAGCCGTAGCCGTAGGCTTCGCCGGAGCCGTAGCCGTAGCCGTAGCTTTACTTGGAAATTACCTGGGCTGGCGTGCTCTAAAGGGAGACCCCAGAGATGTCTGGATTCGCACTATGGCTATTGCCTTTGCTGCTACAGGAGGTACAAGTTTCTACAAGGCCGATTTAACTGATGCTGATTTCACGGGAGCTATTCTTAAAAGTACAGATTTAAGGGAGGCTACTATCACTCGTACTTGTTGGCGGAAAACTATTAAGCTTGACCGAGCTAGACCTGGTAAAACTATCTTAGCTGATACAGCTGTCCGAGAATTATTAATTAGTGGTAATGGTTACAATAAGTCTTATGTTGAAGGCAATCTTAGAGGTGCAAATTTAAGAGGGGCTAATTTAAATAAGGCTAATCTAAAACAAGCTGATATTAGCGAAGCCACTTTAAAGGATGCTAATTTAGAATGGACTAATTTAACTAAAGCTAACTGCGTTGGTACTGATTTTACGCATGCTTATTTAACCGGTGCTTATTTAGAAGCGTGGAATATTGAAAGTAGCACTAAGCTAGAAGATGTTGATTGTCAGTTTGTTTATCTGTTAGAAAATCCTGAGCCAGGAACAGATAACCGTGAGCGTCGTCCAAGTAGTGGCGAATTTCAACCAGGAGAATTTACTAAGCTATTCCAAGAGGTCTTAGATACTGTTGACCTAATTTTCCGAAACGGTGTAGATTGGAAAGCTTTTATTGCTGCTTTCAAAAAAGTCCAAGTAGAGAATGAAGATACCGAACTAGCTATTCAGAGTATTGAAAATAAAGGGGATGGTGTAGTTGTTGTTAAGGTAAGTGTTCCCCCGGACACGAATAAGGAAAAAATTCATAGTGACTTCACGCAAAACTATGAACTTGCTCTCAAAGCTGTGGAAGAAAAATATACAGCAGAACTACAAGCTAGAGATGACCAGATAGTAATTTATCGTGAGCAAAGCGCTGACTTAAAAGAGATTATCAAATTACAAGCAAATAGACCTATTCAAAATATTATTGATGTTACAGCTAAAGCGGAGAATGATATGCCAGATAATTCACAGAGTTTTAACATAGACCAAAGCCAAGCTACTAATCCTATTGTTCCTATTGCCAACGATAATGCTAGACAAGAATTTAACATTACTAATAATTTGACATCAAAACAAAAACAAAACCTAGCCGAAGCAGCAGCTGAAATCCAGCAACTCCTAAACCAACTATCCCAGACTAATCCCACTACAACAAGCAAAGAAAAGATGATAGTTGTCAGTGAAGTTGTTGACCGAATTGAGAATAACCCAACCCTAAAAGCTAAGGTAATCAATGCTATGAAAGCTGGGGGAGTGGAAGCTTTCAAGGAAGCCCTAGACCATCCCTTAGTTAACATTTTGATGGCTACGATTGAGGGATGGACAGAGGCTTAGGGGTAAGCATTCAGTTATCAGCTTAAGCGCTACGCGCACGCTACGCGAACAGCTATCAGCTTTCAGCCATTCGCGTAGGGTGGCCCAAAGGCCAAGGCCAAGGCCAACAGCTGACCGCTGACCGCTGACCGCTTAATGCTTACATATGTGAGTAAAATGGAGACAAACAAAGCAACTTGTAAACACCCTCATGAATTCAAAAACCAGCTTGATCGCTCGCATTACTCAAACCCCTGGTCAGTGTGGTGGTCGTCCCTGCATTCGAGGGATGCGAATTCGAGTTACCGATATTTTAGAAATGTTGGCTGAAAATGTTAGTGTTACTGAAATTTTAGAAGATTTCCCCGATTTGGAACTGGCAGATATTCAAGCTTGTCTACTTTTTGCTGCACGACGCACTGATTTTCCCAGACTGACAGCATGAAGATAGCGATTTCATCGATTTAGTATGTCGTTTGGGAACACCTCCTCAAATTTTGTGGCTAACCTGTGGTAACGTCACAAACCGCAACTTTGCCTGATGCTTTAGAACAGTTGCAGCAAGGAGAAATGATTGTGGAAATAACTAATACTCCCTAAATTAAGATTGATACAGTCTACCCTAAGGTTAACCACCCAAAAACTTCCTCAACTGTCACTTCTAACTCTACTCCATTGAGAATCGGTAACGTAGAGGTGGTGTTGCTGAAGTATGAAATGGTTTCACCATAAAGGGAGATTTTATGATATTTTAAATAATAAATAAGAAGCCTAATTGATAATTCCAAAATCTCTGATGATTTATAATAGCAAATAGTTCGTCGATGTAGTCTAGCTAAATAATGTCTTAATCTCATATTTTCATTTTCTATGTCTTGATGCAAAGCGCGAGTGGGGGAACTTCAGTCAAAGAAGGTGGTCAAGGATCAATTGAAGAATGGGTGCATCTCATATTTGTAAAAAAGTTGCGTGCCCATAAGCTGATAGCTGATAGCTGATAGCTGATAGCTGATAACTGATAGCTGAATACTTACAAAAAAACTCTTTATGAAAAGAAGAGAATTTCTAAGTTTGAGTGCATTCATGGCTGTGGCAGCAGCATGTAATGATTTGACTGACAATGACAAGTTTGAAAATACAAGTGATACCGTTCTAGTTATTGGTGCTGGCATGGCAGGATTGGGAGCGGCACGACAATTACGTGATAAAGGGTACACTGTTAAGGTACTTGAAGGTCGCGATCGCATTGGAGGAAGGATTTGGACGAGCCGGTTTTGGCCTGACACTCCAGTTGATTTAGGTGCATCGTGGATTCATGGAGTAAAGGGTAATCCCCTTACAAAACTGGCTAATGAAGCAGGGGTGACAAGAATTGAAACCAACTATGACAATGATATTTTGTATAAAACGAATGGGGAGGTGGCGAATGCTAAGTTTCGTTCTAGGATGCAGCGTTTGTTTGACCAGTTAGTAAAAGCTGTATCGCGTCAGGCAGAGGATGGTATGACTTTGCGCGAGAGTATCGAGGCTACTCCTGCCTGGGCTGAGTTATCTGCACAGGAAAAACAACAAATAATGCACATAATAAATGTCACCGTTGAGCATGAGTTTGCTGGTGGTATTGGAGAAATGTCTGCTGTTAATTTTGATGATTCAGAGATATTTGGCGGTAAAGATGTACTTTTTCCTGATGGATATGCTCGTATCACTGAATATCTTAGCCGTGACCTTGATATCCAATTGGAACAGATTGTTGAGGCGGTCACCTATGGGGATGATGGGGTGACAATAAAAACCAATCAGGATCTGTTTACGGCAGACCGAGTCATCGTAACTTTGCCGATTGGTGTGCTGAAAAATGGCACAGTGAAGTTTAATCCGCCATTACCTGCTGAGAAACAGAGGGCAATTATTACCATCGGAGCAGGGTTATTAGACAAACTGTTTTTGCGATTTCCAAAAATCTTCTGGAATGAAAAGGTTGAGATTTTGGATTGGATTTCGGAAAAACACGGTCGTTGGAATGAATGGCTTAACATCGCTTTTTACACAGGCAAGCCGATTTTGTTAGGCTTCAACGCAGCTGATTATGCTCGTCAGATTGAGTCATGGAGTGATAGGGAAATAGTGGCTGACGCCATGAGGGTTTTGCGCACCATTTATGGCAATGACATCCCAAATCCTGAAAGCTGGCAATTATCTCGTTGGAGGTTAGATCCTTTTGCGTTTTGCTCCTATTCATTTAATGGGATTGGTGCAAGCGCAGATACACGCAATACCCTAGGAAAACCAGTTGTAAATCGTTTGTTTTTCGCTGGTGAAGCAACATCTGAAGATTATCCAGCAACTGTTCATGGAGCATACCTATCGGGAGTACATGCTGCATCAACTATCATGAAGCTATAGCAAAGGGAACAGGGAACAGGGAACAGGGAACAGGCAAGAGGCAAAAGGCAAAAGGCAAGAAGGAAAAAATTCTGTGTACCTCGTAGCTATGAAAAACGCTATACTTTCTATGTTTATTTAGATGCTGCGTTAGATTATAGTAACCTACCCTACAAGATTGCTATGGTGGGCAGTGGTTACCAACGGGCTTTGTCAGCGGATCGGTATCAACGACTGCCCACCCTACATCAACTAAGAAATTGGCCGTAGGTCACGCTATGCGAGTCACGCAAAGCTTCCGCGCTTGAGCGATTAGCCCAAAGGGCTACGCTACGCGATGAAGCGTTCGCAAAGCGTGGCCGAAAGGCCTCAGCTTCCGCGCTTGAGCGATTAGCCCAAAGGGCTACGCTACGCGAGTCACGCAAAGCTTCCGCGCTTGAGCGATTAGCCCAAAGGGCTACGCTACGCGATCGCACTAAAACTGGACTAATATTTGTTCAACCTCCTTAAGTACCTCAGCTAAAAAAGGAGCATTAGATTTAACAACATTATCCTCACTGCCATCATGTTTATGATGAGGAAAAGTAGAAAGATTTAATTTTCGATGGTGTTCGGTATTGTCATAGCGAAAAATTAGATTATTATTAGAATTCATATATTGATAACTATACATTTTTCTATCGATGTAAATTTCTACATAAACAAATTCTCTGAAATGTAGCAAGGAATTATCTTGTAAATTTATCTTGCCTCTGATCAAACCTTCATACATTCCTCTTTTGTCCCGTTCAATAGTTAATCCTTTGACTAGTGGCGATGATGAAAATAAACTATCAATCTTATCAAAATAATCTTCAATCAACAAAATAAATATTCTCTATAGATTCTTTTGTTTTTTGTAAATGTGTCAGCATTTTAGATTCTCCGAGCCATTCATCAAAGTCAAAACTATGGGCTAATTCATCGTTGTTAAAGCGAGTAATAAATTCCGGTGTCGATAAGTTATATTTAGTTTCAAATTCCTGAAGGCGTTCTTCTGTCCTTTTAATTCCTGCTTTAATACTCTGTAATCTTTCTGACAAGGCACTTTGAATAATTCGTTTTAGTGACTCTGGATCTTTTGACCTGATTTTGAGTTCAGCCATCATTTTTTTTAGTTTTTTGAATTGACGTTAATAAGGTTTATAAGGGAACAGGGAATAGGGAACAGGCAAGAGGCAAGAGGCAAGAAGCAAGAGCGATGCAGCGCGGTCTTGGGGGTTTCCCCCATGAGCGACTGCATCAAGACGGCAAGAGGGAAAAAAATCTGTGTACCTCGTAGCTATGAAAAACGCTATACTTTCTATGTTTATTTAGAGCGTTACATTATAGTAACGTACCCTACAAGATTGCTATGGTGGGCAGTGCTTAGCAACGGGCTTTGTCAGCTGATCGGTATCAAGCACTGCCGACCCTACGTCAATTCCCGATGGTGGGCAGTGGTTACCAATCGGCTTTGTCAGTTCATCTGTATCAAGCACTGCCCACCCTACGTGCACTTGATTGAGCAACGCCAGTGGTTTTTGTTCGCGAGGGGCTACACCGATGGTGGGCAGTGCCTAGCAACCGGCTTTGTCAGCTGATCTGTCTCAAGCACTGCCCACCCTACATGAAATCTCCCCATCTCCCCATCTCCCCAAACCCCCCACACTCCCCACAC
>NZ_JAAHHS010000381.1 GCF_010692395.1 Moorena sp. SIO3H5
AATTGGTGGTACTGGACACGACTCCCTTAAAGGTGGTAATGGTCAAGACAGTTTAATCGGTGGTGCTGGAGACGACTCCCTTAAAGGTGGTAATGGTCGAGACAGATTAATTGGTGGTACTGGAGACGACTTGCTCAAAGGTGGTAATGGTAAAGATACTTTTGTTATTGCAGCCGGAGAAGGCACAGATACAATTGAAGATTTTCGTAATGATGTGATTGAGTTGTTTGGGGGCATAAGTTTTAACGACCTCACCTTCTCTGGCAATGATATTTTCTTGGGTGATGAAGTGTTGGCAACCCTCATAGGAATTGATACTAGTACTTTGACTGAGTCAGACTTCACGACAAGTCAGAATGTGACATTGCCAAATCCCGCTCCAGGTTCTTTCTCTACAACTTTTGATTTTCTTCCTGACAATAGGTTAGTTACTTTTAATGGTCTTGAAGTACAAGTACAGAGTCAACCAGGTTCTTCGGACTTTAATCTTCTAGGAACTTTGCCACCAGAGTTTGAAGGTGCTACCCCAGCTTTTATTATTACTGAGCCGACCGCCGACTTTTTTGTTCTGAGTACAGGTGCAAATGGCGACATCTTTACCTTACCAATAACAGGTGGCGAGGCAGAGCTAATAGCCGATATTCCTTTAAACTTTTCAGCTAGCTTCCGCTCTGAACAATCGGATCAGCTTTTCATCAATCGGGGGACTCAGCCTCAAGGCGCTTTTTCTGGTTCCCAAGTAGAACAACTTTCGCTATCAACAGGTGATATCCAGACTATCGTTGAAGATATTCCTGGTGCTTCTGCTGGAGTAGGATTTGATAGTTTTGGCAACCTTTATACAGGAATTGGTCTAGATCCAGATGGAGAGAGGACTGGAGAAATTCGACGCTTTTTAAGCGATGATGTAGATGAGTCGATTCAAACTGGAATTCCTCTTGACTTTGATGACGATGGTGAGTTCGTAGCTCAAGTGCTAAGTGCTACCGGGCTTGTTTTTGACGAAGAAGGCGATCTTTGGGTAGCTGGTGGAAACTTGAGTGGAAATGGTCAGCAAGGGTTTATTGCTGAAGTTAATCCACAGACAGGTGAGATAATTCGCCGCATAGATCCAACCGACGGAGACCCAGATAGCGGACCGCAGAACTTTTTCCAGATTGGAATCAGTCACCCTTTCTCTTGCACGATAGGAGCTACAGATTTCTTCGATTCTAGCAATACGTTTTTTGAAATCGATGCTTGTCAAACTTTACCATCAAACGGTCATGATTTATTTGATATGTAATCTCGTTTAACCTTAGTTCGACGAATTATATTTCAGGTAAAAAATATTGGTTTACTGACTTTTGACGGCTTCCATTAAAACCTAACCAAGTAATGGTTTCAGCCCCAAGTTTTATTCTAAATAAACTGGAATTAATGATAATGATTAACGGTAGAATAAGACTTGGGGGATTCAAAAATTTAGCGCACTAAATCTGAGGAAGTCAATCGAAATCAGGTTAATCAGGAATCAATTGACTCCAAGGAAAATTGTTTTGACCGCAGCCACCCGCTGGCGGATTACTCGGATCAGCGGGTGGGTGTGAAGCAGCATCTTCTTCAGTTAGAGCATCAAACACTTCCTGACAGTACCAGAGGTTACCCTCGTAAGATACCCAGTTAAATTGACTAAACCGATTGGGATTATATTCATTGTTGGGACCGTTCTGTGCAATTATTACCTCCTCGGGGTTATCTAAGCTGCAGTAGTCAAAAATCAAGTCTGAGGAGGGGTTATTACCGATGCTCCACTGATTAGCGGTGATATTGTGATGACCACCATAATTATCAACATATTGACCAGCAATGGTAGGCGCGACAATACCTCCGCTGCATCTTGTGGAGTCAGTGTTTCCTCCATAAGCTGTCAAGGGCATTATAAAGGAAAAACCAGCTATTAGACACAAGCTAAGAATTGGTGGCCGCAAGACTTTGACCATACTTCTCTTAAACCTCCTGATCATTCAACGATAGTGCCTGTTAACTTCAAAATATATTAGCATAAAATCTGGATATTCCGTACCTGTTATAGGGGTTTTATCTAGGTTGTAAACACAGTAATTGCCGAAAAATGCTTGCACATAAGAAGCAAAAGCAAATAAGGACAGGAGCTCCGGAGTTTTATTAGACAATAAAAAAAAATATACAGGTTTACATCTCAAATACAAACGCTATATGCTAAGGGGAGCAGGTCTTGCGTTGCAGAACAAATGAACTATTTACCATCAGAGCAAGCTTAAACCCATGAGGGGGCTATAAATTTAGTACAAATGTTCTGCATAAGTGACATGCTCCCTATGCTAAGTTGTTTTTATATGATGTCCAAAACTAGTACTATGCAAAATTTTTGGACATTATTTCCAGTTAGTTGATAATTGTGAGGTATAAAATAAAGTTCTAGCTATCTTTGGAGTCGTTTTCAATAACTGTTTGGCATAGTAAGTGCGGAAGAGTCGGAATCTTTGACAGGAATATTTAACGGCTGGCTTTCAAGCTCTGGCCAGAAATTAAGTCCTATCCCTCCTCTATCCTAAGCTCAGGATGGAGGAGTTTTAATTTTTCGGTTAACGGATAATCCCCTTAAGTGAGGCCATGATCTGATCAGCTCAAAAAAAAGGTACCCTCAAGGGTACTGTTAAACCAGAGTTAAATCTGACATTCTATAAATGTGTTGATGAAACCTAATTGCAGCAAGAGGTAAAACCCATGCCTTACAAATATCATAAACCCTGTGTGTTCCAAGTTCCGATCAAATTAGAAGTACCCATTGTTCTCGATATCGCTGTCGCTGCTAAGCGTAAGTGCTTTGACAAATATGAGGAGATGGAGCTCATTGAGACCGAAGGTAGCGGAGATACTGAGCCAGCCGAACCGGTTGGCACTTAGTACCTTTAGGCATATTTGAAAGGAATCTTTAACGGCTGGCTTTAAATTAGTTCATAGTAATTAATCCCTGCAATACCCCTAGGCTGATTAAGCCAGGGGATTTTTTTTGCCAGTCTTTTGCTGATATAGTGCTATGCCCAAGGCAAGAGGCAACAGGCAAAAGGCAAGAGTTAATTAAGTAAGAATGCAGTTGCTCATCTCCCCATCTCCCCATCTCCCCATCTCCCCATCTCCCCATCTCCCCATCTCCCCATCTCCCCATCTCCCCATCTCCCTATTCCCTATTCCCTATTCCCTATTACCTATTCCCTATTCCCCCCTCACAAGACAACCATAGACCAATTTCTCAACTGTCTTTACTAGCAACAGTGTTAACTATGGAAAAATAAGGTTTTATTGCTGTCAGCGTTAGGACTACTGATAAACTGGCACTGTCTCGAATCACTCCAACTGTTATTTATATTTTACTAGTAAATAAGAAACATCGATGATTGGAGAAAACAAATGAAAAAAGCAATCTTATTACTAGCTACAGCTGCTGCAGTTACCGTCCCTACAACTGAGGCTTTTGCTCAGCATACTTTTCCTAGTGAGCGTTCCCACTGTCGAGCCACTCTAACTGCTAGCAACCCCAATTCTCGGATCACTTTACGTTCTGGAGCAGGAACTAATTATAGAAGCTTGGGTTATGGTTTAGTCGGTGATAATGTCTACGTCCTAACAGCAACTCCTCCAGAGCCAGATTACAAAATAGACAGGGTTGGCTATGGTTGGCACAGAGTAGGTTTTCCAGTAAGTGGTGCGAAAGGATGGATTCGCGAAGATTTACTCAAGGTTGAATGTGCTCCCATTAATGATTAAGTAGGTGTATGGGGAAAAACTAAAGGATAGCATTGATCAAAATGCTATCCTTAAAATAAATTAATCTTAATCATCCTTAACAAAAAAGGTACCCTCAAGGGTACTGCCAAGCCAGAGAATTATTTGACATTATATAAATGTGTTGATTGAAATTAATTACAGCAAGAGGTTAAAAGCATGCCTTACAAATACGATAAACCCTGTGTGTTCCAAGTTCCCATCAAATTAGAAGTACCCATTGTGCTCGACCTAGCTGTAGCGGCTAAGCGTCAGTGCTTTACTAAGTATGAGGAAATGGGCATTGAAGAGGCAGAAGGTAACGGAGGTGGTCGTGATCAAGCTGAAGTACCTAGCACTTAATCTCTTTAGCAATCTTTGACGGCTAGCTTTTAAATTCTGGGCATTAATTAAGTCCTATATCTCCTCTCTGTCCTCCATTCTGACCTCAGGATGGAGGAGTTTTTATTTATTGGTTAAGCGATAATCATGCCCACCAATACCGAAGCATATCAAAATCGTAGGGTGGGCATTGCTCAGGAAGATTAAAATTAGTGAGCCTATAAATTAAATGGGCAATGCCCACCAATACCGAAGCAGATAAAAATCCTAGGGTGGGCATTGCTCAGGAAGATTAAAATTAGTGAGCCTATAAATTAAATGGGCAATGCCCACCAATACCGAGGCTAAGTTATGCCATCTTATTATCAGTTTATAAAAGGTACCCTCAAGGGTACTGCCAAGCCAGAGAATTATTTGACATTATATAAATGTGTTGATTGAAATTAATTATAGCAAGAGGTTAAACCCATGCCTTACAAATACGATAAACCCTGTGTGTTCCAAGTTCCCATCAAATTAGAAGTACCCATTGTGCTTGACCTAGCTGTAGCGGCTAAGCGTCAGTGCTTTACTAAGTATGAAGAAATGGGCATCGAAGAGGCAGAAGGTAACGGAGGTGGTCGTGATCAAGCTGAAGTACCTAGCACTTAATCTCTTTAGCAATCTTTGACGGCTAGCTTTTAAATTCTGGGCATTAATTAAGTCCTATATCTCCTCTCTATCCTCCATTCTGACCTCAGGATGGAGGAATTTTTATTTTCGACATTAACCGATAATCATGCCCACCAATACCGAAGCAGATAAAAATCGTAGGGTGGGCATTGCTCAGGAAGATTAAAATTAGTTAGCCTATAAATAAAATCGGCAATGCCCACCAATAGCGAAGCAGATAAAAATCGTAGGGTGGGCATTGCTCAGGAATATTAAAATTAGTAATCCTATAAATTAAATGGGCAATGCCCACCAATACCGAGGCTAAGTTATGCCATCTTATTATCAGTTTATAAAAGGTACTCTCAAGGGTACTGTCAAGGAAGATTTAGATCTGACATTATATAAATGTGTTGATTGAAATTAATTACAGCAAGAGGAAAAATCCATGCCTTACAAATACGATAAACCCTGTGTGTTCCAAGTTCCCATCAAATTAGAAGTACCCATTGTGCTCGACCTAGCTGTAGCGGCTAAGCGTCAGTGCTTTACTAAGTATGAGGAAATGGGCATCGAAGAGAACGGAGGGGGTATTAGGCCAGCCGAACCAGTTGCCACTTAATCTCTTTAGGAATCTTTAACAGCTGGCTGTTTAATTCTGGACAGAAATTCAGTAGTATCTTTCCTCTATATCCTCCATTATGAGCTCATAATGGAGGAGTTTTTATTTATTGATTCACCGATAATAACACCCACCAATACCGAAGCATATAAAAATCCTAGGGTGGGCATTGCTCAGGAAGATTAAAATTAGTGAGCCTATAAATTAAATGAGCAATACCCACCAATACCGATGGTAAGTTATGGGAGACTATCATCAGTTTATAAAAGGTACCCTCAAGGGTACTGCCAAGCCAGAGAATTATTTGACATTATATAAATGTGTTGATTGAAATTAATTACAGCAAGAGGTAAAAAACATGCCTTACAAATACGATAAACCCTGTGTGTTCCAAGTTCCCATCAAATTAGAAGTACCCATTGTGCTCGACCTAGCTGTAGCGGCTAAGCGTCAGTGCTTTACTAAGTATGAGGAAATGGGCATTGAAGAGAACGGAGTGGGTACTGAGCCAGATAAAGCACCTGCCACTTAGTCTCTTTAGTAACTTTTGACAGGAATCTTTGACGGCTGGCTTTAAATTATTTCATAGAAATTAGTTCCTCAAATCCCCCTTGGCTTACCAAGTCAGGGGGTTTTTCTTAACCAGTCTCTTGCTAAGGTTAACTAAAAGGTACCCTTAAGGGTACCGCAACATGTTAGTAACTTATGACATCATTGGGAGAGATTAACACTACCTGCAAAACTACCTGTTGGAGGGCAAATCATGCCTGACGAAAATATCCAAGAATCGGCTTACAACTGTGAGTTTGAGATTCCGATCAATTTTTTAGTTCCCTTATCATTCAAGCCCACATTTACGCCACAAAAGTGTACCTTTCAACTTTGCAATCACCCTGATGCTAGTGCCAGTCCGCCACCCTATGGCTTGCGTCTTGATGGACTGCTCACTGGTAATCCCAGAGATATCTATACCTTTGATTTTGAGTACGAAGACGCAAAGGTATGGCTCGACTACACCAGCACAGGTGAGATCCACATCCACGGACAAGCTTTCGGTGGACAAAAACAAGGGAAGAATTACAAACAAGGGACAACTGACTACTGGGATATCAACTTTACCTACAAAGTTGTGGGACATAAAAACAACGATGCTTATGTCACTGAGAAAGCCTATGGCACATACAAGATTGGCATGGGTAAGGGGACAATCAAGTCTAAGAAGTTCAAGTCTTTTGATTTAGTAGACTACTTCGGTGACAATGAATACTCTTTCCGATTTGGTGATGATACAGATCACCGGGGCTATAAAGGTATCTCTGGCTGGGGCTGGCTGAATCATAGTCATAGTGGTGCCAAAGATCGTATCTATAATCACCTAAAGCACTCTGACTGGCTATTCGTTGCTAAAATTCCTAAACTATCCATGGCTCAATGGAAGATGATCTGCTGGAGTGGCTTAGCCAGTGGCATTTGGTCTGAGGATGATCCTAAGAAATCCGATGATGATTAGCAATTAGTTATAGCGCCGCGCGCACTGTGTGGAGATGGGGAGATGGGAAGATGGGGAGATGGGGAGATGGGAAGATGGGGAAATCAGCAACTGGCTCCTCAAGACGGCGCTATCTCCCGACTGCCGACTCCCGACTGCCGACTCCCGACTCCCTGCTCCCCGCTCCCTAACACCAATAATGACTAACCACTAACAAATTTCTTGATCTTTTCCAGTTTGTCTTTGTAGGGAGCATAGCGCAACTGCAAATCCAGCCAGAAGGACTTCTTCAGCACGCTTTTTTGGTGAGAAAAGGTATCAAAACCAGCTTTACCATGATAAGCACCCATCCCACTATCACCAACCCCACCAAATGGTAGGGAAGGAACATTTAGATGCATTACTGTTTCATTCAAGCAA
>NZ_JAAHHS010000382.1 GCF_010692395.1 Moorena sp. SIO3H5
GGGACTGTTTGAAAGCGATCGCACCCAATCCTAGAATACCGATACCAAGCAGAATAAAAGGCCACATCGGTCGCTTTTTGCGGGAGGGAGGGATGGGCGGGGGTATTGCTGCTTACTTGCCTGGCAGTTTCCGTTTCTAGTTCGGGTAATGAGTCTTGTGGTTGCTGTTCAACTCCTTGATCAATATCTTCCTGAATTGGTTGAGGTGAGGACAAGTGCTTTTGAGGCAAAGGATTTGATTTCATTGTTTATTTCCTGTAGCGTCAATTATTAAGTACTTTTGGGTAGCTTAGTATAGGGATATCGCCTGTCACCAAGGAGTCTGTTTCTATAGAAATGCCACAGGCGTGCATCAGAACTAGGAGATATCTACCATATATCAGTTGGAGCAACCCTGCCATAAACCCGTGGTATAGCATTCTCTGAAGTTTTGTCAAGTATACAACTTCAAAACCTCTGTTGAAATCGGGATAAGTACTAAAACCGAGGGATAATCCTATTAAAGTAGGGAGTAGGGAGTAGCTCACAGGGGTAGGTTTTTAACAAAGACGTGAGGTGTGGGGTTTAGGGGGTGGGGTGTAGGGTGTGGGTGATAAGAAAATATACTTAATTTGTCGTTGTCTTGATGCAAAGCGCGAGTGGGGTAAACCCCCTTTGGCGGCGCTGCATCGCTGCTCCCTAAAAACCAGAAATTTCTACCTCACAATTCATAGAATTGCTATTAATTATAAATTAACCCCACCAGTGTTTTAAAGCAGTGGGGTTTTATGAGAATTAATTCAAACTAATTACAAAAATCTCACGGGGTGACAACAAAGCTCAAACCTAGATAGGTGCTAGGTTTTAGGTTTTAGGTGTTGGGTAAAATGAGCGCATCGGAGTCATTTGTATTTGCCAGCAATTAAAGCAATTTTTACCATACAACGTCAATGATAGTTTTAATCAATCCATCCCGCTTGACATTCTTCCCTAAAACCTAACCCCTAAAACCTAACCCCTGTAAGATTTTAAAGAGCCCTTGTCACCCCCTGAGTACAAAAATTTATTTTGTCCACTGACCGCACCTCAAGTAGCGTGGGCGTAGCGCATATGCTTAAGCAGTCTTTTTTTTTAAAGCTGCACCTGTTCCCAAAGCACCTAATGCTAGTAATCCCAAAATTGAAGCAGGTTCTGGAACGGATGTGAGCTCAACATTGTCAATCAGCAGTCCAGAGTCAAGATCAGTATCATCCTCGTTCAAGACTCCAATTCCTAAACTAAAGGTTCCGGAGGTTTCAAAGGTATAAGAAAAACTCTGAAAGCCAGTCTCTTCATCAAAATCTGTAAAAGATTCTATGAATAATGGGAAGTCAGTGTCAGCGAGCCCATCTACCATTTGAGATATGCTGACGAAGGAAAAATCGTTAAAACGTCCTGAATTAGAAGATGTAAATTCATTGGTGATAAAGTTCCAATCAAAACTCAAAACATCTCCGGCATGGGCGGTAAAGGTTTGTTGAATTGCAGAACCCTCTGTGGGAGTGTCTACATTGGGAAGATTAGGGATAGTAGCTAGGCTTCCAGCTGTTAATCCTAGAAATGTTTCTATATCCGAGACAGGAACTGAGCCAAAACCGGTGGTTAGTAGAGCTTGGAAGTCTCCATCGGTTGGACCACTTCCGAACCCTGCTGTTTCAATACTAGTGTCGCCTATGGTTAACCATTCGGTGAAATCACCAGTCTCAAAACTGCCATTGACAATGGCCAGGGCTGGGTTAGCACTTAACAGAGTTGCCGCAGTAACTAAACTTACTGTACCTGAACATAGGGTTAAGACATTGAAAAATTGGCGAGTATACATCAAATTAATTACTCCTTTATTAGGTAAAATGCTATGGTTTTTGCGACAAAAATATTTACTCGAACTATGTCTTAATGCAGCCCTAACCTAATGGATTTTACCTTGCTATGATCGTACATAGTTCATCTGTTCTGCCACTTTGATATACTCCCAATTTGATCAGAACTTGGAAGACACAGGAATTCTAGTATCTGTAAGCCATGGGTTTTACGTTTTAATGTAATTAATTTCAATACATTTATATAATCTCAGATATAACCCGGCTTGGCAGTACCCTTGAGGGTACTTTTTCAGCAGCTGCTCATTATAGCGTTTCTAGGACTCATGAAGTACACATTATTTTTTCCCTCTTCCCTCTTACCTGCTCCCGTCTTGATGCAGTCGCTCATGGTTTGAATTTACCGTAAGACAGTTGAGCCTTAATCAATAAGTTTTACCCCTTTTCTGCATAGCCTACCAACCATAAAGGCTCAACTGTCTAAGGTTTTGTCTCCGGGGGAAACCCCCAAGACCGCGCTGCATCGCTGCTCCCTGCTCCCTGCTCCCTGCTCCCTGCTCCCTGCTCCCTGCTCCCTAAAAACCAGAAATTTGTACCTCACAATTCATAGAATTGCTATTAATCATAAATTAACCCCACCAGTGTTTTAAACCAGTGGGGTTTTATGAGAATTAATTCAAACTAATTACAAGAATTGATTTTGTCCGCTGACCGCTGAACACTGACTGTTTAAGCAGTCTTTTTTTTTAAAGCTGCACCTGTTCCCAAAGCACTTAATGCTAGTAAGCCCAAAATTGAAGCAGGTTCCGGAACAGGTGTCAGCTCAACATTGTCAATCAGCAGTCCAGAGCCAACAATAGTATCATCCTCATCCAAGACTCCAAGTCCTAAACTATAGGTTCCGGAGGTTTCAAAGGTATAAGAAAAACTCTGAAAGCCAGTCTCTTCATTGAAATCTGTCAAAGAGTCTATGAATAGTGGGGAGTTGGTGTCAGCTAGCCCATCTACCATTTTAGCTATGCTCACGAAGGAAAAATCGTTAAAAACTGCTGGATCAAAAGAAGATGTAAATTCATTGGTGAGAAAGTTCCAATCAAAAGTCAAAACATCTCCGGCATGGGCGGTGAACGTTTGTTGAATTGCAGAACCCTCTGTGGGAGTGTCTACATTGGGAAGATTAGGGATAGTAGCTAAGCTTCCAGCTGTTAATCCTAGAAATGTTTCTATATCCGAGACAGGAACTGTGACAGGAACTGTGACAGGAAATATGTTAAATACACCAGTACTTAGTAGAGCTTGGAAGTCTCCATCTGTTGGACCACTTCCAAACGCTTCTGTCTCAATACTAGTGTCGCCTATGGTTGACCATTCGGTGAAATCACCAGTCTCAAAACTGCCATTGACAATTGCCAGAGCTGGGTTAGCACTTAACAGAGTTGCCGCACTAACTAAACTTACTGTACCTGAGCATAGGGTTAAGACATTGAACAATTGACGAGTAGACATAAGATTGATTACTCCTTTGTTAGGTAAAATGCTATGGTTTTCGCGACGATACTATTTGCTCGAACTATTTGAAGAGGATTGGAAAATTACTTAACAACTCAGATCATATAAACATCAAGGGGCTCAAATCAATTAATTCTAAAATCTAGAGCCTCTTAATAAGCAAGCAGCATGATCTAAGACATCCAAGCCAACTAGCCTAAGCATGGATGGAACTAATAAGAAAAATCCCTAGGAAATTAAGCGGCCTCCTCTAAGGATAGTGTTCATTGTTGGTTTTTCTCCCCAAATGGGGGTCTTTTATTTGACGGCTTTAGGTTGTCAGCTATTAAAACAATGAACTATTTAACCTTGATGACTAATTTATTCGCCAACAATACTATTACATATAAATCTTTGATAATTGATCTCTTCAAAGTTAAATTCACTTAATCTTTAACTTAATAAAATTTCGATGAATTATCTTTTGATAAGAGATAATTACAAAAATATAGGATTTACAAATAGGTCATAAACAATATTGCTGCATCGCTTTTCCCAGTTCGCTGTCTTGATGCATCCTATGTTTACATCTCAAATAAAAACCCTATAGCGTTTCTCTTAGCTATGAGGTACACATTATTTTTGCCCACTTCCCTCTTCCCCTCCTGGGAGGGGTTAGGGGTGGGTTCCTATTCCCTGCTCCCTGCTCCCTGCTCCCTGCTCCCTGCTCCCTGCTCCCTAAAACCCAGAAATTTGTACCTCACAAGTCGTAGAATTGCTAGATATAATAATCATTGATCGCAGCAGCTATTGCTTAACACCTCTTTGCCCCATGGATCAAGAACGCCTCCAAGCCTATGTGAGTCTGATTCAAGACCTGCTGAGTTGTCCCAGTGGCGAGGAAGCAGAGGTTTTGAACTCCCATCAGGATTTGGTAGATGGGGGGTTGGTGCAGATGATGCAACAGGTGGCGGAGTGGTGGGCACAGGAGGGCAATAAAAATGCTGCTGAATATTTAACCAGTGTTGCCACTCAGCTAGCTGAGGCCCTGGGATTGTCATCAACAAGTTCTACCTTTTCCCAATTACCCACTGCCGACTCACAATTTAACTTCCTGATGGAGCTATTGCAGGCAACCTATGAAAGCAACGGTAACGGGGAAGTGGTTTACCCCCTACTGCAAGCAAATCTAGATCAGCTAGATGATAACTTGGCAGTTCTGTTGCGAAACTGGACAACGGCAAAACTGGCAGAAGTAGAACCAGAACTAGCCCAAGGCATCGCAGCAGATATTTTTATTTTCAGTTATCTAATTCAGGAGTTTCCCCTAGGCAGTAGAGCGACTAACTTAGAGATTGCCATTACTGGCTACGAGGTGGTTGGGACTGTTTTTACCCGTGAGGCTTTTCCCCAAGATTGGGCAATGACTCAAAATAATCTGGCAAGTGCCTACTGTCAGAGAATCAGGGGAGAGAAGGCAGACAACCTCGAAGCCGCCATCAAAGCTTTCCAAGGGGCTTTGCAAGTGCGCACCCGTAAGGCTTTTCCCCAAGATTGGGCACAGACTCAAAATAATTTGGGGAATGCCTACACTAACAGAATCAAGGGAGAGAAGGCAGACAACCTCGAAGCCGCCATCAAGGCTTACCAAGCTGCTTTGCAAGTGTATACCCGTGAGGCTTTTCCCCAAGATTGGGCAATGACTCAAAATAATCTGGGGAATGTCTACAGTAACAGAATCAGGGGACAGAAGGCAGACAACCTCGAAGATGCCATCAATGCTTGCCAAGGGGCTTTGCAAGTGTACACCCGTGAGGCTTTTCCCCAAGAGTGGGCAAGGACTCAAAATAATTTAGGGAATGCCTACACTAACAGAATCAAGGGAGAGAAGGCAGACAACCTCGAAGCTGCCATCAAGGCTTACCAAGCTGCTTTGCAAGTGGGCACCCGTGAGGCTTTTCCCCAAGAGTGGGCAAGGACTCAACATAATCTGGCTGCTGCCTACGATGACAGAATCAGGGGAGAGAAGGCAGATAACCTCGAAGATGCCATCAAGGCTTCCCAAGCTGCTTTGCAAGTGTACACCCGTGAGGCTTTTCCCCAAGAGTGGGCAATGACTCAAAATAATCTGGCAGTTGCCTACCGTCACAGAATCAGGGGAGAGAAGGCAGATAACCTCGAAGCCGCCATCAAAGCTTCCCAAGCTGCTTTACAAGTTCGCACCCGTGAGGCTTTTCCCCAAAACCATGCCGAAACCTTATTTAATCTTGGGCGTACCTACCAAGATGCCCAAAAGTTTACCAACGCCTACCATACCTTTGCTGAGGCTATTGAAACAGTAGAATCTCTGCGCAGCGAAATAGCATCTGGTTCTGGCATCGAAGCAGATAAACAAAAACTAGCTGAAGAATGGAATAAACTCTACAGCAGCATGGTAGAAGTTTGCCTGGAACTCAACAAACCCACCGAAGCAATTGAATATGTTGAACGTAGCAAAGGCAGAAACCTAGTAGAACGGCTGGCTAACAAAACCCTCTATCCTAAACGCGATCGCTATCCCAACCCAGAGGTTCACCAAGCTCACTGCCAGCAACTGGACCAACTGCGACAAGAAATCCCAGTAATACAGCGAGAGTTAGAGATATTAAGTAGAAATCGGGAGTCAGAGCAGAAATATCGCGAAACTATCAAGACAAACCAGCAAAGGTTAAAGGGCTTAAAACATGAGCAGGATCATCTCCTTGAGGAAATCAATCAACTAGATCTTAGTTTTAAATTCACCCAACAGGTTGAACCGATTCCCTTTAGTGATATCCAAGCTCTGATTGATGACCACACTGCTATTATTGAGTGGTATATCACAGACAATCAGATTCTCACCTTTATCATCACCAGTCAAAATCGGCACCCCCAGGTTAGGCAATCTTCTTATGAAGAGCGGCAAGCCCTTATTGATTTGACTATTGATGAACATCTGACTACTTACTACGAGAAAGAAGAACAGTGGAAAACTCATCTAGATCAGCTCCTAAGCCGATTAGCCCAAATTCTGGATATTGAGGAAATTCTAGCTGAACTCCCGCAAGAGTGTGACCAGTTGATTCTCATCCCCCATCGTTTGTTGCACGTGTTCGCGCTTCATGCTTTGCCCATCGAGAATAGAGAACAACAGGCAAACAACAGTGAGGAAAATACCCACACTAAAAATGCTTACTTACTTGACTTGTTTCCCAAAGGAGTTCGATATGCTCCCAGTTGCCAGTTACTGCAACTGAGTCAAAAGCAAGAGCGTCTCGATTTCAGTAAGCTCTTTGCTATCCAAAATCCCACTGACGACTTATACTACACTGACTTAGAAGTTAATAACATTCTGCCATTATTCTCCTCTTCCCAAGTCTTAGCCAAGCAGGCTGCAAGCGAAGCTGCTGTTAAGACCAGTCAAGAAATGCCCCTATCCCACTGTATTCATTTCTCTTGTCATGGTGAGTTTCATGGTCAGTTTAATGAAAAATCACCCCAAGAATCAGCACTGATTCTCGCCAAAGATCAAGGTCCAGAAGATGGACGCCTTACTGTAGCGGAAATCTTTGGACTGAGTCTCAATCAATGCCGCCTGGTTACCCTCTCTGCTTGTGAAACAGGCATTACTAAAGTTTTCGGTAGTACTTATGATGAGTACAGCAGCGATGAATACATTAGTTTGCCCAGTGCTTTCCTCTATGCAGGTAGTCCCAGCGTTGTCAGCAGCCTTTGGATGGTGAATGACTTTGCCACTGCCTTCTTAATGATTAAATTTTATCAAAACCTAAGTCAGTTTACCATCATAAAAACCGGTGCAGTTGCCGTTGCCCTCAACCAAGCTCAAACATGGCTGCGGGATGTTAGAAAAGAAGAATTAGAAGAGTGGACAAACCATCTAAACCGTCTTTCCCTGACTCCCAATCAGAACTTCGATTGGTTATCCTGGTTTAG
>NZ_JAAHHS010000383.1 GCF_010692395.1 Moorena sp. SIO3H5
TTGAATTAGATTTAATATATTGAAGCAAGTTAAATTTCCTTGGTTTAATACAATTAGGAGTTGTGAAACAGATAAAAAAAATCATGCCCTGGCATCTATAGTAAGTACTAAATAATCAGCTATCAGCTATCAGCGTGTTGCGTATCAAATTATGGGCACGCTACACCGAAAAGCTTTTGAATAAAACAAGAGGTAAGCATTAGTTTAATAGTCAGTCACCAAGCATTACTTCGGTCATAAATTCGGTCATGAAGGTATTATGGAAAATAGCAAAATAACCACAACCCAACTGTCTTTACCTAAAGGCGGTGGAGCGATTCAGGGCATTGGCGAAACGTTTCAGGCTAATGAATTTACGGGCACGGCTGGCCTATCTATTCCGATTCCGACAACTCCTTGCCGGGGTTTTGAACCGCAGTTGAGTGTTCAGTATAGTTCTGGTTCGGGAAACGGAACCTTTGGTTTGGGGTTTGCTCTGGCTATTCCTAATATTTCCCGCAAAACCTCGAAAGGACTACCCAAATACGATGGCACTGATACCTTCATTCTCTCCAATGCTGATGACTTGGTACGAGTAGGTAACCGAACTCAAGGCAGTTACGACATTACTAGCTACCAGCCTCGCACTGAAGGCTTATTTGCCAAAATTGAACAGTGGCGCGATCGCACTACAGGAGCATCCTATTGGCAGGTAATCAGTAAGGATAATATTACCAGTAGATATGGCAAAACGGCTCAAGCCAGAATATCTGACCCGGAAAACGAAAATCATGTCTTTGAATGGCTGTTAGAAGAAAGCTTTGATGCTAAGGGTAATTGCATTATCTATCGCTACAAGCCAGAAAATACCCAAGGGGTAACCAGCAGCATTTATGAAACTAACCGGACGCAGACAGCCAATAAATATATAGAGAAAATTCAGTATGGTAACTACGAACCGCTGCAACCAGGAGATCACCTTAGCAGTGTTGATTGGCACTTTGAAGTAATCTTTGACTACGGCGAGTACAATATCGACCCAAGCAATACGAAACCTTACGAACCAGTTAGAGAATGGACAAATAGACTAGACCCCTTCTCCACCTATCATGCGGGGTTTGAAATTCGCACCCATCGACTATGCCGCCATGTTTTAATGTTCCACCGCTTTGCCGAATTGCACAGCAAACCGGTACTAGTCCACGCCACGCGCTTCCATTATCGAGAAGATGCCAATATTACTTTTTTAACGGCTGCCGAGGCGATTGGGTATCGCTACGAAAACGGTGGGTATCAAACCAAGAGTTTACCTGCTCTGGAGTTTCAATATACTCCATTCCAGCCCGAGGGACATAACTTTGAACCGTTCCTAGGAGAGGACAGTCTGTTTTTGCCGGGTTTGATTTCCTCAGAGTATCAAATCCTGGATTTATACGGGGAAGGCATTCCAGGAGTTTTGTACAACGATGGCACCACAACTCTGTACTGGGAACCAGCAGCGAACGGTGAGGAAACTCAAGCCGTAAGATATAACCCTCCCCAACAACCTCAATCCTTGCCCATCGCTTATGGAAAAACAACCAACCAACAGTTAATCGACCTGACCGGAAATGGTCAATTAGATTTAGTGGTCAGTAGTCCCAATGTTTCGGGATACTACGAAGTAAAAAGCGATCGGCGAAGCCGCGCCAAAGGCGATCGCACTTGGCAGGGTTTTCAAACCTTTCCTGCCTTTGCCAACGAATTTCTCGACCCCGACAGTCAATTAACCGATATTACTGGGGATGGGTTGTTGGACGTGTTACGCCTCGAAGGCGATCGCATAAAAGTTTATCCTGGTAAAGGGAAAGCAGGTTTTGCCCCAGCCATCATACAGCAGCCGGAAAATGACTTGCCTTTAGAGAAAAAAGGCGATCGCACTGAAGCCTTGCGGTTTGCCGATATCTTTGGCACCGGTAGGCAGCATTTAGTCAGAATTAAGGATGGTTTGGTAGAATGCTGGCCTTCTTTAGGCTACGGTAAGTTCGGGAAAAAAGTCACCTTGGGCAATGCACCAAGCTTTGGCATAGACTTCGATATCTCCCGGTTGTTTTTAGCGGATATCGATGGTTCCGGCACAGCGGATATTTTATATGTGAAAAGCGATCGCGTCGAGATTTGGTTCAACCAAAGCGGTAACTCCTTCAGCGAAACCCCTCTGACCATCTATCTGCCCAGCAATTGGAATAATTTAGACCAGATTAGCTTTGCAGATGTTTACGGGAACGGGACAACTTGTTTAATCTTCAGCGAAGAAACCCCCACACCCCGTCATTGGTGTTACGACTTTTGCCAAAGGACAAAACCCCACCTGTTGAACCAAACAGACAACAATCTGGGAGCTACAACTCGCATTACCTACGGCACTTCCACCAAATATTATCTGGAAGACAAGCAAAACGGGCAACCGTGGATAACCAACCTGCCATTTCCGGTACAGGTCATTGAAAAAGTAGAAAGCTGGGATGTCATCTCCCAGACCAAGTTAGTCAGTTCCTACAGCTACCACCACGGTTACTACGACGGGGTAGAACGGGAATTCTTTGGGTTTGGCATGATAGAACGTCTAGATGCTGAAACCCTATCCAGCCATGCCCAACCCTACGATGTCCCGCCAGTATTGAGTAAAACTTGGTATCATACCGGAGCCTGGCAAGGAGAAGAGTCTCTCTCCAAGCAATACGAACCGGAATATTTCCAGGGAGATCCGGCAGCGCACCAATTTCCCGATAGCGTTTTCGATGCTAATGGCCAAGAACCGGACAGCGAAACCTGGCGAGAAGCCCATCGAGCCTTAAAAGGGATGGTCTTGCGTGAGGAACTGTACGGAAAAGACGACTCCGACCAACAAGCCAATCCCTACAGCGTCACCCAGAGCAACTATAGGGTTAAACTCATCCAACCCCAAGGGGAAAACAAATATGGTATCTACTTTGTCCATCCCCAAGAAAGTTTGACCTATAACTATGAGCGTAACCCAGCGGATCCCCGTATCGGTCACGAGTTTGTCCTAGAAGTAGACGAGTATGGCAATGTTTTGGGTAGTTGTGCCGTAGCCTACGGACGGCGGTCTGCGGTAGGCCGACTGCCGGAACAACTCAGCTTAAAAATCACTTACTCGGCGGACAGTTTTATTAATGAAACGGATAGCTTTTATCTGCTGGGGGTGCCTCTTGAGAATCGCAGCTATGAAATCACGAATCTCTCATTACCTGGCACTCAGCAATACTTCGCTTTTGCCGATATTAAAGATCATCTAGAGGAGCTTGACCACAGCACCGATATCCCCCTACTGAGTTGGCAGCGCCACTACTATTGGAATCCCGAAAGGGAAGAGTCTTTCCCTCTTGGTCAAGTCAGTTCCCAAGCCTTGCCCTATAGCAGTGAAATAGTGGAATTTTCTCCAGAACAAGTAGAAGCGGCATTTGAGGGAGCCTTGACCAAACCTAACTTGGACGAATTGCTGCAAAATCAGGGAAGCTATGTCCTGGCAGACAATTACTGGTGGAATCCAGGTTCGACTCAAGCTTATAACCCTGGCGACCAGTTCTATTTGCCCCAAGCAACAACAGATCCTTTCGGCAATACCACCCGCTACGAATACGATGGTTATAACCTGCTAGGGGTTAAAGTCACTGATGCCCTGAATAACGAAACCCTAATCCAGGTAATAGATTACCAAACCTTGCAACCGCTAAAAATGCGGGATATCAATCACAACATTTCCGAAGTGCTGTTCGACCCCTTGGGGATGGTCACAGTCACCTCCCATTACGGAACGGAACCCACCCCTAACCCCTCCCAGGAGGGGAATGTCGGGTTTATGAAGCTGGAGGATTACCAGCAGCAGGAGCCGCTGACCACAGAGGAGGTGATTGCCAATCCCCGCACTTATTTACAGAGGGCTGCGAGTTATTTCCACTACGACCTGTTCTCTTGGAAAAATAACCAAATTCCCGTCCATGCCGTTAATTTAGTCGCGGAAGATTACGAGGCTGATGCCCGGGTGCAAACTCACATCACCTACAGCGACGGGTTGGGACGGGAAGTGCAAAGCAAGATGAAAGTCGAAGCAGGGGAGGCATTTGTAGTTAATCCTGATGGCAGTATCGGTACCGAGATAACGAGCGATCGCTGGCTGGCTTCCAACCGCAAGGTCTACAACAACAAAGGCAATCCCGTTAAAGAATACGAGCCTTATTACATCCAAGGCTATGACTATGTCGATAACCAAGAACTCAATCAATTCGGTGTTTCTCCCACCCTATTCTACGACCCCCTGCAACGGTTAATTCGGGTGGATACGCCCAAGGGATTTTTCACCAAAGTTGAGTTTACCCCTTGGGAAGAGAGGCACTACGATGAGAACGATACAGTTAAAGACTCGCCTTACTATCGGGAAAATATCAATAATCGAGACCTAGATGAAGCCGAAAGTCAAGCCTTGCAAAAGGCAGCAGTATTCTACGATACGCCCTCAGAAGTAATCCTGGACAACTTGGGCAGAACGGTTAAAGAGATTGAAAACAATAAGACGACTTCAGGTGGGGAGGTGAGCAGGCTGACAACCCATTATGAATTCGATATTGTTGGCAATCAACTATCCAGTGCCGATCCGCGCTTGTCAGCTGCCAGTATCAAGAATTTCCAAATGACCTACACCATGACCAACCAGGTTCTCAAGACCATTGGTGTTGATGGGGGGACTCACTGGCAATTGCATAATGTTCTGGGCAATCCTATTTATAGCCAAGATTCCCGTAACTTCGAGGTACTTACCGAATACGACCAGTTGCAGCGTCCAGTACGAGTGCGTGTCCAAGGTAGGGATGGTGCGACTCAGCTTGACCAGGTAGTAGAACACCTGGTGTATGGGGAAAGTGTTGAGAATGCTGAAAATCTCAATCTACGGGGTCAAGTTTACCAGCATTACGACCAAGCCGGGTTATTGCAGGTCGATGAATACAATATCCTGGGTGCGCCTCTGACAACTAAACGGCAATTGAGGGAGCAGTACAAAAAAGAAGCGAACTGGGACGGTACGGAAGCTTTGTCAACGACCACCTACGAGACGCAATATGAATACGATGCCTTGGGTCGGGTGACGGCGCAAACTGATGCGGACGATAATGTTTATCAACCAATATACCATGAATCGGGTCGGTTGAATCAAATTCTGGTGCAGCATCAGGGAGGGGCAACTTCGACCTATGTGGAGAGTATCGATTACAATCCCAAGGGACAGCGCACCAAGATTGTTTATGGCAATGGGGTAAGGACGGAGTATGAATACGAAACTACCACCTTCCGTCTGACGCGCATTCTGACTAAAAGGGAAAGCGATCGCAAAATCCTGCAAGATTTGCATTACACCTACGATCCGGTGGGGAATATCACCCAAATCCTGGATAAGACTTGGGAAACGGTTTTCAACAATGGCCACAAAGTCGAGGCGAAATCGACCTATACCTACGATGCTTTATACCGTTTGATTGAGGCTACGGGCAGGGAACACCTCGCCCTCACCCCAGAGGACGAACGGTGGGGCAACCCTGAGAACGATTGGTTTGTTCCTCTCCCCGATATTAACAACGGACAGGCGGTGCAAAACTACACCCGTCACTATGACTATGACAATGGGGGAAATTTGTACTGCATCCGGCATCGGGGGGCAAAGAGGCGAGAACTGGTGGTTTCCAATGGTTCTAACCGTGCTGTGGAGAATACATCGGGAAGCCTAACGCCCGATGAGGTTGATGATTATTTTGATGCTAATGGCAATCAGACCCAGTTAGAAGGGTTGAGGGGGATTACTTGGAACTATCGGGACAATATTGCCAGCGTCACGATTATTGACCGGGGAGGTGCTTTGAATGATGGGGAATATTACGTTTACGATAGTGCTGGAAACCGCATCCGCAAGGTGACGGAACGCTTGGTTAATGGGGGGACAGTTACTCAGATTGACGAGACGATTTATCTGGGGATGCTGGAAATCCGGCAAACGAGGCAAAACGGTACGGTGACTGAGGAACGCCGTTCTCTGCGGGTGATGGATGACGAACGCTGTGTTGCTATTCGTCTGCGCTGGAGTCAGGGTTCGCGAGCAGGTACGAGTAATCCTCAAATTCGCTATCAGTTGGAGAATCATTTGGGTTCGGCAACGATGGAGGTAGATGGCGAAGGGCAATTAATTAGTTATGAAGAGTATTTCCCTTATGGGGGGACGTCTTTCGTGGCGGGACGGAGTTTGGCTGAGGTCAAGTTGAAGCAGTATCGCTATTCCGGTAAAGAACGGGATGCGAGTACTGGTCTTTATTATTATGGTGCCCGGTATTATGCCCCTTGGTTGGGTCGGTGGATGAGTTGTGATCCCGCAGGGACTGTTGATGGGTTGAATTTGTATGGGTTTGTGGGGGGGAATCCTGTAACAAACAAGGATGTAGATGGCAGGATGTGGTCAAGCTCGGACTGGAAAAATTATGAAGAATATTTAAAGAATATAGAGAGGACAGCACGCAGTATTATACCAAGAGCAGGAAATCAGATAGAGGACTTGGTTGCAGATAGTGAAACACTAGCCAGACATGAAATAACTCGGTTTATGAATAAAAAAGTTTTAATGCCTGATAAAATTGCCCCCTGGGCTGAAACAGAAAGTGCTTCTGAAAGGATACCTAAGAATACGCTAGCTACTGCAATGGCCGCTAATAAATATCATGGCGGTATGTGTAATGAATATAGTGCAACTGTATTTGCCCTTCATATGCAATATAGTCAAGTAAGTGAGTGGCCCATAACTCGATATTGGAATCCGGAAATGGGGCACAGCTTTACGTCAGTTGGAGACGAAAGAGATCCAAATATGCCACTAGCTATTGCAGATGCATGGACTCAAGATAGAGATCCACTTCCAGCGAGATATACTGTAATGTTTGGAGGAAAAAACAATATAGTAGCTACTTGGAGAGATCGTAATCGTGGAGAAGGAGCAATGATTGTAAATGAAGTTTTTAAAAAAAGTCAAAAACTGTTAGATGAAGATGAAAAAAAACCTCAAACTAAAATGGAATTAAGTAATATATTATATTTAAATAGTAAACTTCAGAAAACTATAGTTGATAAGTCAAAAAAAGGCGAATCTATCCCTAACTGGGTATACGATCACAGAACAAATAGAAGAACATAATATTGTTATTTGTCGAGATTCGATTTCATTCTGATCGCCTCCCTCGTAAGCTGCGAAGAGA
>NZ_JAAHHS010000384.1 GCF_010692395.1 Moorena sp. SIO3H5
TCACCATTATTATTATTGACACTAAGCAGGTGCACAAAATTAATTACACATTTTCCAAAACTCAAAGCCTTACGATGTAAGGGTTACAGAGATTGGTAGTAGTAAATTAATTTTGTTTAGGTGCTTATCTGGAATGAGATACACAAGATTGTTTCCTAGATCGGCTGTTCCCTAATCCCTGTTCCCTGTTCCCTGTTCCCTGTTCCCTGCTCCCTACTCCCTACTCCCTATTCCCTTTCCTCAAGGCTGAGCCCCAACCCCTAAGCCATGAATTTTTTGTCAGAATACTAGAGTTGTAATCCTTAAGTCAGTAAAGGTAGTAAGCATGGACACGGTCCGCGAGTTGCATAAACAGCTAATCAACAAAGAACGCTCAGCTGTAGAAATCACCCAAGAAGCCCTAGATAAGATTCAAGCCCTAGAGCCTCAAGTCCAAAGCTTCCTCCACATCACCTCAGACTATGCTTTAGAACAGGCCAGTCAAGTAGATGCGAAAATCGCAGCTGGTGAAGAGCTCCCGACATTAGCCGGTATACCCATTGGCATCAAAGACAATATGTGTACCCAAGGGATTCCGACCACCTGCGCCTCCCGGATTCTGGCCAAGTTTGTCCCACCTTATGAGTCAACAGTGACCCAAAAACTGAAAGATACTGGGGCAGTAATGGTAGGTAAAACCAACTTGGATGAATTTGCCATGGGGAGTTCTACGGAAAACTCTGCTTTTCAACTTACTAAAAACCCTTGGAATTTATCCCATGTCCCCGGCGGCTCCTCCGGGGGCTCAGCGGCAGCTGTAGCTTCTGGGGAATGTCCCATTGCTCTGGGTTCTGATACCGGTGGTTCTATTCGTCAACCGGCTTCTTACTGTGGAGTAGTTGGCATGAAACCGACCTATGGTTTAGTATCGCGCTATGGTTTAGTGGCATTTGCGTCGTCCTTAGATCAAATTGGACCATTTGCTCGCACTGTAGAAGATGGGGCTATTTTACTGAATGCGATCGCAGGATATGACCCCAATGACGCTACCAGCCTCAAAGTAGACATTCCCGACTATACCCAATTTCTGAAACCTGACCTAAAATCTAACGGTAAAGTTAAGATTGGCATTATTACAGAAACCTTTGGAGAAGGCTTAGACCCAGTAGTAGAGAAAGCAGTCACTAAAGCCATTGATCAGCTCAAAGACTTAGGTGCTGAAATCCAGGAAATTTCCTGTGCCCGATTCCGGTATGGTTTGCCTTGCTACTACATCATTGCTCCGTCAGAAGCATCAGCAAATCTAGCTCGCTACGATGGGGTTAAATATGGCTTACGGGCATCAGATGCTGACAATCTCCTTTCTATGTACACCAAAACCCGTGCTGAAGGGTTCGGTGCAGAAGTCAAGCGCCGGATTATGCTAGGAACCTATGCCCTATCCGCTGGTTACTATGATGCCTATTATCTCAAAGCCCAAAAAGTTCGTACTCTGATTAAACAGGATTTTGAGGCAGCCTTTGAGAAGGTCGATGTGCTAGTTTGTCCCACAGCTCCCTCCACAGCGTTTAAAGCTGGGGAAAAGACAGAAGACCCCTTAAGTATGTATCTGACTGACCTGATGACTATTCCAGTTAATCTGGCTGGGTTACCAGGGATGAGTATACCCTGTGGCTTTGATGAACAAGGATTACCAATTGGGATACAGTTGATTAGTAATGTATTGCGCGAAGACCAACTATTTCAAGTAGGTTATGCTTATGAACAAGCAACCGAATGGCATCTAAGCCAACCGGTGTTGAAGGATGAAGGATGAAGAAGGATGAAGATAATTGATTATGTTGATTGTTGCAGGATTTATAGCGATCGCTTATGCCTTAGTCTGTACCTCCGTGTTGCTGTTGCAACATAGGCTAATATTTTGTCCTTCCTCAGGGACTGAAAATACACCAGCTGACTTTGGTTTGCCTTACGAAGAGGTTTGGTTACCAATATCCACTAAGGGTAAGGTTGAGAAAATCCATAGCTGGTGGATTCCCTCTGACTCACCAGACAGTAAGGTGATGCTATATCTCCACGGTAATGCCTGTGATATTGGGGCATATCTTGAAATAGCCCAACGGTTACATCAGGTCGGTTTATCCCTGCTGCTGATTGACTACCGAGGCTACGGTCGCAGCGAGGGGAAATTTCCTAGGGAATCCCAACTTTATGAAGATGCTCAAGTGGGTTGGGATTATCTAGTCCAACAACGAGGCATCAATCCCCAAGATATTTTTGTCTATGGTTATTCCTTAGGGGGAGCAATCGGGATTGATCTAGCGGTGCGTAACCGAGAAATGGCAGGCTTGATTTTGGAAGGCTCATTTACTTCCATGCGGGATATGGCAGATTATGAGGGAAAATATGGTTTCTTGCCGATCAATCTTCTGCTTACCCAGCGGTTTGACTCAATTAGTAAAATCAAGTCAATCCAAACACCTATATTGGTAATCCATGCCATTAATGATACCACAGTGCCTGCTAGTATGAGTCAAGTCTTGTTCGATGCTGCTACAGTTCCTAAACAGCTTTGGCTAGTTCCTGATGCAGGTCACAATGATTTGACAACTGTTGCTACTTCCGAATATCAGCAGAAAATTCGGGAATTTGTCACACAGGTTTATGCAGAAAAAGCTATAGCTTAGGGTTATAGTATTTAGCGCGCTATATTTGTTTAGCGCTATAGTATTTCACTGCTTTTTCTAATCCCGCCATAAAGCAATACCCCCCAATAACCCAGCAACATTGGGGACTACTTTTACATTGGGGGGTAGCTCAAAGTTAATTTTTTTGGCTTCACCGCCACCAATGTAAAGGTAATTATAATTAAACAAACGCTCCAGGGATGCGATCGCTTTTTTGAGACGATTATTCCATTTCTTCTTACCATCTTTCTCTAAAGCCGCTCGCCCCAACTGTTCTTCGTAGGTTTCCCCTTTACGAAAACGATGGTGTCCCATTTCCAGATTTGGCACCAGCTTGCCATCCACAAATAAAGCAGAACCAAACCCTGTGCCTAGGGTAATCGTCAATTCCACTCCCTTGCCAGTAATTGCTCCTAATCCTTGCACATCGGCATCATTAGCTACTCGCACCGGTTTGCCTAAGCGTTGAGATAGGGTAGTAGCTAGATCAAATTCCTGCCAATCGGGATCGAGGTTTACCGCCGTATAGGTTATCCCATTGCGCACCACTCCAGGAAATCCCACCGATACCCGTTCAAAATTCCCTTGTCCAAGAGCTAGGGATGCGATCGCATGAATAATAGCATCCGGCTTAGGAGGTTGGGGTGTTTCTAAGCGACTACGTTGGGTGATGGGATTACCCACTTGATCTAATACCATCACCTTAACGCCACTGCCACCAATATCTACGGTCAGGGTATGGATTGGGCTATTGTTTTGATTCATCAGGTATTTTAGTCCACGGTTAACGGTTAACGGTTTACTGTCAACGGTCAACAGTCAACGGTCAACAGTCAACAGTCAACAGTCAACGGTCAACGGTCAACGGTCAACAGTCAACAGTCAACAGTCAACAGTCAACAAGAAACAAAAAACATTATTGATTAAAACGACTTAACTTATGCTTGTAATAGTTTTTGCCTAGCACGTTCAGCACGAGCTGGAGCACTAGCCATTACCTCTGACATCTTTTCGAGCATTTCTCCTGGGTAATTTTCTAAAACCCTGGTAGACATAGAAATACGACCTTTGCCTTCATCCAAGTTAATAATCATGACCTGGATCACTTGACCGATTTCAAACACCTTGGAGAGGTCTTCAACGAAATTTTGGCTTACTTGCTTAATGTGTAGCAAACCATTGGTTTGATTAAAGTCCACAAACACACCAAAGGGCTTGATCGCAGCTACTTTCCCTTCCACTAATTGTCCGATTTCTAGCTCAGAGAAAGTAGCAGCACGCACAGCTTCCCGCTGAGAAAGCACTAGCTTCTTGCGATCGCGGTCAGCTTCTAGGAAAGTGACTGTTAGTTTCTGACCAATCAAGGAATCTAGATTGTCGTGCTGACTCAAGTGCGATCGCGGAATGAATCCCCGCAATCCACGCACATCCACGGTGACACCACCTTTATTCACTCCAGAAACCCGGACATCTAATGATTTTCCATTGTCTTGGAGTTCCATTAAATCATCCCAAACCTGCTTAATCTCGAGCTGACGCCGGGAAAGGGTAACTTGACCATCGGCATTCTGCTCCCGAATAATCAGGAAATCTATGTCCTCATCCAAGGGCAGTACTTCCGACCAATCCTGATCCAATTCTAAGGAAACTTCACGAATTGGTATATAAGCCAGGGACTTACCACCGATGTCTACATAAGCACCATCGCTTTCGTAGTTATTTACTCTTCCACGTACCACCTGTCCCTGTTTAAACTCATAGTCGTATTCTTCTAGGGCTTGAGCAAAATCATCCATAGAAAAGGATGATTTGCTGGTGGTCGAAGAGGTGGATTTTGAATTCATGATAATTAAAGGTTTAAAATCAGTAATGATTTCTGATATGGGATCAGCTGCTTATAAAGTTGGGTTCCGCTGACAGTTTAGTCAAGTTTTTCCCTAAACAGCTGCAAAACGTTAGCCCACGCATCAATAGCTGCTTTTTCATTGTAGCTAGCCCGTTGGTCACAGAAAAATCCGTGGTCTGCGCCATCGTAACGAAAGATCCGATAATTATTTTTATTTTTCTCAAGAGCAGCTTCAATCTGATCAACCTCTTGTGCTGGAATGCTAGCATCTTCCATCCCAAAGAAACCATAGAGTGTACCGTTAATCTCTGGTGTGCGAGTAATAGTTGGTTCACCACCGCCAGGAGTCATGGTAGTAATCCCAGCGCCATAGAACGAAGCAGTAGCTTTAATATCGGGTAAGGTAGCAGCCAGAT
The DNA here is from genome assembly GCF_010692395.1 of Moorena sp. SIO3H5. Classification (GTDB taxonomy): domain Bacteria; phylum Cyanobacteriota; class Cyanobacteriia; order Cyanobacteriales; family Coleofasciculaceae; genus Moorena. Next base: position 4,929 of record NZ_JAAHHS010000384.1, read on the forward strand.
AGGCAACATGACCGCCGAAACAAAAGCCAATAGAGCCGATGGGGTTATCTTGCACAGGGGTTTGACTCCTCAGGTAATCGATGGCTCCTTGGATGTCTCCCAGGAGTTCCGCTGCTCTAGTTTGTGCCTTGTATTCCTTGCCAATCTTAATGTCTTCAGTGGTGTAACCTGTTTCAAAGCCTGGGGCAAGGCGTTGATAGAGTGCCGGAGCGATCGCAACATAGCCTTCTTTGGCAAACCGTTCTGTGATATCCCGGATATGGCCATTCACCCCAAAAATTTCTTGCAGCACCACAATTCCAGGATATGGTGTTTCTGCCACTGGCATTGCCAGGTAAGCGGCTATGTCTAGATCACCATTGACCACCTTGACGGTCATGGTACGAATTTCCCTATGTGTCATAATCGATTTGGAAGGATGTCAAGCTCTTGCTTGGCAGTTATAGATGCTAAGCTAAAGGTTTTATTGGCTTTCTGAATTCAGCGCCAATTCTACATTATACCTGTATTTAGTAAATAAATAATAAGTTAATTAACTAGCTTACTTAATTGGATAGTTCAGAGTATAACTATAAATTATAGGGATTTTTATAACTTGGTTATTTTGGAGCTAAATTCCTTTGTTCCCGTAGCGTGAGCTTTTAGCTCACGGTTGACAGTTGAATCATTACATTCTAGCTGAAGCGGATAGCAAAATTTTACCCAAAAGTTTAAACTATAAAATTTACCATATAATGGTGTTAAACAGGGGATTTTGGAGACTCTGTAATGGTTCAGTATCATATTCAACAAGATAGTGAAATACCTGCCTCGAAGCAGCTATTTGACCAAATCCAGTTTGCGATCGCATCCCGACAATATCCCCCAGGACATAAATTGCCCAGTACTCGTCAGCTAGCGATGGAGACGGGTTTGCACCGCAATACCATTAGCAAGGTATATCGGCAGTTAGAAGAAACAGGACTAGTAGAGTCCTATGCTGGTTCAGGCATTTATGTTAAAGCACAGGGTCATGAAGGGGGTAATCGACGTCAGGCTGGCTTTCTTAACCAGTTTTCCCCCGAAGCTTACAAGGTTGTTCAAGATAGCCTCAATCAACTTCTCGGACAAGGTTGCTCCCTTAACCAAGCTAGGGAACTATTTTTGTCGGAGATTGACTGGCGGTTACGGTGTAGCGCTAGGGTACTGGTGACTGTAGAGTCACGAGATATTGGTGCTGGAGAATTGATGGTGCAAGAGTTAGAAGAATCCTTGGGAATCCCGGTGCAGTTGGTGCCCATGGAAGAACTCTCAGAAGCTTTGGATAAAACTCACTCGGCTACAGTAGTTACTAGTCGCTATTTTATCGGTAAAGCAGAAGCGATTGTTGCCCCTAAATCTGTTCGTGTTATCCCTGTTGATATTTATGACTATGAACCAGAACTTAAGCTAATTAAGAGTCTCTCCAAAGGTAACCGTTTAGGAGTGGTTAGCATCAGTTCTGGGATTTTAAAAGTGGTCGAAATTATTGTCCATAGTCTACGGGGAGATGAGTTGTTAGTGATGACGGCTCAGATCAAGGACAACTATAAACTAAAAGCGTTAGTTCGCAGTTCCCAGATAATTATTAGCGATCAGGCAAGTTATCAAACTGTTAAAGAGGCAATTTTAGCTGCTCGTGAAGATATTATTCGACCACCTAAGCTAATCCGTTGTGAAAACTATATTGGTAGTAAGTCGATTAATCTGCTCAAACGGGAACTGGGTTTGGGTTAATTTAGTGTGATGGAATTAAAAATATGGAATATTATGGGTTAGACCGCTAAAAATATCAAAATCAAAATATCTTGTCCAGTAAACCGTTTTTTAACATTAACTCCATCAGCTCAATTAGCTAGTTTAAATTAACTCGTTTAACTTAACTAAAGCAATCAATTCTTGGTAAAATCACTGGAGTTTTTAAAAACTAGCTCCAAATCTCGTCCCTTCTGCCTTCTACCTTCTGCAGTAAGCATTTATCCGTCAGCTTAAGCGCTACGCGCACGCGTGCGCGTTCAGCTACCTATCAGCTAATGCGCTACGGATACGCTACGGGAGCAGGTATTGAATAAAACAGCTAAGCATTGCAATAATGCTGAGTTACTTCAGCTGACCGCACCTCAAGTAGGGTGAGCTAAAAGCTCACGGCTGACCGCTGATAGCTGAATACTTACGCTTAAGTTCTGTTATCTAAGGCTATCATTTTAATCCCAGATCTTTAATTATATAATATCTAGGTGATGTCTGACAGCAATATTAAAAACCTAG
>NZ_JAAHHS010000385.1 GCF_010692395.1 Moorena sp. SIO3H5
TAACGTAATTGACTGATCCATCCATCTGAAGCTGTTTGATCTGTTACTTGATCACTGTAGTCTAGGATGTCGGGAAATGTCAATTATGTCGGGGAAATTCTTTAACAGGAAGTACTCCTTAGTTATTGAAGTTTTTATAACCTCAATAGTTCCTGGGGGGCGACAAGCGCCCCAAAGTTTTTACCCGCTCTAGGTTTAAGGTCACTATGCTGCAAAACTATACCTAGACAATTATGAGCATAATTTCAATTACTGATTATTTCCTTCAAGTTGGATATAAGTTTTGTAACTGAATTGACCAAACCCAGATGAGTTAATGATTATAGGCGACCTGTTACCCCCTCAGCTATACTTTACTTAGTTGCTTAGCTTTCAGTTTTTAGATGGTTTACCCATGAATAAAGTCTGTATTTAAACTATAGGAGGGCAAAGCATCGGACATAAACTATAGGTTTTCAGGCACTAATTACTGCCCGAATGCTACAAGACATGAGAAAGAAACGCCCACAAACTTAAATTGTAGTATGGACTCCATCAGACAGGCCCTAATCACCAATTACTAATCACTAATCACTAATCACCAAACTATTTGTGCTGTTCATCCATCACATTGAACCCAGACAACGGACGGTAAGTATAGTTTTGTTTGGGTGTTTTTTGGATACTTTCTTGGATGGTATCAAGGTCAATATAGCGGTCGGCTACATTAATTAGACTATCACTGGTCATGGAGCGTAGGCTGACCACCTCAACCCGAACTCCCCGATAACTGACAGAATCGACTGCATAGGCAAGATCCCCATCACCACTGACTAGAACTGCTGTGTCGTAGGAACCCACTAGTGCCATCATGTCAACAGCAATTTCTACATCCAGATTAGCTTTTTTTGAGCCATCTGGTAGCTGCACTAAATCTTTGGCAATTACTCGGTAGCCATTACGACGCATCCAGAGCAGAAAGCCTTGCTGCTTCTCATTCGTACGATCAACACCAGTGTAAAAGAAAGAGCGTAGTAGCCTAGATCCTGCTGTCAAACGACACAATAGCTTAGTGTAGTCAATTTCAATCCCTAGTTGTAGGGCAGCATAAAATAAGTTTGAACCATCGATAAAGATGGCAACACGACCACGGTTTTCTAAGACTTGTTCAGGTGTAAAAATTGGATCATGATTATAATGGCTAAGCATTTTTATTATACCTCTTTGTTAAAAAAAAAAATTAAAAAACTTTTTACTTAATCAGCATTAATGTAAGATGCCGATTAAGTTTTTGGTTAATAAGACGGAAGCAAATTAGATGAGTTCCAGTCGTGCAAATACCGGTTTGGGTTTTCCTAGCTTCTGGTTTTGAGGTAAAACCCCCCAAGATCCATGGGATACATAAGGAGCAGCCAAAAAGATGTGTTCTTTTTGGCTAAAGTCGATGGCAAAACCTAGTTGTTGGTAAATCTCCGTACTAATACTGGGAATAATCGGTGATAAGAGATAGGCAGCTAAGCGCACTGACTCTAAAACTGTATATAACACTTGTTCAACCTCTTGCTGTTTTCCTTGTTTATACAAGCTCCAGGGAGCTTGCTGATCTAGAAATTTGTTACTGGCTCGAATCAGAGTAAATATTTTTTGGCAAGCTTGGCTAAACGCTAGGGATTCATAAGCCTTAGCCACTTGTGAACCGAGATCTAAGCCAATTTCGAGCAGAGGATTGACCTGTGAAATATCTGAGCCAGTTAAACCTGGAACAATACCTTGACAATATTTTTTAGCCATGCCCAAGGTGCGATTGAGCAAATTACCTAGGTCATTGGCTAAATCCGCATTGACGATATCGATAAAACGGGTTTCACTAAAATCCCCGTCTCGCCCAAATTCAATCTCTTTTAGAAAATAATAGCGAATTGCATCAGCACCGTATTTATCTACCAACTCCACTGGGTCTAGGGTATTGCCTAGAGTTTTTCCCATTTTTTGACCATCTTTGGTCAGAAAGCCATGACCAAATACTTGACCTGTAACAGGTAGAGAGGCTGACATTAACATGGCAGGCCAGTATACAGCATGAAAGCGCAGGATGTCCTTACCGATAAGATGTATATTGATCGGCCACCATTTTTTTAAGGCATTATCAAGAGTTGGTTCACTATCGGGATCCAATAGGGCAGTCACGTAGCCTAGTAAGGCATCAAACCAGACATAGATGGTGTGGCTGGGATCAACTGGTACTGGGAACCCCCAATCGACATTCAATCGCGAAATCGAAAAATCCTGTAGTCCCTGACTGACAAAACTCAAGACTTCATTACGGCGACTTTCCGGTTGGATAAAATCCGGTCGCTGTTGGTAAAGTTCTTCTAGCTGTTTTTGGTATTTAGAGAGCCGGAAAAAGTAGTTTTGCTCATCCCGCCACTCCACTTCTTGATTGGAGTGAATCGAGCAGCGGTTTCCAGGTAGAAGTTCCCGTTCCTCTTTAAATTCCTCACAGGAGACACAGTACCACCCTTGTTGTTGACTCAGATAAATGTCACTTTTATCCCAAACCCGCATGAAAAATTCTTTGACAATGGCTTGGTGGCGGTTAGCAGTAGTGCGGCTGAAACGGTCATACTGGATATTGAGCTTTTGCCAGAGGACATCAAATCCAGCAGCTATCTTGTCGCAATGTACTTGAGGATCTACCCCTTGATTTTCAGCAGTCCGCTGAATTTTTTGTCCATGTTCATCTGTACCAGTAATTAACAGTACCTCTTTGCCCTGTAACCGTTGAAAACGAGCTACTGCATCAGATGCCATGGTGGTATAGGCACTGCCGATATGGGGTAAGTCGTTCACATAGTAAAGGGGTGTTGTAATGGCAAATGTATTTTTAGTAGTATTCGTATGAATCATATGAGTGTTAAAGACGCCCTCCAGCCAACTGTTTTAAATTATTTAAGTGAGTTTTAACCTAGTGCATGGCTACTAGTATTAATTTTAGTTGTTACTTTATGTAGTATTTATCGAATCAGATTTACTTAAGTTTTAACCTTTTATAAAAAGTATCTGTCGCTACTTTTTAGTTGACGTTACTCAAAATTGTTTATTATCTTGTAACTCATTCCACCTATTTTAGTTGTGGGGTTTCGAGTCATTACTCCTTAGTCTGTTACTTATGAGTAAGGAGTAATGATCAGCAGCCGATAACTTATCCCAATCCTTTGAAGGAATGGAATCAAGGCCACCTTCTGTCAATTGATTATAAGAAAAATTAATTATTAACATAAGTTAGTAGTCTAGTTTAGATTTAACAGGCTTTTTCTACTACTGGCTTAATGCCTAATGTGTCAAGCTACACACTTGTAGTCACTGGCAGTCTATCACCATTAGTTGTTTTGCACCTGATTATCTCTACTTTAAGGCATCTGTCAATAGATATATTTTTAAAATAATGTTAAGAAATGTTAATCTATATTAGAAATTGATCACTGAAACTGATGTCTGACCATCTTCCACTACAGGTTTCTGATGCGCTTCTTGCTGCAATGGGAATAAATTGTTCCAATATCGATCAGGATCGCATTCCTCATAAATCTGCTGTTGTAGTAGTGAGTAACCATCGTGGCTTTCTAGATGTCCCGTTGTTGATGGTAGCCTTGGGGCAACGAATCCCCATTGCTTGTGATCATGACATGGGACAAGCACCAGTGATGCGGGTAGGTTGTCAAACAGATGGGTTGTTTCTATCTATAAAAATCAGAATATAGACTGTGGGCGTTGTTACAACAGGCAAGTCAGTTTTGCGAACATCATCATTGGGTTGGGGTTTGTATACTCCGAGCCTAACCAATGCTGAATTTTACTCAGCCTTTGGAAATAGGCAACTTTCATAAAAGGTTTACCCACTTAGCTTTCTGGACATCAGTTAAACAGGCAGCAGCTCCTAAAGCGCGATCGCTTACCAAGAAGAAATCGTACACTCAGTGATACCTCCGTGATCGTTACGTTTGTTTGACCCATCTGAACCCCGATTTAAACAAATGGGTTGGCATCCGATGGTAATTCATCGCTGTTTGGCAGTATTAGTTGGACATTTCTATTGGATTACAAAGAAACAGCGGAACTATCAAGGGAAACACATTATGTGCTCCATTAGTAAGATATACCGGTATTAAATTGCTAGATTAGTACAGGGGATCAAGGATAAAGTCTGAAGTATCAAGTATTAATACTCAAGGATAAAATGGGCTTGTTAGTGTTTCACTTATGCTTGAATAAAAACTTGCTCAATAACCATAATTTAAACTACCTATTTTCTACCTAATATTTCCTATTTAAGAGTTGTTAATTATAGTCTTATGCAGATATAATAACTACAATAAAATGTACTATTTTTTAAATAAAACATCTATTTTTAGATTATGAAGCATTATTCGTTATACTTACGCAGAAAAAATCTTGATGGCTATAATACTTCATACTGAGAGTAAACAATACCAAACGTTAATAGTTGTTCGTGTTTCTTGAGTCCGGGAGAATCTAATCGGTGATTATCCACTATTTGTTTATTTACCAGAGATGGTTCCAATGGGTGAGCTGTTGGCAGTACAGGCTCAACATTGAGAAACTGGTTTTGATTTCCGTTGTTTGGGGTACCCAACGGATGATTTAAGCAACTTGGAGAAGTTGGCAGGGGTAGTGGTTAACCTGATTGAAGCGGAACTCAACCAGGGAGCTTCACAGGAGGTTTATCTGTATGGTGAGTCGAAAGGAAGGGGAGCATGTCACAAATGCCGAACATTTGTACGCTTATCTGGGTAATAGGTAATGGGTAATAGGTAATAGGTAATAGGTAATAGGGGGAGCATGTCACAAATGCCGAATATTTGTACATTATCTATAGCCCCCTCATGGGTTTAAGCTTGCTCTAATGGTACATAGTACAAATGTTCTGCAACGCAAGACCTGCTCCCAAAGGAAGTCTGTCTGGTGCGTGAAGGTAGCTCCACAGTTGAAAACCCCTGTGCGTCCCAGAAGCAGAAGGGTATCACAAGCAGTGCCGGAGGGTGACTCCCCTGGTGAAGAGAGTGATTTTCCTGAAACTGACTCTAGTTTCTGATTAGAAGCTCTAATCTTAACAAATCTTTATAATTGAGCCATTGTACCTTATACTACCAAAAGACAGTAGAAAGGAGAAAAAACAAGTATGTCGGAGGCCATCAAGCCGCTGACAGTGCCCAAGGAGTTCTTGGGTGCCCCGGATAAGTTTAACTTAACGTTACTCATGTTTGTGGCGGCGATCATCTTGGTGGTCTGTTCCACCAGTGGTTACTGGCTTTGGGATTTGCCTAACGCTTGCTGCTTTAGCATTAATGTCCTTGCCTTACACATGGTAGGAACAGTCATTCACGATGCCTCTCACCATGTTGCCCACAAAAACCGTTACGTCAATGCCCTAATGGGTCATGGTAGCGCCCTGATGTTAGGTTTTACCTTCCCAGTGTTCACGCGGGTTCATATGCAGCATCATGCCAATGTTAACGATCCCGAAAATGATCCCGATCATTTTGTTTCGACTGGTGGTCCGCTGTGGTTAATTGCAGTTCGCTTCTTTTATCACGAAATATTTTTTTTCAAGCGCCGTTTGTGGCGTAAGTATGAGTTATGGGAGTGGTTTTTTAGCCGTCTATTCATCGCCATAATCATATATCTTGCTTGTCAATACAGCTTTTTAGACTACATCATGAACTATTGGTTTGTACCAGCATTAGTTGTAGGTATAGCGCTAGGATTGTTCTTTGATTATTTGCCCCATCGTCCATTTAAAGAACGTGATCGCTGGAAAAATGCTAGAATTTACCCCAGTCCCATCATAAACCTGCTAATTATGGGACAAAATTATCATCTAATTCATCACCTGTGGCCGAGCATACCCTGGTACAAGTATCAGCCCGCCTACCGTGCTGTTAAACCCCTTTTAGATGAAAAAGGTTGTGATCAATCTCTAGGACTTCTGGCTCGAAAGAGTTTTTGGAACTTTGTATACGATATCTTTTTAGGAATTCGTTTCCACCACAAATCATCTGATAGACACACGGAATCAACCTGAAAATTTTTCTGTTGATGGTTGACCATGGACGGTTGACCATTGATACATTTCAGTAAATAAAATCCCATGGCTGTTAATTGTTAGTTTTTAATGCTTAATTAACAACTAACAATTAACAATTTTATTTTGACTAATGAGTAATATACCTCTTGCAAAAGTATTTTTATGATAGTGTTCTTGATGCAGTCGCTCATGGGGGAAACCACGGCAGTCGCTCATGGGGGGAACCCCCAAGACCGCGCTGCCTTCCCAAGACCGCGCTGCATCGCTTTACGTCAATTCTTGTCCACTTTTGCCAGATGCGCAGATCAGCTGTTCCCGACAACTGCCACAAAGTCTAATGAGAACTTTAAATTACGACTGGCTAATTGGTAGAAGGCGCGTGGTTAGTAGAAATAACCTGACTGACAATTAACGGTTGACTTGAGCTAGAGTCCAATCAGGCCTTAAATTTTTGGCCTGACGTAAATAGGGATGATAAATTTCAAGTTGAGAAACAGGAGTGTTGATTTGGATTAAACACCGGATACAACGCTCTAGGCTACCCTCGACATGCATCTGTTGGACATCAAGTAAAGGAACATGATCCCAATTAGGACGTTCTCGTGCGATCGCAGCTGGAAATTTAGCATCTAAATCACGGGTCGTGGTGAAAATCGCACTAATAATTTCTTGATGGTCGATTTCATTATGAGCTTCGAGTTCATCTAGCAGTTCCATCACTGCTTCTCGAATCGCTGCTACTGTATTTTCTGAGGCAGTTGTTGCGCCTCGAATTGCCCTAACTCTCCAGTGCAAGGTAAGATCCTCCGAATTTCCCTGGGAGATTTGAGATATTAAACGCTTTGTGAAATCTCAAATCTCCATTTTATCTTATGGTCGGTACAACCATAGGGGCTGACCGCTAGTTGATAGTTCAAACTCTAACCAATCTATACCAACAGATATCTGAGATCTATTGCGCATAAGGTTACCCGGTAACAAACGACTCAATAATGGTTTGGGTTCTTCGATGGTGAAAGATTTGGTTTTCTCTGGGTCAAGACCCACCAATTCCGCTGCCCAGCAACGGGCATCTTCTTCAGTTCCAAGGA
>NZ_JAAHHS010000386.1 GCF_010692395.1 Moorena sp. SIO3H5
TAAGGGGAGCATGTCACCTTTGTAATTAGGTAAATAGATCCCCCCTAGCCCCCCTTAAAAAAGGGGGGAATTAGATTCAAAAGTCTTATTAAGGGGGATAATGGGGGATCTAAATCAGGGATTAACAAAATTGACATGCTCCCAGAGGCAAGAGCCAATAGTCAATTCTGTGTACCTCATGAGTTCTATAAACGCTATATTACTGAATTTAATTTAAAAATTTGAACCATAACAGTTGATAATAACTGTTTGAATTTTAGGGTTAACTTAGAATTGCGATCGCTATGGAATAAAAATCGATATTCTCCTACTAAGCACTGACCACTAACGCACTCACCACTGACGCAATATTTTTAATCAATGGAACATTATCCCGTAGTGATTACAGGGGCAGGACCGGCTGGTCTTACTGCTGCCTATGACCTGGTTAAACAAGGCATTAAACCTATCGTTCTAGAAAAATCCAATAAAGTCGGTGGTATTGCTCGCACCGAAGTCTACAAAGGCTATCGCTTCGATATTGGTGGTCATCGCTTCTATACCAAAGTAGAAGCAGCGCATCAACGTTGGCAAGAGGTTTTAGGGGAAGATTTTATCAAAGTTCCCCGCATGTCACGCATTTATTACCAGGGGAAATTCTACGACTATCCCCTCTCAATTTTTAACACCCTATCGAATTTAGGCATCATTAACAGTCTGATTATTTTGCTCAGCTACTTCAAGGCAAAAATCAAGGCAAAATTGCAACCTTGGCGTGAACCTGAAACCTTTGAAGAGTGGGTAAGCGATCGCTTTGGTCGTCGTCTATACAGACTATTTTTTAAAACGTATACGGAAAAAGTCTGGGGCATACCCTGCGATAAAATTCAAGCAGAATGGGCAGCACAGCGTATTCAAAAATTATCTCTAAAACAAGCAATTATCAATGCTTTGTTCGGAAGTCAAAATAGCAAAAGCTTGATTAAGGAATTTGATTACCCCATACTTGGACCAGGGATGATGTGGGAAAAATTTCAGCAAGCAGTAGATAATCAAGGTGGTCAGGTAAGACTGAATACTGTCGTCACTAGTATTCAACGAGATGGTAATCATATCAAAAGCATTACTGCTTTGCAGGATGAAAAAACTATCAGTATCTCTGGAGACCATTTCATCTCTAGTATGCCAGTGACAGCACTGGTTAAAAAACTCGATCCACCTCCCCCACCAGCGGTAATCGAAGCAGCAAAATCCCTATCTTATCGAGCGTTTATTATTGTAGCGCTCATTATTGATGCTAAAGATTTATTTCCTGATCAGTGGATTTATATCCATAGTCCAGAAGTAAAAGTGGGTCGCATCCAAAACTTTAAGAATTGGAGTCCAAAAATGGTATCGGATCCTAACAAGACCTGTCTGGGTTTAGAATACTTCTGTAATGAGGGAGATGAAATCTGGAATCTATCTGAGAGCAAATTGCTGGATTTAGCCACCCGTGAAGTGGCGAGTTTAGGTCTAGCTGATGCCAAGGCTGTAGAAGATGGTACTGTGTTGCGCCAACCTAAAGCTTACCCAGTTTACGACCGTGATTATCGTCAGCATTTACAAGTGATTCAAGATTTTTTAGCAGACTTTGATAACCTACAAACCATTGGACGCAATGGGATGCATCGCTACAATAATCAAGACCATTCCATGTTAACAGGAATGCTAGCAGTGAAGAATTTACTGGGAGAAAACCATGATCTGTGGCAGGTAAATACTGAACGGTCTTACTATGAAGAATTTACTACAGAAGAGTTAAAGCAAAAACAGGATTCAGTAGAGGACTCAGTTTTTCAGCCTGTATAGGCTATTGACATGTTCTACTTCATCACGACTTGGAATTTTCTACTTATTCCTTGCTACTTGATCGGAACTGCTGTACTGAATGTACTCCAAGCGGATTCCTTTAAACGAGTTAGCGATCGCATTATTGCAGCAGTGTGGTTGGGCATCATTGTGCTGTCCATTGCACTGCTAGCAACCTCCTTAGTATTTCCCCTCAATTCCTGGGTAGGCTGGTGTACCGCTGCTAGTCTGAGTTTATTGTCTCTGACATCACAACCTACCCGGGATGAAATTGCTAATCTATTGTTCATGGTGTTTCCCAACTTAGCTTTGGGATTGTTGACCTTAGAATTTGGTGTCGCAGCATTCACCAGCCGACAAGTAACTTGGCTTGACACAGGTCTCTATCACTATGGAGCCATCCGATGGTTGTCCGAGTATGGAGCAGTGCCAGGTATCGCCCTGCTCATTCAGCAGCTTGGTTTTACCTCATCGTGGTTTGCTCTCGCTGCTCCCTTTAACCCTCCAATTTTCGATGCTCAAGTTAGTGCCATCACCAATGGCTTTGCCTTTCTTCTGGCAATAGTACACTTTTTGATTGCTCTCGCTCAACTATTCACCAATCAAGCAAAGCTCAGTGACTGGTTTATCGTCATCTGCTCATTAATTCTACTCCCTCTCCTAGGTCTATCCAGTTTGATGTCAGATATCCTGGTCTCTCCATCGCCAGATATCCCAGTAATTTTGCTGACCGTAATCATCGCTTGGGCAATGTTAATCATTGCTCACCATCGCTCATCATCCGTAACCCAGGATGAAAATTATAGTTTTAAAAATAAATTTAAGAATAAATTTTACGATCCATTTATCCCACTTATTTTAGCAGCTGGAGCTGTAACTATAAAGCTTACTTGTCTACCTATATTATTAATATCAGTTATTTTTTATAGTGTTTTCAGTAGGTTTTGTATAAAACGACTAGTGATAGGTGCTGTCATCACTAGTTTACTCTTATCACCCATGTTCGCTGTCAATATCGTCACCTCTGGTTGCCCACTTTTTCCCTCATCATTCTTATGTCTGGATTTACCCTGGTCTTGGACAGCAGAAGAAGCTAAAGCAGTTGCTGATAACACTCAAGTTTGGGGAATTTGGTTTGACTCAGCTCCACCAAATATTCCTCCCTGGCTTTGGTTATTTGGGATTTGGTTGATTAATAGTACTCTAAATCAAATCGCTACTGTAATAATTTTAATTTCAATTTTATTGACTATCTCTATTATCCGAACATCAATCACTCATCGCCTCTGGAGTTTGATGTGGGTATTAGGATTAGCTATTTTGGGAACGGTATTTCTGATGCTCTATGCTCCCGTAATCAGATTTGGAATAGGATATTTAATTCTTATACCTGGTTTATATATTACTATATTATTTAATAAAAAATTTGGCAATTTTAATTTCCTAATAACCAAAAAAATACAGCCATCCAAATTATGGATAATTCCTCAAGTTTTTAGGATAACTAGTTATTTAGCATTAGCGGTTATCACCTTAGCTATTGTTCTAAATCAAAAAACCTCCTATCGACTGATTCTCCCTCCCCAAATGATGACGTCATATTTAGAAAAAAAACAAGTTAATGGTATTAATTATTTGTCTCCACCAGATATCTCTCCAGAAGACCATGAGCTATGCTGGTCTGCTAAACTACCTTGTGCATTTGAAATAGAAGATAATATCCAACTTCGCGATCCAAACCGTGGTATTAAAGGTGGTTTTATAAAAGTTAAAAGGGAACAGGGAACAGGGAGTAGGGAATAGGAAAAAAATCCGGCGTTACTGAATAATAGAATGATTTTAAGAGTAGGTGCGACCCAAGGACGAGTAAATCGCCCTTGGGTCGCACCTGTAGAATGGGCATCTTGCGTGGAATGGGCAGCTTACGTGTAATAGGTATTTTACATGTAATGGGTACTTTACGTGGAATAGATATCTTGGTTTAATTAGCATTTTGCCATGGAATGGGCATCTTGCATGGAATGGGTATCTTGCATGGAATGGGTATCTTGCGTGGAACTGGCATCTTGCCAGTTTCATGCTTATTTTCGAGCGGGCAGGATGCCCACTCTACTCCTATCCATTACTTGACTGACGCAACGCCGCTATGTTAGCCCGTAGTAATTCAAGGGATTGTCATGGAGGATTTTGCGAATGGTCTCCTCAGGGAGACGCTGTCGCAGTGCCAGTGCCTCATCGACACTTTCGATAAAGTTCGGATGATCCATATGAGGGAAATCAGACCCAAACAATAATTTATCAGCCCCAATATACTCGATTAATTCAGGCAGATAAGGCTCTGATGCTTCAAACCCGATAAAGCACTGACGCTGGAAATATTCAGAGGGCTTCATCTTGACATTATCCTTGACTTCATAGGCAAGATTTTCATATTCCTCATCCAATCGCCATAGCCAGTAGGGTAGCCAACCACACCCAGCTTCAAAAAAGCCCACCCTTAGTTTGGGATGACGCTCTAAAATGCCCCCCTCAATCATGGCCAACAGTCCCATCATCAACTCCATCGGATGGGAGCAGGCATGGAGTGCAAAACGAGAGTCAAAACGATCAGCCCCAGTGGTGGGAAGACGACTATGGGTTCCTTCATGAACCGTGACGGCTATGTTCAGGCGTTCACACTCACTCCAAAATGGTTCATAGGCCGGATCGCTGAGTATTCGTCCCTTCACGGGATTGGGGCGAATAAAGACCGCTCGCCAACCAAACTCTGCAATTCGCTGTAGCTCTGGCACCATATCTGCGGGATCATGCTGGTTAATAGCACCTACACCCTTTAACTTTTGGGGGTCGTGTTTGCAAAAGTCCTGCAGCCAATTATTATAGGCTCTGACCAGAGCGCCAGCCAGTTGGGAATCCATGGTGTCGATCGCCCACATCCACAACCCGATGGTTGGGTACAAAAAGGTCACGTCAGACCCCATTTTTTCCATCAACTCAACTCGAGCTTGAGGGTCATAACCACCTTTATATCGACTGGGGTCCTCTGCCATGAGCCTCTTACTTTCGGCCATCACAGGTTCAGATAACTTGTGTAGGATCAGCTCACCTTCAAATTGGTAGTCTTTAGGTGCCAAGTCCTTAAACTGAGGTTCCAGGTATTTTTCCCAGAGATCTTCGGGCTCCAAGACGTGGCTGTCAGCATCAATAATGTTAAAGTTCTTCAGCATCGGATATCATTCCCTTTTCAACTTATTAGCAATCATCACTAGGATGACGTTTAAGCCTCGGCATTGAGCGCTTTTTCAATACTGGCTTTGATGGTCTCAGCCACAATGGTAACTGTAGGCTGATGCACCATATATTCGTGATAACCAGGAATAGTATAAACTTGAACTGGTGAGGACGTAACTGCTTGCCAACCCAACGTGGGATCGACTATCGATTCTGCCTCAGACACTGCTACTAAACCAGATGAAGCACGTAACAGTGTTATCGTACCCGGATAGGCAGGAGGTGAGTAACTGCGCATGGCTTTGTGATTGAGCTTCATCAACTGCAGGAGGCGCTCAATTTGAGCCGCTTCTAAATCCGGTGGAACTAGATTTGCCTGGCGAGCTTGTTCCCAAATTAAGGCCGCTTGTTGCTCCGAGGGCAATTCTCGGAGCGCTTCCCAATCGAGGGCGAGAGGCCCCCCAAATAGCTCCAAAACTACTTCCACATCTTCTGATAAGGACTGCTCATCAGGCATGTAGGCTGGTGCATAGGTGTCCAGCAAGCCTAGGAATGCAATCTGCTCACCTTGGGAGAGTAGATCGTGGGCCATTTGAAGGGCAATCATCCCACCAAAGGACCAACCCATTAGCAGGTAAGGACCCTGGGGCTGAATGTCGCGGATCGCGGCTAGGTAAGCCGTTGCCATTTCTTCCACCGTTGTCAGTGGAGCTTGCCCTTCCTGTTGACCCAAAGATTGCAATCCATAGAAGGGCTGGTCTGCACCGAGCAGTTGGGACAGCTCCAGGTAGCAAAAGACCGTCCCACCAGCAGGGTGGACACAGAAAATAGGCGGTTGGGTGCCCTGGGTCTGAATGGGAACCAGAGGAGACAGGGATGTCACGCTCTGCTCCTGCTGCAAGCTTGCGGCCAGTTGCTCAATCGTTGCTGCCTGAAACAGGGTTGCTAATGGCAGCGATCGCCCAAAGTCCTGCTCAATGCGATTCATTAAGCGCACGGCCAACAGGGAGTGCCCCCCCAAGTCAAAGAAGTTACTACGAACCCCAATGGGTTGAACCTCTAAAATCTCCTGCCATAGCTTTACCAGCTGTAGCTCTTGGTGATTGCGTGGGGGAATGTAGGTGTCAGAGGAGTGACGATCGCCGATTAACTCAGGGGTAGGCAATCGTTTGCGATCGACCTTACCATTTGCCGTTAGGGGCAGGGCATCAAGGACCATGTAACTCTGCGGCACCATATACTCTGGCAACTGCTGCTGCAAGTAGTGACGCAGTTCGTCAATGCGGATGTCATCGTGGATGTCTTCTGTGGCAGAGTCGGATGATTCTGAGTGGAAGACCACATAGGCCACCAACTTCTTACTCTGTAGTTCACCCACAGCAGCCACAACGGTTTCCTTAACTGTAGCATGCCCCAGCAGGGTTGCCTCAATCTCACCCAGTTCAATTCGATAACCACTGATTTTGACTTGGAAATCCTCCCGACCCAAAAATTCAGTGTTGCCGTCTGGTAAGTAGCGGGCCAAATCACCCGTTTTATACAAGCGCTCTCCAGTCTGGGGATGCAGAATAAAGCTAGCATTCGTTTTTTGCTCATTCCGCCAATAGCCCTGGGCCAGACCAATCCCACCAATGTAGAGCTGACCCGGAACCGAATTGGGACAAGGATCCAGATTGTGATTGAGCACATGTAGACTTTGATTCACCAGAGGTTTGCCGTAGGGAATGCTCTTCCATTCCGGCTCTACGGTGGTGATGGGATAGTACACAGACCAAATTGAAGCCTCTGTGGCTCCCCCCAGACTGACCACCTGTCCTTGGGGCCATAATGATTGGATTTGGGTCGGTAAATTGAGTGGAATCCAATCACCACTCAACAGGGCAAGTCGGAGGTTCTCGGTTACTTGGTCTGGGTGCTCAGACAGATATTCCACTAGCATCTGCATCAGGGCAGGGACAGTGTTCCAGAGGGTGACTTGATGGGTCGTCATTAACTCAACCCAATGGGCTGGGTCTTTGGCTGCCTCTGGATCGGGCATAACCAAGGTACCCCCCGCTGCCAAGAGGCCAAAGATATCGTAGACAGAC
>NZ_JAAHHS010000387.1 GCF_010692395.1 Moorena sp. SIO3H5
GTCTTATTGTGTTTCGTCATTTTTTTTTTTGTTTTTTTTTGCCGGGGACGGGTGAATAGGATATCCGGTTTCTCTCGTGAGTGGGGTTCAGACGTGGTCAGGTCCTAGGGAGTCGGGAGTCGGGAATCGGGAATCGGGAATAAGAGGGGGGGGATCAATATCAGTGGGGTGGGCATCCTGCCTGCCTGGAAATGAAACAGGCAAGATGCCTGTTCCACAGCCAGATGAGAGGGGGGGGAATCAATATAAGTGGAGTGGGCATCCTGCCCGCCTGGAAATGAAACAGGCAAGATGCCCGTTCCAAAGCCAGATGCCCGGATGCCCACTCCACAGCCAGATGCCCGTTCCAGAAAACTCTTCAAATCATTCGATTATTAAGCAACATCCGGAAGCGAGGGGTATTAGAAAAAGATGGTGGAGAGATTATCAGTAAAGGTACTAACCTCAACTCCCTCTACATTGGCGAGAAGGTCACCATCAGCAGCTATGATATTCACACTGCCATTAGACTGCTCAAAGGTAAGGGTGCTAGCATCACTAACCCCAAAGCGAGTTAACCCCAGTTGGAAATTTATCACTTTGTCATGTCCTTCACCTTCTTCAAGGGCAATGGTGTTGTTACCATTCCCAAGCTCGATGGTGTCTACACCGGAACCAGAATCAATAGTATTGTTTCCGTCACCAGTGTTGATTACATCATTTCCAGCACCGCCAGTTATGGTGTCATCACCGTCTAAACCGAAGAAAGTGTTGTGAGCCTCGTTACCAATTAGTTCGTCATTAAAATTAGTACCTACGGCTCTTTCAATACTAATTAAAGTTTGTGCTACTTCCTGATCTTGCTCATCGGTGTAACTACCAGTGCCTTCAGCCAAATTGAGCTTAATACCAGAGTTGATTAGATCTTGAAAGTTAACGGTATCACGACCTTCTCCACCGTCAAAATAGTTAACACCGGCACTGTCTCGGAAAGTATCATTCCCAGCACCGCCTTGGAGGACATCATTACCACTATCACCCCAAATTCGATCATTCCCAGCGCCACCTTGAATTACATCGTCACCTTCTCCACCAAAGAGTTGATCATTCCCTTCATTTCCCTGGATAATATCATTCCCTTCCCGTCCTCGAACAATATCGTTTCCATCTAAAGCTTGAATGATGTCGTTTTCAGGGAGACCTTCTAAATTATCTTCGTTGAGAGTTCCTAAAATAATTGCCATTTTTTTATTTACTCCAATAATTGACTATTGATGCTGCCTAAATTTGCGGCGTTGCTGAATCAAGGAATGAATGCGCGATCATCTGGTTTTGGTCAAGCCCCCTCCCCCAACTTTGCGGTGCGACCCAAGGGCGATTTACTCGCCCATTGGAAAGCGCACCGGAAGGGACGCAAGAAAGTATTTTTCCCCCCAAAATTGGGGGGCTAGGGGGGCAAAACCATACCCAGAATAAGCAACGCCAAATTTGCAGTTAAATTTGGGAAATTAAAGGCACAATAATTGTTCTGATACTAGTGTTGTAATGTAAGCATTCAGCCGTCAGTGGTCAGTGGTCACTGATAGCTGTTGGCGTAGCCTGCGCGTAGCCCATTAGCTGATACGCGACACGCTGATAGCTGTTGGCGTAGCCTGCGCGTAGCCCATTAGCTTACGTTGTAATTGTTGTATTCAACACTGAGCACAGATATTGATTGGTGCCTAAAAAAATCCGGAATATCATTATAATGAATTGATTTTTTCCCCTTCATATAAGATAATTAACCGGAAAAAAATCCCTATTTAGGGCTTGCTGAATAAAACTAGGAGGCTTGCGAGATCAGGGTTTCAAGCCTTTTTTTTTCCAATAAGTGCAAGGATTAAGCAATCCACAAGCTCAAAACATAAGCACAAATGATGAAAGTCACTGCTTCTCTTGCACGGATGAGCACTCCGGAACTCTTGCCGTCTTGATGCAGTCGCTCATGGGGGAAACCACGGCAGTTGCTCATGGGGGGAACCCCCAAGACCGCACTGCCTTCCCAAGACCGCGCTGCATCGCTCTTGCCTCTTGCCTCTTGCCTATCGCTACCTAAATACTTTTTCAGCAAACCTTATTTATAGATAAGCATTCAGCTCATGCCATGGCTGATAGCTGGCAATTGTAGATGCGCCTATGGCGTTAGCTGTCGGCTGAATACTTCCATTTATAGATTAATACTAAGCGAAAAATTCGCTATTTATTATCAAGTTAGCGTAATTATACGTATCGATTAGTTAAAGATTTTGTTGAATTAATTTACTGCAGTTAAAGTATTTATAAAAAGCTTTTATTGGATGCTTAAAAAGCTTTTTATAGCTTGTGTTTACTAATGAAATAAGTATATCAAGTCAGGTTGAATACCCATAATTAGAGGGAGGGTGGGGAGATGGGGAGATGGGGAGATGGGGAGATCTCACAAGGGTAGGTTTTTAACAAAGACGTGAGGTGTGGGGTGTGGAGTGTGGGGTGTGGGGTGTGGGGGTACAGACAAGCGATGCAGTGGCCTCACGGGGGTTTCCCCGGAGACGAAACCTGTTTATTGTGGAGCCAAAATAGTATGCTTGTTATGCAGATGCATGGGTAAATATTTTTTAATAGCGATGCCTCAGGTGCGACCCGTGGCGAATTTAATTCGACGACTGTAAGCGCACCATTACCTTCACGCGGGGGTTTCCCCCACTCGCGCTTTGCATCAAGACGGGAACAGGGAATTAGAGGGAGGGAATCAATATAAGTGGAGTGGGCATCCTGCCCGCCTGGAAATGAAACAGGCAAGATGCCTGTTCCACAGCAAGATTCCCCCCTAACCCCCCTTAATAAGGGGGGTTAGGGGGGATACCTCTTCTGACTTCCCGACTCCCTACTCCACTAAGAAGCGCTAAACTTTAGCCTCTTCTTTTACTAACTTATCCCAACCCAAATCCTTGAGACTGTTATTGCGACGTAACGGACGAGTTGCCAATTCCAGAATGTCTCGGGCATTAGTAAAGCCGTGCATTTGAGCAAAGGTAAACTCAACGGACCACTTAGTATTAATCCCCCGTGCTTCCAAAGGATTAGCATGAGCCATACCGGTAATCACCAAATCCGGCTCCAAGTCATAAATCCGCTGAATCTGGTTGTAATTGTCTGGCTTCTCGATAATCTTAGGAGTTGGTACACCCATTTCGTGGCAAGTCTTCTCTAACAGAGCTAACTCAGCTTTCTGATAACGCTTATCCATGTAAGGGATACCGATTTCATGGCAAGTCATCCCGCAACGAACAAGGAAACGAGCTAAGGAAACTTCCAGCAAGTTATCCCCCATGAAAAATACTGACTTACCACGCAACAGCTGGATATAATCCTCCAAGCTTTCCCAAATTTTAGCTTCCCGTTCTGCTAAGCCTTTTGGTTCAATACCAAATACAGAACACATTTTCTCTATCCAAGCCCGAGTGCCATCCGGACCAATGGGGAAAGGTGCGCCAATTAACTTACACTTGCGGCGGCGCATCAGAGTAGTAGCAGTACGACTGAGGAAAGGATTCACCCCAGCAACATAGTAACCTTCTTCAATTACTGGCAATTCCGTGTAACGCTTAGCAGGCAACCAACCAGACACCTTAATCCCCTGCTTCTTCAACTCTAGGGTGAGGTTAGTCACAACTGGGTCAGGTAGGGAGCCAAACAACACTAGGGGTGGATGATCCGCATAGTCTGACTCTTCCGCAGCCACCTCTTCTTTCTGGCGTCCAAAGTTGAGGAGTTTTGCGATCGCATTCCGCTCTTGTTTCTCCTCTTCCACCTGGGGTGCTTCCTTCGGACACTTGTGAGCCATAGCGGCCAAGACTGTATCTTCACCCTGGGTGAAAGCATAGTCTAAGCCATTAGCACGAGCCACCACAATCGGAATGCCAATCTCAGATTCCAGCTTGGGAGCCAAGCCTTCCAAATCCATCTTGATAATTTCGGTAGTGCAAGTACCAATCCAGACAATCACACTAGGATTGCGATCGCGTTTAATCTGCAAACACAACCGCTTCAGTTCCTCGTAATCATTTAGCTTAGCGGAAATATCTCCTTCTTCCAACTCCGCCATGGCATAGCGTGGCTCAGCAAAAATCATCACCCCCATCGCATTTTGGAGGAAATAGCCACAAGTCTTAGTACCAATCACCAAAAAGAAGCTATCTTCAATCTTTTGGTAAAGCCATGCCACGCAGCTAATCGGACAAAAGGTATGGTAATTCCCAGTTTCGCACTCAAAATCTAGGGCTTGAGGGGTTTCAGCAACGGTCATTTAAAATTCTCCTCTCCTGGTCTCTCTCGTAGGTTTTAAGGGTTTAAGGGTTTAAGGGTTTAAAGGTTGAAGGTTTTAAGGGTTTAAGGTTGAAGGTTTTAAGAGTTGAAGGATTGAAGGTTGAAGGTTTTAAGGGTTAAGGGTTAAGGGTTAAGGTTGAAGGTTGACTGTTGAAGGTTTTCAGCTTTACTGTTAACTGTTGAAGGGTTTCAGGTTTACTGTTATAACTTTCAACCTTCAACCTCCTAACTTTCAACCTAACTTTCAACCTTCAACCTCCTAACTTTCAACCTAACTTTCAACCTTCAACCTTTCTTTCAACCTCCTAACCTTCAACCTCCTAACCTTCAACCTTCAACCTCCTAACCTCCTAACCTTTGCTTACACCATCATCAGGTCTAATTCTTCTTCCTCAGTCTTTGCTGGGGTTTGAGGATTTAGGTAGAAGTCAGACAGCAAAGAGAACAAATCCCGGTCAGGTGCATCTTGAGGTACAACCCCCTCAGGCTGTGCCAGGATTTGGTCAGCAATATTGAGATAGTATTGGCAAACCGGTTCCAGGCTAGGGTCAGTTTCTGCCATTTCAAAAATCGTTTTGCCCTTAACCCGAGAGACACGAATGTCTTCAATTAGTGGCAAAATTTCCAGCACTGGCATCGGCACAGCTTCGATATACTTATCGATTAAGTCGCGCTTAGAGGTGCGGTTGCCAATCAGACCAGCCAGACGCAGCGGGTGAGTGCGAGCTTTTTCACGAACAGAAGCAGCAATGCGGTTAGCAGCGAACAAGGCATCAAAACCGTTATCCGTGACAATCATGCAATAGTTGGAATAGTTCAGGGGAGCAGCAAAACCACCACAGACTACATCACCCAGAACGTCAAACAGAATCACATCGTACTCATCAAAAGCATTCAGTTCCTTGAGCAGCTTTACAGTTTCACCAACCACATAGCCACCGCAACCCGCACCAGCTGGGGGACCACCAGCTTCTACGCAATGAACACCACCATAACCTTTGTAAATCACATCTTCAGGCCAGACATCTTCGTAGTGGTAATCCTTTTCCTGAAGGGTATCAATAATGGTAGGGATCAGAAAACCAGTCAGAGTGAATGTGCTGTCATGCTTCGGGTCACAGCCAATTTGCAGCACCTTCCGACCCCGCTTAGCTAGGGCAACTGAGATATTACAGCTAGTTGTGGATTTACCGATACCACCTTTTCCATAAACTGAAAGTTTCACCTTTAGTTATCTCCTGTTTCAGATAAAAATTCTTCTTTTGTGTTTGCCCCTAAGCCAACGGAAAGCATAATTGCCAAAATTCTGCTTGCTTGATTTATCTCAGGCACTAATTAAGCGAGGGACCCGAAAGCCAGCCATAGATTGCTTGGCTTTAGGCGCTTATTGAATTATTCACCAACTGCACTAGAAAATACAGGGTCTTTTTTATCGATATAGCCTTTAAATTAGCTTAAATAGACTTTTATAAATTTAAACCATAATCTAAACCACTTTAACTCCTATTTATCAAATTTAATACTTAATTAATCATTTTTAAATTAAAATTAAATAAAAAGTAGTACAATAAACAAAAATGATAAATCACCAGGGTAAATTAAGCCAATAGCTGTTCCCGTAGCGTGGGCGTAGCCCATTAGCTAATAGCTGTTCCAGTAGTGTGCGCGTAGCGCATTAGCTTACAAATCATCCAGACCCACCAGAAGCCATAGGCTGGTCTAGCTATTGAAGTTTTTTGTAAATAATAATTAAATTTCTACGGAGCAATCACCGCAATCTTCTCGATAGAGTCACAGACTTTGAAAAAGGTACACAGAATCGGGAATCGGGAATCGGGAATCGGGAATCGGGAATCGGGAATCGGGAATCGGGAATCGGAAAAACTGATCTGATTCCCCATCTCCCCATCTCCCTACCTCCCCATCTCCCTACCTCCCCATCTCCCTATCTCCCTATCTCCCCTGATACAGGGTGAACCTGTATCACCTCAAGCCCCTACAGCTTCCTTAGCGGCATACATCACTTCAAGAGTGATTTCACTAAAGCCACGCTCACGAGCAAACTTCTCAGTATTGCGCTTCACTTTACCGCGAACAAAACCAGGCACCTTATTCAGTTCTGCTTTAGCGTCCTTACTCCAGTTCAGGTCAGAATCAGCAGAGATCCCCTTAGTAATCACTTCCTTGGTATCATGACCACCAAAGATTTCTAACAAGTGGTCTTCCATACCCAAGGTGAAGGAATTGTAGACCAAATCAGCAATTTGGTTAGTACCTTCGTAACCCATGAAGGGGCGATAACCGATGGGGAAGTTTTGGATATGAATGGGAGCAGCAATCACACCACAAGGAATATTCAAGCGCTTACCAACGTGCCGTTCCATTTGGGTACCGAAAATTGCAGAAGGTTCAATTCGTGCGATCGCATCCCCAATCGCACCATTATCATCACTGATCAGGATCTCATCACAGTATTCGCTCACCTGCTCCTTGAACCAATCCGCATCATACTTACAGTAAGTACCAGCCAGCACCACATGAATACCCATTTCCCGTGCCAGAATCTTGGTCATAGCGGCAGCGTGGGTATTATCTCCGAATACCACAGCCTTCTTACCCGTCAAGTTTTGGCAGTCGATGGAGCGAGAGAACCAGGCAGCTTGAGAAACGTACAGGGTTTGGTTGTCGATGTACTCCTCGTAATCGACATTAGCACCTTGACCATTGACAATTTCCTGAATCTTACGGATACAACGGGCAGTTTCCACCACACCCAAAGGAGCAATATCGACATAGGGCATCCCGAATTGTTCTTCCAGA
>NZ_JAAHHS010000388.1 GCF_010692395.1 Moorena sp. SIO3H5
TAACTTACGCCTCCTTGAAACAGATTTCTAACCTCAGTGAGGAACGGTGTTGGATTCTAAAGTTCTTTGGTGCTCCTTGTCGTAAATATTATCTCCTTTGCTGATGAACCTGCGGAATGTGGGTTTATTTGAAGCCAATAGCGTTAATGTACAACTAAAATTTTGATGGCTACCTGGAATCCATGGAAGCTTTGGCAGCATGAAAACTGGATGCTAATTGCCAAACCATTAATGATAAAATATCTAGGGTACTTACAAAATAAAGCGTAATCCCAAATTCCATCGCTACACTGAGGAAATTATGGATTTGCTCCGGGATAGGCGAGAGGAAGTAAGTAGGAGTGTAATATCAAGTCCGGTTTAATACCCATAATTAAGGGTCGGGTGGGAAGTGTTTGTCGGGTGGGAGGTGTGGGGAGATGGGGGAGATGGGGGAGATTTTTATTAAGCGATGCAGGGCGGTCTTGGGGAGGCAGCGCCGCCAAAGGGGGGTCCCCCCGGAGACGAAACCTGATTACGTTGAGCCTTTATGGTTGGTCGGCTATGCAGAAAAAGGGTAAAACTTATTGATTAGCGTGATTTGCGCGGTCTTGGGGAGGCAGCGCCGCCAAAGGGGGTTTCCCCCATGAGCGACTGCCGTGGTTTCCCCCACTCGCTATTGCATCAAGACAAGGCTCAACTGTCTTACGGTAACTTCTAACCATGAGCGACTGCCGTGGTTTCCCCCACTCGCTATTGCATCAAGACAGACTAATTATCCTGAGATGATATTAAGGGTTGACGCTTCACTGTCAACCGTTAACCATCAACCCTGAAGAAAAAAAACATCAACTCATACAAAATAAACCTAACTGCAAATGCGATCGCAAACACTAACCCCTCATTATTGAAAGTATGAAATGTGTGTGAATCGTAGGCCATGACTATCTAATGGGGTGCATCTTTACTTAAACTTTGACTTAAGCTTTGACTTAAGCTTTTCTGATTAATTATCAGAACTAAACCCATCAATGGCCTCAATCAACCTATCAATTTCATCCGGCTGGGTGAAGTAGTGAACACAGGCACGGACACAGTCTGGGTCCCGGAGAGTTCGTAGCAAAAAGCCTTGCTGCTCCAGAAACTCTACTAATGTCTTATGGCGCTTGCCATTAGTCAACACAAAGGACACCAGACCAGCTTTGGGAGGTGAAGTCGCCAAACAGCTGACTGCTTCCAACTTGGATAAGCCAAGCCATAGGTATTCACTCAATTGACAAATTTGGTGATAACGTTCTTCAGCAGTTCCCCATTGCTGATGAATTGCGATCGCACTACGTAATCCTCCATACAGGGGATAAGCCGAGCTAGCCACTTCAAATCTCTGTCCATCTGGTTGCCAAGCCACAGGTTTCCCAGCTTTATCCAGAATAATCCCCCGCCAACCAATAAATGTGGGATTGAGACTGCTCTTGGCATCTGGACTCACATAGAGACCTCCAACTCCTGCTGGGCCACACCACCACTTGTGACCGGTAAAGGCATAGAAATCTGCCCCCAGTTCGGTTAAATTTAAGGGCAAAGAACCTACTGACTGAGCTGCATCCACTAGAACCCTCACCAATTGGCTACTCTTAGGGTAGTTGTGACACACTTCAGTAATATCCTTGAGTGGCAATACTTGACCGGTATTCCACAGTAGATGACTCAATACCACCAATCTCGTCTGAGGTCGTAAGTATTGCTCAATAGTTTTAGTGGGATCTCCCTGATTTAGAGTTGCCATAATTGGACAAGTAGATACCTCTACCTGATACCGACGGGAAATTTCCTGGGCAGTAGCGATAATACTTTGGTGTTCACAATCACTCATCAGCATGTGATCACCCGGTTGCCAATCAATCCCCCACATCGCAATATTGCAGCCAACGGTCACATTTTCGGTTAGGGTGATCGTTTCTGCTGATGTCCCCAACTCTGATGCGATCGCACTTCTAGTTTTGTGGGATTCCTCGGTAACCCAGTCATTGACTTTACCCGAGAATGGGCCATAGCGCTGCAGATACTCATAGGCTTGTTGGATCGCATTTAGAGATACCAGAGGCAGAGTCCCTTGGCCCCCAAAATTGAAATAGGCTTTGTGGGCTAATGCCGGAAATTGCTGTCGGTGGATGTCCCGTGGAGTTGCTGTAGTAGATATACCAGTCATGAGCATTTTAGTCAATCCCCTGGTATTTTATCTTATCAACCCCGTGGACAAGCTAAAATTTTTTGGATATATTGAACTAAGACATATGTCTTAATTTAAAAAGCGCAAACTTTGTGCATTTCTACAGCGCTGCTTGAGCTTGTCAAGTGCATATGTATAAAATTTCAGCAATTCCTCAGTTAACGGTCGCTAACACTAATCCGTTGGTCTTGGGGTTATTTTATTATGTATGCGCCAGTCCACTTACTCTACTACTGTCTTGGTATTAAGTCCATAGCAGTAAACTATAACCGGTCTACTTAGCCGTATTAATTATTAAAGTTTTATTAAAGTTTTATTAAAGTTTTATTTTTTACTAGGTCAATTATAATTAAACTTGACTAAACTTGAAAAGTTTATTTAATACAACGTTTTTTGTTGAGTTGACCGTATTGGAGAGTCAACAGTCAATAGTAAACCAATAGTCAACAGTCAACAAATTCATGATTAGATTATAGTGTTAAACACCAATTAATTGAACTATGAGTAAAGTTTTGATTGTTGAAGATAACCTGGCTCAGTTAGAGTTAATGGCTAGATACCTACGGGACAGTGGTAACACAGTTATTTGTATTGCCGATGCTAAAGATGCTTTGGATAAGGCGGTAACCGAAAAACCTGATGTTATAGTCCTAGATATAATCATGCCAGGAATGAGTGGCTTTGAGTTGTGTCGCAGCCTGAAGAACCATCGGGATACCACTAGCATTCCTATTGTTATTTGTTCTTCTAAAAATCAGGACATCGACCGTCTCTGGGGTATGAAACAAGGCGCTGATGCCTATCTCACCAAACCTTTTTCTAAACAGCAGCTAGTGGACATTGTTAAGTTGGCTGTGGTTTGAGTCATCAGTTGAGTCACATCAGTTTATGCATAGGAGTAATAATACTAATTATTATACCCTAATTTTTTAAATAAATATTTAATCTCTTTAAAGAGATTAAATTAATATCTAAAAATAGATTTAATTAATTTAGTATAGTAATTTATTTCGGTTATTATTGCTTGCTATTATTTTTTTTATAGAGAGATTACAGATAACACAGTACTGCCATAAAAATGCTATTTTTGATTAAATTATAGCATTTTTAAAATAAAGTAAACAAGTTTTTGATTTTAGGAAGTAAATTCCGATTAGGGAACACGGGTAAAATAAGTGTCTCTAGATTAAGATTAGATCGGCTATATAAAATATTATAAATAAATTCTTATATTCTTTATATCAAAAAATAATTAATCATTATATATTATTTTAGTTGGATAGTTACTCAATAATGACAGGTATACAATTGCGCCCCGTAATCAAGCCAACGACTACCCTCAAAATTTCTTCCTCTCAAAAAAGCAAAAAATCACGCCTACAATGGTTTTATAACTTACCAGTTAGAAGTAAGCAAATTGTTGGTTTGTTTTCCTCCGAAGTAATCTCTGTGGCTGCACTGATGGGTGTAGGAGCAATATTAATTATATTTGGAGGAAGAGCTCAATTACGTGGACAAGCTCAGTCAGAATTGGCTGTTACAGAAATAAACTACAACATTAAAATCAACCAAATGGAGTTTGGTTTCCGTGGTCAATCGGAAAATACTGCTATTATTGAAGCTGCTCTTGCCCATAGTAGAAATCAATTATTGTCCAAATCATTAGAGGGGCAAGTTAAGCAGATTCTCCAGAATGAAATGAGGGCTCGGCAGATTGAATATGCCACTCTGGTGGACAAAGATTTACGAATTATTGTTAATGCTAATGCTGACCGGAAAGGAGAAAGGTTTGATCCCAATAACCTGGTTAGTCAAGTCTTTAAGCAGCGTAAGCAAATTACAGCCAATCAAATTGTCAGCTGGCAAGAATTAAAAAAAGAATCACCCCCTTTACTTGAAGGGTTGGCGAACCAAGAAACTGTAAAGCAAGGTGTCCTAATTCGTTACACGGTCACACCAGTAAAAGACCCAAAAACTGACGAGGTGATTGGTGCTTTGGTTTCTGGGGATATTGTTAATGGCAAGGAACCCATTGTCAAAGAAACCCTGAAAACCTTTAACGGAGGCTACAGTGCTGTTTATTTGCGTCAGCCTTCGGGAGAATTTGCCTTAGTAACAGCCTTAGACCAAGGTAAAGCGGCCAATTGGGACCAAGCCCAATCTGATCTTCCCTTACCTAACCAATCCCTACTTGAGAAAGCTATTAATGTTGGTAAAGTAGGCGAGTTAGTTACCGACCGTCAGAAGCTAGGAGAGCAAACCTACACCATGGCAGCAAAAGCTCTAATGGATTCTCAGGGAGAACCGGTGGCAGTATTAGTCCGGGGGACTAGCGAATCTGACCTGAATGCTTTTGTTACAGGTAGCCTACTGCTACAAGGGTCTATTGGGTTTTTGGCATTAGCAACAGATATATTCTTGGCAATTCTCCTGGGGCGGTCAATTGCTGAACCGATTAAAAGGCTACACCAGACTACCCATAAATTTGCCGCAGGCGATCGCCAAACCCGTGCTGAGGTAATAGCTACTGATGAAGTTGGTCAACTGGCAGATACCTTCAATAAACTTGCTGACAACATCGTATCTAAGGAAGAAGCTCTCGCTCAACAGGCTTTTCTGCAGCAAGCCATAGCGCAGCGCTCCCAGTTATTTGCTGAGTTTACCAGCCTTCTTTATAAATCTGTGACATCAGAAAATATCCTCAGTACCTCAGTAGATGGAGTTCGCAGTATATTGCAAACCGACCGGGTGGTGATCTATAGCTTCAATGAAGGGTGGGATAGTGGAACAATCATGGCGGAATCCGTAGCACCAGGTTGGATTCAAGCCATGGGGAAAATTATTAATGACCCATTGCGGGAAGGGTCTGTGGATCGGTTCAAAAGTGGGCGAGTCTGGGTTTGCCATAACGTCTATGAAGCTAGCTTAACGGGCTGCCACTGTGAGATTCTCGAACGGCTACAGGTCAAAGCCAACATGGTTGCGCCCATTTTGCATGAAGATGAACTGGTAGGTTTATTATGTGCTCATCAGTGTTCTGAGCCACGGGACTGGCAGCCAGAAGAGGCGGATTTATTAAAACAATTGGCGATTCAGATGGGCTTTGCCCTCAACCAAGCTCATCTGTTTGAACAGTTACAACAAGCACGAGTAGACGCGGACTTAGCGCTCCAGAAAGCAGCATCAACCTCTGACCAAATCGAACAAGCACGCCGGGCGGCGGAGTTAAATGCTATTGAGCAACGTCAGCAAAAAGAAGCACTCCAGCACCAAGTACTGGAACTCTTGTATAATGTGGAAAATGCTGCCAAGGGAGACCTCACAGTCCGAGCAGAAGTGGGTGAGGGGGAAATTGGCACAGTGGCGGATTTCTTCAATGCCCTGATTGAAAGTTTGCGGCAAATTGTGCTCCAGGTCAAACTTGCCTCGACCCAAGTCAACACTGCTGTTGCTGCTGATGAACAGGCAGTGGGTGAATTAGCCCAGCAAGCCATGGAGCAGTCAGATAAGATTACTAATACTCTAAGCTCTATTGAGCAGATGATGTACTCGATTGAAGCCGTCTCAAAAAATGCCCGCCAAGCAGCAGACGTTTCTCACATCGCCTCAAACGCTGCCCTTACTAGTGGGCAAGCTATGGATAGCACAGTTGAGACTATTGTAAATTTGCGAGAGACTGTAGTCAACACAGCCAAGAAAGTAAAGCTGCTAGGGGAATCTTCTAAGGAGATTGCTAAAGTAGTCGGGTTGGTACAGGAAATAGCAGTACAGACTAATTTACTGTCAGTCAATGCTGGAATTGAAGCGAGCCGTGCGGGAGAAGAGGGAGAAGGGTTTCGAGTGGTTGCAGAACAAGTGGGTAGATTAGCAACTCAGTCAGCCAATGCCATCAAAGACATTCAACAGGTGATTGACACCATTCAGCAGGAAACCCAAGAGGTGGTCAAAGCCATGGAAGACGGTAAAAAACAAGTGGTTGATGGAACCCAAATGGTTCTCAAGGCTAAACAGAGCCTAGAAGAAATTGTTGCCGTCTCCCATGAGATTGACCAGTTAGTCCAATCTATTTCTAACGCCACAGTTTCCCAAGCCGAAACATCTCGGGACGTTACTGACTTAATACAGGAAATTGCTGCTAACTCCCTACAAACCTCTCATTCTTCTGGCGAAGTTTCTCAATCCCTACGAACAACTGTAGAGGTTGCCCAGAAGTTGCAGATGTCCGTTGGTCAATTTAAGATTGGCGACGAATAGCTGAGGAGCTGAGGAGGTGGGACGCAATCTTTTACATTTCCCCTTTTGCCTACAAGCCTTTTGCCATTAGTCGAGGTGCTTTTCGATAGTATTCGCCAAGGTACTTTTGGGGACTGCACCCACAACCATATCTACTCGTTGACCTCCCTTGAAAATCATCAACGTTGGTATACTACGGATACCATAATCACCTGCCACCTTAGGATTTTCGTCGGTGTTCAGCTTAACGACTTTGACCTGACCCTCGTACTGGTCTGCTATCTCATCCACAACCGGAGACACCATCCGACAGGGACCGCACCAAGGTGCCCAAAAATCTACCAATACTGGGGTGTCGCTATCAAGTACCTCTTCCTGAAAGGTCGAGTCTGTAACTGGGGCGGCTTTTGACATGCCTGGAAATCCTTGCGAATACTTTTGCTACGTACCTACGAAATTTTACCATAGTCACAACACCGATTGAATATCTTGGGCAAAAGTTGACACTCCTATAGGGCGGAACAGGTGAGGCGGTTACAAGTTACAGGTTACAGGTTGCAGGTTACAGGTTACAGCTTGATATTAAACCTTTAGCACATACCTATTTTGATTTACCTATTCGACCGATTATTAAAATCAAAAATCCAGCATTTGAGGAAAAT
>NZ_JAAHHS010000389.1 GCF_010692395.1 Moorena sp. SIO3H5
GTGGTAGGGGGTGGGGTGTGGGGACAAGTTATACTGGTAGGTTGGACTACTACTAAACTTGTTTGCCCCTAAACAAAGTTTTTAGGCGGGGTATTAGACCCCTATGAGTAAGGGACAGTTTTTCCCCTACCCCCTACCCCCTACACCCTACCCCCTGTCCCGAAGGGACTGATAATAGGGGATTTGGAATTAACGGCGGTTGCAGGCTTTTGTTCGAATTTGTCTTCAGGCAAGCAACGGTAGAATACCTTGCCTCACCCTTAGATGCTATTAAACTCATGCCAGATGAATTTTTCGAGTAGTACACCATGAATTTTTACTGAGATTACCACGCGATCGCTCATGCTTAGGGCATAGGATGCTGGGGTATTCAATGGGGGGTATGGGGTAGGGTGACCGGGTGTGGGGACAAGTTATACTGGTAGATTGGACTACTACTAAACTTGTTTGCCCCTAAAACAAAGTTTTTAGGCGGGGTATTAGACCCCTATGAGTAAGGGACAGTTTTTCCCCTACCCCCTTCATCTAAGACAGAAACTATAGTGTCCACTCAACACTGCCAATCAGCTCTGAGCATAAGAGTATGGTAGAAAGAGCTACCGAAGCAATCAGGGAGTTGATGAATGTCGGAAAACCAGTATGCAGAACGCGTCAGACAACAAGAGAGAGTTTACCTCAGGCGTGTTGCTGATTACTCTTCACTACAGTCGATACCAGAAATCTGGCCCCTTGCTGCCCAACGCTTTGGGTCAATCATTGCTCTGCAAGACCCTCACGCTGTGGGAGCTCATGGTGCTCCAGCTTCGACCCTGACCTATACCCAGTTGCAGGAGCAAATCGAGCAATTTGCGGCTGGATTACAATCCCTAGGCTTCCAGCCAACACTGGATGAGAAGGGTATTCCTACCCGAATTGCGTTATTTGCTGATAATTCTCCTCGATGGCTAGTTGCCGATCAGGGTATCCTGACTGCAGGAGCAGTAAATGTGGTGCGCTCAGGTCAAGCAGAACGCCAGGAATTGCTTTATATTATCGAAGATAGCGGTAGCACTGCTGTAGTGCTAGAAAACCTTAAAACTTTAGAAAAATTAGGCGATCGCTTGGATGGGCTACCGATTGAATTGGTGATTCTCCTTTCTGAAGAACAACCAGTATCGACCGGATCATCCCGACAAATTGTTAACTATACTCAACTCATGGAAGCCGGGGCATCTCGGTCTGTTACCAAAGCTAACCACAACCGGGAAACCTTGGCAACTCTGCTGTATACGTCTGGTACCACAGGTAAACCCAAAGGGGTGATGCTGAGCCATGGTAATCTCCTGCATCAGGTCAACACCCTTGGTACCGTAATAGAAATCGAAAAAGGCAATCGCGTTCTTTCTATCCTGCCTACCTGGCACGCCTACGAACGCTCAGCAGAGTATTTTCTATTATCTCAGGGTTGCACCCAGATTTACACCAACCTGCGCCATGTCAAAACAGACCTTAAAACCTTCAAACCTAACTTTATGGTCGGAGTACCCCGACTGTGGGAATCTATTTATGAGGGGGTGCAAAAGCAGTTTCGTGAGCAACCGGAAGGTAAGCAGAAATTAGTCCAAAACCTGCTAGGGTACAGTCAACGCTACATTGATGCACGGCGGCTTGCTCAGGGGTTGACCTTAGATAATTTAAATCCAACACCTGTCCAAAAACTATTGGCCACAGTGCAAGCTTCCTATTTATGGCCGGTTCATCAATTGGCTAATAAACTAGTTTATCAAAAAGTCCGGGAAGCCACTGGGGGAGAAATCAAGCAAGTCGTTAGTGGTGGGGGTTCCTTAGCTCGGCACTTGGATAACTTCTTTGAGATTATTGGTGTCGAAGTCCTAGTAGGCTATGGTTTAACCGAAACCTCTCCCGTTACTAATGCTAGGCGTTCGTATCGTAACCTGCGTTTTAGTGCTGGACCACCTTTACCAGACACTGAAATCCGGATTGTTGACCCTAATACTCATCAGCCTTTACCCCAAGGTCAACGAGGGTTGGTGATGGTAAAAGGACCACAGGTGATGCAGGAATATTATCACAAACCAGAAGCTACCGCTAAGGCAATTGATTCAGACCGGTGGTTTAATACAGGGGATTTAGGTTGGGTTACCCCCCAGAATGATTTAGTCCTAACTGGCAGAGCCAAAGATACTATAGTTCTCACCAATGGGGAAAATATTGAGCCACAACCGATAGAAGATGCTTGTTTGCGTAGTGCTTACATTGACCAGATTATCCTGCTAGGTCAAGACCAAAAGGCGTGTGGTGCTTTAATAGTACCAAATTTGGATGCCTTGCAAGGGTGGGCAGCGGCTCAAAATCTTTCCCTTGACGTATTTGCTCCAGATGTTGATTTAAATGCTACTAAAGAGGTTCAGAGGTTATACCGGACTGAATTAAACCGAGAAGTCCAAAATCGCCCAGGTTATCGGCAAGATGACCGCATTAGCACCTTTAGGCTGATTCTAGAGCCGTTTTCCCAGGAAAATGGCATGATGACTCAAACTTTTAAAATCCGACGACCTGTAGTCAGAGAACGCTATCGCGCTATCATTGACGCCATGTTTGCTTAATCGAGGGTAAGAAAGTTAAAACGTTAGAAGGTTTAGAGGTGCGGGCCTCGAACCTTGAGACTGAACCTCAATCTTCTTTTTAAGAATTATTGAGCAATATCACCAGTCAAACTCTCAATCCCTCAAACTTAGATAGTGGAACGCATATGGACGACTCTAACAAAAACTTACTCTTAAAACGGCCAATTAATATCAAAGCCATCGTTACCCCTCGATGGAAAGAAGAGGTTCAGCAACAACTACAAAATCAAATCAACCAAATCGACGGCCAACTGCAACAGATTGATATCCAGGGACAAAAAGCGATCGCTGAGATTAAAAAGCAGAGCATGGATCCTCCTGGTCCTCAGGTATCCCAACAAATTGAAAGCATTCAAATGCAGGTCAATCAAAAGAAAAGTGAACTGCTAGACCAGAAAAACCAGCAACTTCAGCAACTACAACAAGTTCAAACCCTCGAACTCGACCAGGAAGTTAGTCAAGGTCAGCTAGAAAGCTTCTTCAGGGTGGAAGAGGGAGATAACCTAGTCAAAAAGATGAACGTAGAAATTCTGCTGCGGGATGGGGTTATCCAAGAGATTCGCGGTGATATTTAGTACGATGTCAATGCTGAATTAATAGCTACAGATTAAGGAAAAGATCACACCAGATCAATAGACACGGATAGACAGATAACCAACTATCTGTCTATCCGTGTTTAACAATCTCTGTATTGTCTTTCACCCCTTTGCCATTGATCCAGCCATTACTGGCAAAATTCCGTTGACCAATCCTGATGACCCCGTCCCTCTCGACAGGTAAACTGTTGACCAGCCCACATCACCTGCCACTGTTTGCCAGTTTGGGCTGATTCCTTGGGGGATAACTCAATACGATACCGGATGCCACGTACAGAGTCATCCGGTAAACCCGTTTGAGTGATGGTGACTACCGCCTGATCAGGTTTAGGATAATCTACCTTGACCTGTTGATCAAAGTTTCCTTCAATCAACATTGATTGGTTTTGACCAAAGGTAGATAATGCGATCGCTTCTGGATCGGCACCAATCAGTTGATCCGGTTTTGCCTTATTGGCTAGGTCAATGGCTTTATAGTCTTCTCGTTTAGTCTGGACATTAGCAGGAGACTGAATTGGTTTCGGTGCAGGGGGTTTGCTAATCAGATTGCAAGCACTCAGGAATAGGATAATACCTGTAAGCAGGGTCAAGGAAAGTTTTTTGTTAAGCATCTCATACCAAGTTTGATTCAATAGGATTCAACCTAACTTGTCGGCTGTTGACAGTCAACCGTCAAGGGTTAAAACTCAACACTCAATACTTAACACTCAACACTCAACAAAAAACATGATCGTCTTAGCCTAAGTCTATCTAATTACTAATGGCATTAGTTATGGCATTATTTATGCCGCTTGAACACTGATCCGGCACCCATAGCACCCAACATTAACAGACCCAATATCGAAGTTGGTTCGGGAACTTTCTTAGAACTCTTAGGAGGATCTGGGAAATCGCGAAACTTGATGCCAGAAACCGCACCACTTCCTGGTAGTTTAATATCTAACTTGGTCACTGAATACTCAGGAAGATCGCTGAAATCGTAAGTCGATAGGGAGTTGTCTGTGCCAAGTTTTAGTGATTTTTTCACTTTTGTGCCATCCTCCAGAAACGCTTTAACATATCCGTTTTTATTCTTCGGACTCTCATCAATGTCTAGAAGCTTGACGTAATCGACAGAAACGGCTTGATCAAACACAAAGGAAATGATGCCACCGCCAGCCCAGTCGTCAGGTTCTTCATTTTTAGTCTCGTTGATAATTAGAACATTACCCTGTGGCTTCGTACCAAAGGAAGCTCCCGTGGCTAAGTCATCGTCTCCACCGCTACATGTAATCCCAAAATCAGGTCCGCAATTGCTGTTGAATAACCTTAAGGGATGATTAGACCCTGTGTTACTGGTTATCTTCACACCCCATTTTTCCCATTGCTTCCCAATATTTGTTTTAGTCCCCGCCTTGAGAACTTTACCAGCATCATCCTTTTCAAAATCCAGTAAGTATGTATCAGCTAGAGCGGGATTAGCACCTACTGTTCCCAAACTAACTAAAGCTGCTGTGAGCGTAAGTGTTGATAACTTTTTCATGGTTTTTAAACCCCTCAATGCTGACTGAATTGTAGCGCTAAAATCTATTTATTTTATTATCTTTTTTTGATGACTTTGATTAACGCTTACTATCTACTATTCAGGGCATAAGTATATGATTATAGTTATTTTATGGTAAATTAACCTATATGTTAGGTATAAGTTTCATTTTTTGGGATAAATAAGTAATTTCTTCAATGTGTGAGTCGGTTAATTAAAGATTTAGTAAAGTGACCTTCATTCTGCTCCCAAAATCGATAAGATTTAAGATTATACTAAACCAGCTCGTAAGACAAACCTGTCAGCAGTCAAGGGTACCTATAATGGATTGTGGGAATTTTTGATCAAAAGTTCCCGACTCCCGACTCCCGACTCCCTGTTCCCTTTGCTAGATAAGAGCCATGAGCATGTATAGAGTGATTGGTAGCTACCCACTCCCCTAATCCCTAATTCCTAGGACAAACAGGATATCCGTATTGTAGAAAAGCATGGAAGCCCTCTGGCTCATGGTTTCTTTACACAGTACGATGGCTTTCTGGGGCTTATTCAAGTTACAATGCAAGCTGGCATAATGTTTTTGCTAGCTCACTAGAATTGATTTAGAAGACCACCCCATGATTCACGAAGTTTTCATGCCCGCCCTCAGTTCAACCATGACCGAAGGCAAAATCGTTTCCTGGGAAAAATCTCCCGGGGACAAAGTCGAAAAAGGTGAAACCGTGGTGGTGGTTGAGTCGGATAAGGCTGATATGGACGTTGAGTCCTTCTATGAAGGATATCTTGCCACAATCACGGTATCAGCTGGTGACTCTGCTCCGGTGGGAGCCCCGATTGCTCTGATTGCGGAAACGGAAGCGGAAATTGAAGCAGCTAAACAACAAGCTGCCCAATCTACACCAGCAACTGACACAGCAACAGCTCAGCAAGCAACGGCCTCAACCCCAGAACCGGTACAAACAACTCTTGCTGCAGTTGCTGATACTCCCAGCCGCCGTAATGGCAGAATTATTGCTTCTCCCCGAGCTCGTAAACTAGCGAAGGAATTACGGGTTGATCTCAATACCTTGAAAGGAAGTGGTCCCCATGGCAGGATTGTGGCTGAGGATGTGGAAGCAGCAGCAGGTAAAGTGAGTACTCCTCCGACACCAGCAACCACCACCCCAGCAGCACCCGCGACAGCGGCTGTAATGCCCACTCCCACCCCAGCACCTCTGCCAACTCCTCCTGCAGCTGTACCCCTC
The DNA here is from genome assembly GCF_010692395.1 of Moorena sp. SIO3H5. Lineage (GTDB taxonomy): Bacteria > Cyanobacteriota > Cyanobacteriia > Cyanobacteriales > Coleofasciculaceae > Moorena. The sequence continues at coordinate 5,987 of NZ_JAAHHS010000389.1, forward strand.
GGAGAAGTGGTGCCCTTCAATACCTTGCAAAATGCAGTGGTGCGGAATATGATGGTCAGCCTGCAAGTGCCTACCTTCAGGGTTGGTTACACCATCACTACCGATGAGTTAGATAAGTTATACAAAAAAATCAAGCCTAAGGGTGTTACCATGACCGGGCTGCTGGCTAAGGCAGTAGCGGTTACCTTGCAGAAGCATCCCTTGGTCAATGCTAGTTATACCGAACGGGGAATTCAGTATCACAGTTCCATTAATGTAGCTGTGGCTGTGGCAATGGCTGATGGTGGGTTGATTACCCCAGTATTGCGCCATGCGGAGCAGCTGGATATTTATTCTCTGTCTCGGACTTGGAAAGATTTAGTAGACCGTGCCAGAACTAAGCAGTTGCAGCCAGAGGAATATAATTCCGGTACTTTCACCCTATCCAATTTAGGAATGTTTGGTGTAGACCGGTTTGATGCGATTTTGCCCCCAGGACAGGGTTCTATTTTGGCCATTGGTGCATCCCGTCCTACGGTAGTAGCTACCCCTGACGGCATGATGGGTGTAAAGCGTCAGATGCAAGTCAATATTACCTGTGACCACCGGATTATCTATGGTACTGATGCGGCAGCGTTCTTGCAAGACTTGGCGAAGTTGATTGAAACTGATCCGCAATCCTTAACTCTTTAAGTGTAAGCATCCAGCCAGCTATCAGCTTTGGCCTATGGCCTGGATAGGTTTATTTTAAGCTGACCGCTGACTGCTGACCGCTGACTGCTTACGTTAAAGCTAGTTTTTCATGTTTAATCACTGAAAGGGGCGCACGGTTGGTTGTGCGCCCCTCTCACTAAAATTGTTCACTATTTCGCTTAACAGTTAGCTTTTCGCAGTTTCCCTCCAGCAGTAAACAAACCAGCCACAGCGATTAGACCAAGCACAGTAGAGGATTCAGGCACAGGTTGTGGATCGGATCCAGACGGTTTTGGAGGAGTACCAAGCAACGCCACTTGGTAGGTGGCATCGTGAGATATACCATCTTCTCGGCTGAACAGCCCAGATTCTATGCCCTCGAAACCGTAAAGGTATTTAGTTTCGCCATTGTAGTCAACCTTGACAATTTC
>NZ_JAAHHS010000039.1 GCF_010692395.1 Moorena sp. SIO3H5
CTTTCCAACTCCGACTGGAAGTCTGCTACAAAGGCCTCAGGATGATCCAGTTTCATCTCATTCAAAGCCTCCCACTCTGCATCGGTATAGTTGGCATCGCTCCCAATAACATCCATCGTCCAAGGGTTGTGCCTCGGTGCGATCGCTTTTACTAAAATCTAGTCTACGACTTTCAATTCATCCTCAAAGAACCAGGTAGAGCTGTTGTCCTCAAATTTCACTGTCACGCCAACTCCACTGCCATCGGTCATTTTATAATCTGTGATCGTCCCTATTTGTCCCAGTTTACTTGCGATGTTGTTGCCTACTCGGTCTCTTAGACGAAACACTTTGACTTGTTGCCCAATTTTCATTGCTCTAGATCATACGATAAACCACCCCTCAGTTTACCGGAATCTGTCGCGATCACATCAGGGAAAACTGCCATAAGTTCGACTGCTGCCCCTGGGACTGATATCAAGTCTGGTTGAATACCACAGGGAACAGGGAACAGCGATGCAGTCGCTCATGGGGGAAACCCCCAAGACCGCGCTGCATCGCTGCTCCCTGCTCTCTGCTCCCTGTTCCCTGTTCCCTGTTCCCTGTTCCCTGTTCCCTGTTCCCTTTGCTATACAAGTTTTTTATCAATATTTTTCTCAAAATTAGAACCATGTTATTTGATGAACCTTACTATATTGCGATTAATCAAGCCCGCTGGGCTGTAGCGGAAAACGTTCTCAATCAGCTTAGAATCAATCAGGGATTAAGTTTTACCAGTTGCCTTGACGTGGGCTGTGGTCCCGGTTGGTTTTCTGAAAAACTGGTGAATTGGGGAGTAAATGTAATTGGTTTAGAGGGGAGACAAGAACTTGTTGAAGAGGCTAGTAAACGGGTAACTGAAGCTAAGTTTTATCAGGTTGATGTTGAATCTACCCCACAGATGTCTCAATTTGCTGGAGCCGACTTAGTGTTTTGCTTCGGCTTGCTCTATCACACCGAAAATCCCTTCAAAGTCATTCGTAATCTTAATTTATTAACAAAAAAAGTGTTATTTATTGAAAGTATGAATGTCCCCTTAAGTGAACCAGTTACCTATCTAGTTGAAGAAGGAAAAAATGAAACCCAGGGCTTAACCTACCATGCCATGATTCCTAGCCGAAGTTGCTTGCTGAAAATGCTCCAAGTTTCAGGATTTCCATATTTATACGACTATCAGGGTTATGTAGACCATGAAGATTTCTGGGAAACGGAAACCAAGCACCAAAGACGCGGAATATTTTTAGCATCTACAGTAGAGTTACAAGTCAGTGATTTAGTTCCCTCACCCGAGATTGTCACGCCAAAGTATAATTTTGCTAAATAATAACTAGACGAGTTTACGAATTAATGGATAGTCAGGAAGAGCATTTACCTAGCCATGAGTCCATAAATGACTTGGAGAAGATGGAGATTTATCTTCAGGTATTCCACCATTTTCTGCCTCAGGCGATGGATTTTCCCAACTTGGCGGTACCCTACACCTTGTTTTTGCGATCGCTTCGAGAGAAACTCCATCCAGTAGGGGTCCGGGATATCCAAGCAGTGAATTTGCCATCAGGCTTGAGATTCCATGTTGATGTCGGAGATCGACTGGGGTGTGACTTTTACTATGGCCATTACCAAGAATACTTTGATGCCCAACTCTTTTTAGGTCTGCTCGATGCCAATTCCATAGTGCTAGATGTAGGAGCAAACTTTGGTTACTACGCCGTCTCATCAGCTACAAAATTAAGTTCCAGTGGTTGTGTTCATGCCTTTGAACCTAACCCAGATGCCTACCAGCTTTTACAACAAAATGTAGAAGTTAACCACTTACAACAGTTAGTTTCTTGCCATGACCTATGCGTCGGTGGTGAAGATGGAGAAACAGACTTTTATATTACCCAGGAATCCGCATTTAGTGGTATGGATGATACTAAACGGTCTGCCTTGCGTGAAAAGATATCAATTCCAGTGCGTAGTCTAGACTCCATACTTCCAGAGTTGGGATTATCCCAAATAGATGCCATCAAGATTGATGTAGAAGGATACGAATTTGCCGTATTAAATGGTGCCATAGAAACCATTCAGCGCTCACCAAATCTAGTGATAATGATGGAAGTGAGTGCCAAGAATCTAAATGAGCACCGACGGGAAGCATTGATGTCCTGTCTGGTGAATCTTTACAATCAAAACCTCCGGGGCTGGATTGTCGATTCTAACCCAAGAGTACTAAAATCTATACCAACTCCAGAAGCAGCACTAACCTTAGGGAGTGCAACAAGCGCTAATTTATTCCTAATGGTTTCTGGCTCAGAGCGTGAACATCAATTGAGTAAAGTATATCATAATTTAGAGACAAAGGAAGATAGTGATAAACTCAAAGAACCTGATATTTTTTCTATAAAAAGTATTTAATATAGGGGGGTTGGGTAATCGGTGGATATTCTCTACGACCATCAAATGTTTGCCATCCAGAAATTTGGTGGTATATCCCGAATTTTTATTGAGTTAATGCGAGAGTTATCGCCCAACTCTGACTGCTCAATTCATTGGCATCGTGGCATCAAGAGCGATGGGTACGATATTTCAGAGTATCGCGATCAACTCACCGGATATGGGGTGATACCAAAATTGCCCTTTCCAACAGGTAAGGCTATTAATGACACTATCAATCAACTCTCCTTTCAATGGTTTGTCCGTAGATTCGGTAAACAGTATGATATCTATCATCCTACCTACTATGATGCTGACTTAGTGGAGATTGTTAAACCAAAGAAACTTGTGATAACGATCCATGATATGATTCCGGAGAAATTTTTATCAGGACAAGCTAAGTTTCAGCCATTAATTAAAAATAAGCAGCAGCTAGTTAAACAAGCCGATTTAATTTTTGTAGCTTCCGAAAATAGCCGAAATGATTTAGTAGACTTATTGGGAGTTAATCCAGAAAAAACTAAAGTAACCTATTGGGCAAGTCGAATTCAAGACGCTAACGAATGTGAATTACCAAAGGATTGCCGTAGTCAGCCTTACTTTCTTTATGTTGGCACTCGTTCAAAATATAAAAATTTTGAAATAGTCCTGAAAGCGTTTGCTGCTAGTGCTAAATTACGGGATAATTTCAAATTAGTCTGTTTTGGGGGTTCCTGTGATTTTTTGGAATCAGAATTAAGGATTATGGAAGAGCATAATATGCGGCAAAATTTCATCTATCTTAGGGGTGATGATGCCCTACTCAAAACCCTATACCGTAATGCCCAAGCCCTAATTTACACCAGCCGCTATGAGGGATTTGGTTTACCGCCCCTAGAGGCAATGGAATGCCAATGTCCAGTTATCTGCTGCTTAACCTCTTCCTTGCCTGAGGTAGTAGGAGATGCAGCTAGTTTATTTGAGCCAGATTCTGTGGATGGACTAGTTAACGCTATGGAACTAGTTGTAGAAGACTCAGAAAACCGAGCATCTATGATTGAAAAAGGACGGGAACGTGCTAAGCTTTTTACCTGGCAAAAGACCGCTCAATTGACTTTGGATGGTTATCATTCAATTAGCTGATGAATCCCGGAGATAAGCTTTAAAAATTGCCTCTTATAGGTAATTGTTTATGACAAAATAAAACATTTTTGGTGATAACCTTTTAACATCTTCATATTAATACCGTTTTAAGGGTGTTTTTATCAATGGTTATTGAGGGTGATGAAAAATAAATTAATCAATTACCATATTTCTAATATTTGCTTGTTACTACTATCTCTGTTCTGTGTAGCATTACACTCATCTTTTGGTCGGCCAATTTGGATTGATGAGTTTTTACATTTTGCTTTCGGTAGCTATGATACAACCGCTGAAGCTTGGAAGGCTATCAGTCAGTCTATTCTAACGATTAATCATGGACAAACAGGCATTTATATGCTTATTGACCACTGGTTGATGCAGCTCTTTGGTGCTAACATCTTTTGGCTAAGATTTCCCAGTATTTTCTCTGGCTTGGTCTTGTTTTTAGCAGCAATTTATCTTTTCCGTCTTTGGGGAATGCCCTTTTTATGGCAAGTGATTGGTATTTTTGCTCTTTTTGCTCAAACTAAGCTAATGTATTTTGTGGGTGAAGCCCGCCCTTATATGCCGTTAGTAACTGCTACGGTTTGTACCTTAGCCTATTACAGTACCCCTTTGCCCCAAAGAAGCCGTCCGATTTTGACATTTTTTGGATTATTTTCTATTTTAATGGGGGTACTATTCCATCCTTACTTTTCTGTTTATTGGTTGGCAATTATTGTATTTACATACTTGCAAAAATTGATTCAAACGGGCGAAAAAATTTCAATTAACTCTGTTATTAAACATACTAACATTCCTCTTTCTGTCCTCGGCACAATAGTTTATTTTACTTTAGGCTTATTAACTTGGTTACGAGAGCGTCCAGAGTTTACATTTGATCCTTTTTATTCGATAAAAAAGGATGAGTTACTCATCGATTTTATCGAATTGAGTCATTTTGAATTCTTACAAAAATTTTTAGACCCCTTGCTTATTATCATTTTAGTGATTTTATCAATTATTATAGTTTACCCAAAACTTAGGAAAGTTTATCTTAAAGAGCTAATCAGTCCTGTTTTTCTAATAATTATAGCCTTGGGAATATCAATATTTTTATCTTATGTCTCTTTTCGGAGTAACTATTGGATTCTAAAACGACAATGGGTGGCTTCAATCTCACTTGTTCCTTTGGCTTTTGTTTGGCTTGCGTATAGAATCTCACGACTTTTTTATAAAATTAATATAATTCTAGCTTTTTCATGGATAATTCTTTGTTTTACTCCTATAGTGATTCAATTTCATGAAGTAGCTATTGATAATTCTCAAGCTCTTAGAGAAAGGTTGGCTCAAATTTCGGTAATCTCAAAAGAAGAGCAAGATTATTTTGAGTATTTAGAGTCTATTCAATATTTTAAACCCTCTAAACAACAAAGTCAAAATGTTGATGATTCTAACAAGTATTGGGTATCTTTAGCTAATAAAAACTTTAAACAAGGTGGGAGAGTGTGGAAAGGTTTTAGAGGTTATTATGGCCATACCAAATGAATTAGTGATAGGGGTAATTTTATTTATAGTCAAAATTAACCTTTATCAATTTTATCAGGATATTTTTTTAGCTATTAGCAGAATTGATTTCCCTAATCTATATCTTAAGATAGAATCTAAATTTATAGAAAGAGGAACCATTAATCTATCCCATACTTGTATTTGTTTTAAAGTTGGTTGACTTTGCTTAAGTATCAGTTTATTAGCTAGACTAGCTAGTAAACCCACACTATCTAAATAGAGACATTTAACAATCTTGAGATTATCTGGTATTATTGCTTTAAGACTGGATTGACTATAGCGACGATAGTGACCAATAGCTGCATCGAAGGGAGTAAACAATCTTTGATGAGCCGGACCTAAAATCACTAAATTTCCATTAGCATTTAGATGTTGAGACACTTTGATGACTTCTTGATTATCATTGTGGATATGTTCTAAAACATCAAGGTATAAAATTGAATCAAAGAATTGCTCGTGAGTCAAACTATCAATAGTTCCATTGCGGGCATAACAGTTGATGATACCATTTAAATCAATCGATTGTTCTAGAGCATGGAAAAGCTGATTGTCTGGCTCTAGGCACAACCACTGACTATATTGGGAGCGACAGAGTAAACTGGTGTTGCTTCCTATCCCTGCACCAACTTCTAAGACATCACCTTGGATATATTTGCTTAATAAGACTCTTATATAGTTTTTCCAATTCTTCGCTTGAGCAAATAGCTCTAACTCTGTCCCGACATAGGTAAACTGCCTCATGGTTTTACAGGAAAGAAATCATCAACGTAATATTTATAATCACGAACTGGAATCAAGTTGGACTGATTGCGCGTTGAGAGGATGATTAGACTGAAAACAGTGCCGATTAAGACAAGTTGCAACATAGATAGAACTAATAAACCCGACACGTAGGTCGCCCAGCCTGGTATCCCCCAATCGGTAAAGACTCTAATCAGCAAAACTAAGCCTAAGAGCAACAATAAAATAATTAACAAAACTACAATACTTAATAAGATTCTCGTCCCGACAATATCTCCATACACTGCAATAGAACTCAATCCATGTGTCACTAGGGACACTAAGTTCATCTTGGGCTGTCCAGCTAGTCGCTTCGCCCGGGGCACATCTACTTCAAGATAGGGAATTCGAGAGCGATAAATGCCTGATGAGTAATGATTCCAAATTTCAGAAATTACTACGACGTTCTTCAATAAATAAGCAGGTAATAAACTAAAATTACCGACGCTAATTTCTTGCCCTATAAGCAAGAGATAAAGTTTTTTGTAAATGAAATAGAAAAACTTAAATGTGTAGCTTTCAGACCGCTTACTGCGCTTAGCAAAAATTATTTTATTGTTACCTGTCTTGTCCGAGACATTTAGGAGGTGCTCTATGGCAAAGGGATTATCTTCCCCATCACCGTCCATCACCACAACCCAGTCGCAGTCTGAGTGGCTATATACATAGGACAAACCAACCGCTATCGCTCTCTGGTGACCAAGGTTGCGGCGAAGTCGAAGGATGTTAACTGCTCGAATCTGGCGATGTTCTTGATGAGTCAGTGAATGTGGGATGGGTATAGTTGAATAGTCATCAACAATGACAACTTCTAAATTGGTGCCTTGAGGAATAATAATCTCATCAATAAGCAGCAGTAGCTTTTCCAGAGCTTCCCAGTCATTAAATGAAGGAATGACAATCACTAGATTTTTCCTATCAGTCAAGTCAGTAATTATAGACTGATTTAGAGACTGTTGTGGGGGTGAGAGCTTTGAGAGTCCCATTTATTTCCTCTCAGACTATGAAAAACTAATACGTTAGAGTACATGTTTTCCTCCAAAAAGTCTACCCCTCACTTCAGTACAGAATAAAAAGGTTGAAAATAAGAGCAGGATGGGGTTTCATCCGAATTTAGGAGAGTGATATCAAATCCCATGAACCAATAAGGGCGAATTGAAGAAAGCTCTCCAACCCCATTTGGGATAGCACGGAGCGAGAGTCTCGTTTCTAGCCAAGTTCAATCTGCCATTGGTGAAAGTAAACATAGTGAACCTGAGTGAACTCGGATTGTAATCTGACTCAGGTCAGATTACAATCGACTGCAACAATTTTTTCGACGTTAATTGTTTCAAATTTTATTGGTTATCTGTTGGGAGACCAACCAACCCTTTAAATTTAAACCAATGCGATCGCAATTTCCAAAACTTACTTGTCTTCATAGCCGCTACTTCCAGTTTGGTGTGGTGTAATTCGTATTGAGTTTGTTGCAGTTCTGTACTTTTACTCTCTTGAAGTTTTTGGGATTGCACTAGCTCTACTTGGGTATTTTGTAATTGCTCTTGAGTTTGTTGTAATTGGTCTTGAGTTTGTTGAAGTTTAGTTTGACCTACCTCTATTTTAGCGTTGGCGTTTTGCAATTGGTCTTGAGTTTGTTGTAATTGGTCTTGAGTTTGTTGTAATTGGTCTTTAGTTTCGTGTAATTGCTCTTGATTTTGTTGTAATTGGTCTTGAGTTTGTTTAAGCTTAGTTTGAGATTGTTCTAATTCTATGCTTCCGCTCTCTTGAAGCTGTTGTGATTGAACTAGCACTGTCCGCAACTCATGAAGTTCTTGTAACTCCTCACATAGTTCTTGAGCAGTTTTCACTCGACCACAGGCAAGGGTCGTTGAGTACTCGTGGTCTGTAAGACGAAATTTTGCAATATCATGCCATACATAGTCGGATCCAGGCCAAGTCTCAACAACATCATGAAAAGCCATCCATCCCCCAACTTTCATCAGAGGTAATAATAACCCAAAATCCGTAAGCACATCTACGTATTCATGAGAACCATCAATAAACACAAAGTCAATCGTCTTATCTCCAGTTAATTCACCCCAACGCTTCAGAATTTCTAAAGAATATCCCTGAAAAGATTTGATATGGGGAGTCAGTTGGTATTTATCAATATTTTCTTTCCAGACCTGAAAGGCAGTCTTTTCTGGTATGTCGTGACATTTCCCTATCCATGGATCAATACAGTAGATCTTTCGATTAGTCCCCACACAGGCAAAGGCCATAGCTGCCGTAGATCTTCCTTTATAAGAGCCAACTTCAACAATAAGAGCATCCTCAGGAAGGGACTTAACTTTATTGAATAAAAACTCTTCTTGACCAGGAACTAGGAAACCATCAATGGTTTCAACAGCGTCTTTAACCGTCTCATAACGGTTGAATGGTTCCTTAGCAGTAACAACTTGATCGAGCACCCTATCAAGCATCGCTAAACTCCTATTTTAGCTGAGGTTAATGATTGAAAACTTTATTCGTTATCTGTCGGTAAACCGACAAACCCTTTAAATTTGAACCAGAGCGATCGCATTTTCCAAAACTTACTGGTCTTCATCGCCGCAATTTCTACATTAATTACCTTCAACTTAGCTTCAGCTTCGTTCAGTTGGTTCTGAATCTGCTGTAATTGATTTTGCTGAAAATCCTGAATTTTTTCCTGTGACTGTGCCAATTGTGACTGAGTATGCTGGAGGTGTGAATGTATTTGGGTTAATTGTGACTGAGTATGTTGTAGGTCTGAGTGTACTTGGGTTAATTGTGACTGAGTATGTTGAATTTCTGAATAAGCGTTTACTAACTGTGACTGAGTATCCTGAACTTCTGAGTTTGATTGATTTAATTGTGACTGAGTATGTTGAAGGTCTGAGTGAGCTTGGGTTAATTGTGACTGAGTATGTTGAAGGTCTGAGTGGGCTTCGGTTAATTGTGATTTAGTCTGCTGGAGGTCTGTGACAGTTGCATTAACCTGAGATTGCAAGGAAGCTATCTCTTGATCCTGTTGCTCAATAATTTTCAGAAGCTCAGCACGCCTAGTCTCGCTAGTTTGATACTCAATTTGGGTGTTTTTATACTGAAATTGGAGTTGATTAAACTCAGATGATTTGTCCAGTAATGCCTGAACCATTCGCCCAGATGGACTCTTGAGAAGATAGTAACTAATTTGCTCATCAGTATAGCGCACCAAAGGCTGCCGACTAGCTACGAAAAACATATCATAGTCAAACAACTCTTGTTCAAATTGCAGAAACTCAAAACCGAGGTTCTTAAAGAATTGCGACACCCCTCGCCTACTCAAAAGATGGATATGCTCAATAGATTTCATTTGGTGTAAAAAATGATCGTTTTGAGCAACCATCTCTGAATAGGTTTTACCCTCTTCATAATTTGGCATCTGGACAATGAAAATACCATCTTCCTTGAGAAGAGATGCCCCATGGCTCATGGTAGCCACTGGATCAGGTAGATGCTCGAGGACATCGTAGAGTACGATGGCATCAAACAATTCGGATCCTAGTTGCTGATCCTCGATAGGTCCTGACAAAATGGGGATATTGAATGTCTGTTGGGCAAATTCCACCACCCAAGGGCTAAGCTCTAGACCCATAGCATCAAAACCTGCCCAACCCATCATGGCCACAAAGCCACCATGAGCACAACCTAACTCAAGCACTTTGGCTGGTGGTAGTTTATAAGCCATCAGTGTACGTAACCAGTGGAGGCATCGCTCTGGTAAATCTTGACGGGCTCGTTGACGAATATCAGGAAAACCATAATGCTCGGTTTGATAAGACAACCAGTATTCTTTACCGTAGAAGTCATGGTTATCATCCTGTACACGGAGCTGCTCAGACCTCAAACCAGTTTTTGACACTAGAGTGCCACATTTAGAGCACGCCAAGTAGTCAGGGGAAAATTCACTTAGCTCAGTATTTCCACACCAACAGATATCTCTAAAGGTTTGTGTCATCTTGTTGTTACACCCAGGTGTTGATAAATTAGCTCGAACTTACGTCTGATTACAAGTCCAGATTGAAAACCCTTTTTTTAATTCAGTCCCCATAGAGGGAATAAAAATAAAGGGTCTTAAGAATTAAGACTTGGAAAACTGGGCCGTTATCTACAACAGGTTAATGTTTTGTAGTACCGTCAAACCTATCAACGCTAATCCCCCACTACCCATGACAATTCTGACCCTGCGGAGAACCTGAGGCTTCATATAGCCCAGATAGCCCACCATACCTAACATTAGTGCAATGGACAACAAACTACCCCCAAGACTAAAGAATAGATTTCCTTGGATAGGAGAAACGAATGAAATTAGTTGCAGTAGAGTCCTGTCAGCATACATGGCGGTAGATAGCAGTAGTAAGTTGATCCCTAAAATTAGACTAACTACTGGAACTAACAGGGGTTTTAGTCGAAACCAGCCTGACCGCAATTTCCAGAATTGATTGGACTGCATTGCAGCTAGAGTTGACCCTGCTTCTTGAAGTTCCCGCTGTTTTTGCTGAAGTTGAGCCTCTGCGTACCTCAATTGCTGTTCGAGATCCGTTGACTGAAGCTGAGTTGGCTGAACTTGAATTATGGAGGGACTTGGGGGTAACTTTTCTTGGATTTGAGCCTGTAACTTCCTGAATTCTCCCCAAAGGGGGGAACCTATACCAGTAGTCTCATTTTTGATTGTATTAGCAGTTTCGACCAGAACCTCTGCCACGGTATCGGCCATGTTTGACCAGGAAAATTTATTCGCGTGTTCAAACCCATCAGCAATCAACTGCTTACGAACCTCTGGGTTTTGAACTTTGTACAGCGCATCAATCAGCTCGTAAACATTAGATTGATCCACATACAATGCTGCTTCCCCAGCCGCTTCAGGAAGAGAAGAGTGACGACAGGTAATGACAGGGCAACCACAAACCATTGCTTCGGTAACTGGTAATCCGAAGCCTTCGTACAGAGAGGGGACAACCAGAGCGATCGCACCAGAATACGCTACTTTCAAGTCTTCATCACTCAGGGGCAGAACCTGGGTTGTTATCCCTGCTGCCAGGGCAGCTAGCTCAGGTTCTAACTCAGGTGTACCACCGACACAAATCACCCCAAACTCTTCCTTATCCACCAGCTTAGATAATGCTCTGAACAGAAAGATAGCGTTTTTATAGCCATTAACACCAGTTCTTTCTCCTACTAATAGTAAGTAGGGCTTGGTGACATTAAATTTAGTCTTAAACTCATTGATATCATCATCGCTTGCCGGGGAAAAAACTTTTTTGATTCCACAGTGAGCGACTGTTACCTTTGACTGGGAAATATGGGGGAAAAACTTAATCAGGTCTCGAGCCGTACTTTCGGATATCGTAATATAACGGGAGGCGTGTAAGATACCGTAATGTTTTTCTTTCCAACCTGCTTCGTTAAGATTGGCTCCGATCACTTCTGGAATCATGTCATAAGCCATAAATACAGAAGGAGTAGATAGGGGTGCGGTATAGTAGCTGGAAATGAATAGATCAGTCCCTTTTTCATCACAGATTTCCTGCAACAAGTCAGCATCTGCTCCGGTTTTGTTGTAATCGTAAGCTCGAATGGGGCGATAGCGAATTCCAGGAATCCTCGGAGCCGTTCCAGCCCGGTCTAAAACAATCACATGGTTCCCAAAGCCATTAGTTGCCCATACCTCTAGCAAAGACTTCCAAACTTGGGAAATCCCAGAGTTAGGAAAAAATTGGAAAAATACCCCATCAACCACAATTTGGGGGAATGGTCTTTCAATCTTCATAGTTTCTTGCTTAAATTCCTCCAGTTGCAAAAACTGCCATGTTTCGCCGTCAGGCTGCTTCTGAGCAATCGGCACTATACCACAGATATCCGCCGGTTCAACCAGGGTTTCATCCTTAACCCAAGATAAATGTTGACGCAGAAAAACCGGAAATTTAGACTGCTGCTGTAGTCCCTGCCACTCGGCCAGAGCATTCTGGTAGCCGTAGTAGCTCTCCTTAAACTGCAATTGTTGTGGTGTTACATAAGCAAAATGTTGAAAGACCAGTCCCTGTGCTTCGGTTTCTCGATGTAGGAATGGATTAATAGTTGCTATATCTTGCTCATGATTGTTTGACTGGTTTGACTGATTAGTTGGCGACGGTTGGACTAGCCTTGGAGGTTCGTGGGCTGCCCAGACAGCTCCCGGTTTAAACCTCCAGAGGCGCAACCATTCCTGTTTGGGGTTTTGTGTATAGCAATTGCGACTGGTGATAATTAAATTTTCTCCCACGAAATACGAACACCAGAAGAAAGCAGCGGTTTTGTCAGGTTGGTCGATGAACATCTGTTGAGCTTTACAGATTTGCTCAGTTGTCCACAGCTCATCCACATCTACCTGCCACAAAAGACACTCTTGTTGGATATTCTCAAGGGGAGCATTCACCATTTCTCGCTTGCCCTCCCAGAAAACCCCATCAGGTTTGCGATAGACGGTGATCTGGTCAGGGTAACGTTCCATCAGTTGGTCGAGATACTCTGTGGTGCCATCAATACTACGACCGTTGTTATGAATTTCATCACTGACATGCCCACCCGTCGCTAAACTCCAGGCAGTATCATGCTTCAATTTCGCTACACCTTCAATAATGTGCCAATGCCATGGGAATGGCAGTTTACTGAAGACGTCAATATGATAGCGAATGAAGGGTTCACCATTGAGAACAATGGTAAAAAAATGGATGGGAAGAGGGGTTGAGGCTTGACCTGACTTCCCAACAGAGTGGTGACTACCTGTTTTAGCAAAAATGGAGTAACCATTGCGCACAGACGCATTTTGATCAATCAGTTTATAGTTTTTATCTCTTAATAACCGATGGTGATTAGTATAATTTTTGTAGGTACAAATATCATCAAGTAGGATGTATTTTGCTCCGTAAACCTGATCTAATTCCACCTCACCCGTAAACTCGGAGCCGTCGATTAAGACTAGATCAAAATCCTCGATTTGGTTTTCTTGCTTAATGGTTTCAATCCCATCTCCAGAGGTTCCCATTTCCCTTACATAATCGATATCTTGACGAAGCCAACCTAAGACTTGTTCAAGAGGGTAATTATTTAGAGGGCTGCGATGGGCATGATAAAATTCCCTAACCTGATCTTCCTTAGGAAACTGCTCTAGAGAAATTGATGAAATATTGTAGCACTTAACAAAAGAATCCTCCTGATAGCGTTCCCTTAACGCAGTAAAACGAGGTTTTGAAACCTCCATACAGAATAACGCTGGATTAGAAGGGTTTTCCCTGAGCCCCTTGACAAAGGCTTCGGTGCTTCCCGCACCGGATGAAGACCCAATTTCTAGAACCGTCTTGATATCTTCTTCCCGAGCTATTCTTTGAATCGATCTATAAAAATCGTCGTCTTTAATCTCAGGAGGAATTACATAATCTAGTTCGGATTCTCTTGGCATATCAAACAAATCCTCACACACACCTTAACAAAAGTTGGCAATAATCAATTTAGCAAGAGTTAACTTATAACTTGTTATATAAAATGGAATAGGTGACAGGGAATAATAAATAAATAGGGAACAGAGAATAATAATTATCACAATTCATTATAAGTACCCTATAGTTTTTATCACCTGTTAGTCTCAGGCATTAGTCTAAGGTGTTATCCTCATCAGACTTGTTCCAAATTTGTCAAGTTTAGTTTGATATTAGCACTTTGTCCATTCTGATTTATACCGGTTTCCTTCTCTACAATTTTCGCAATTTCAGCAATTTTTGCCCGGGCTTGCTCTAATTCGAGCTTAAGGGCATTGTATTCCGTTTCAACGGCCTGATATTTGTTTTCAAGGGCTGTATAGTTTATATTGAGTGCATTTTTACCACTTTCAGAATTTTGAAGCCATTCTCTCAGGTTAATGACGAATTCCTGATATTTGAGGATTCTTCTGTTCAACCAGTACGGATCTTGATACATTGGGCATTGGTTCTGAATACTATAGGATTCAGGTAAGGATAGTCTTAACTGACTAGAAATGCCTCCTGCATAATAGGATGTCATTTTCCGAGGATAGTAACACAATTTCACAGTTTCATTCTGGATTAGCCTCAGAAACCATTCATAATCCGATGATATTCTGTAGCGTTCATTGAAAAGCCCTATCTTAGAGAAAAATAAGTTAGCTCTGGAGAAGCTGGCTTGGTGAGGCAAACATCCACAGATCAGTTCATCAGCTACCTCTTCAGGCATGGGAGGCTTGACTAAAATGGTAGACCCAGATTGCTCTCTAACCTCTAGGTCTCCATACACAAAATCACAGGAGGGATTTGCTAACAGGAAGTTAACGGTATTTTCGATAACTTTATCATCAAAATAATAGTCATCTGAGTTAATAAAACCAATAAACTCACCAGAGGAGTACCTAATTCCCTTATTCATGGCTTCGTAGATACCGCCATCAGGTTCGCTAATAAATCGGCTAATCTTATCGCTATATTTATGAGCAATCTCCTTAGTTTTGTCTTGGGAGTTGCCATCAATAATAATGTACTCTATATCCTCATAGGTCTGAGAGACGACACTCTTGATCGCTCGCTCTATAAACCGCTCAGCATTTTTACATACAGTGATAATTGAAATCCTCACACTTCCTCCTCGGAATTATCACTATTAAAGTGATCATACTGGTTTAAGTATAGGTTGAACTATAGGTTGAACTATAGGGTTTAACTATATTCCAACTGCTCAGATTAACATCTTTCATTTACCTTGAGCTTTTAACTTTTGTTTAAAATTTTTAACTTTTTTTAAGGTTAAATCACTTCCTTGACACTATCTAAGTAGGAATCAACTACCTCATTGCTCTCTCCCGCTAACTTGATTCTGCCTTTGTCTAACCAAATCACTCGCTTGCAGTAATGGCGCACAAAGGATAAATCATGGGAGACCACTAAAACAGTGGCATGAGCTTCCCAAAATCTTTCCATGCGTCGCTGGCACTTAATTCTAAAACTTTGATCCCCTACGGATAACACTTCATCCAAAATTAAGATATCTGGCTGTACATCAGTGGCAATGGCAAAGCCTAGCCGCGCTGACATCCCTGAGGATAATCCCTTGACTGGCATCAACTTGTAGTCTTCTAGCTCAGCAAACTCCAAAATCGATGGGGTTCTCTGTTTCATCTCTTGTTTAGAGAAACCTAGCATTACGCCATAGAGTTTGATGTTATCCACTACGGATAGTTCGGGATCGAATCCAGCTCCTAGCTCAATCATCGGAGCGATTTCACCTCTGATCCATACCTGACCCCCGGTCGGCTGTAAGATTCCACAGATAACTTTAAGCAGGGTTGATTTTCCTGAACCATTGGGTCCAATGATACCGATTTTTTCCCCAGCTTTTACTGCTAGATGAATGTCATCAAGGACTAAATTCTTGGATGGTTTGCGGTATTTTCCCTCCACAAACGATAGTATGGTTTTCTTGAGGTCATAGGAAAACTCTTCTTGGGTTCTTCGCCACAATGAAACCCGATCGAGTCTAATAACTTCTTGTGTCATCTACAACAAATCCATGAAGTGCGGCTGCCAAATTCGAAAGCAAGTCCAGCCTAAGGCGATAATTACTATGGCACTTAGGCATGCGTGTCCAATCAACCCTACATCTGGCAAAGCTCCTGACAAAGAAATCTGTCGTATGCTTTCGATAATCGGCAATAAGGGATTTAAAAACAAAAATGGTCTAACCGACTCTGGAACAATTGCTGCTGGATAAAATACTGGAGAGCTAATCCAGATCACAAAGCATACTAGTTCGTAGAAATAAGGTAAATCCCTAAAGAACACATAGAGAACACTGACGAGAAAACCGATGCCGATACTAACCAAAATTAAAGCGATTAACGGAAGACTCAACGCTAGCAAATTGACTACACTTTTTGAAGTAAGCAACGTGACAATAGCTAGGAGAGGAAAACTGCCAACAGATAACTGAAACACGTTAGCAGCAATGGTTGAAACTGGAAAGACACTGATTGGTAAGCGAACTTTATTCAACAGGGCACCATTACCAACTATACTGACTAATGCTTGGTTGGTTGAAGCGGAGAAAAAGTTAGTGACAAGCAACCCAGTAAAAGCTGCCAGAATATAGTTAATGGTTGAGTTGTCATAATAGGAGGCAAAGGTAGCACCAAAAATTGCTGTATATAGTCCTGTCATAATCAAAGGATTTAACAAAGACCAATATACTCCCAGAAGCGATCCTCGATAACGTCCCTTCAGATTTCGCTCTGTTAATATAGACAGCAACTCCCAATAGCGCTGGAATTGCGACCGTGCGGTGTTAGCCTTGAGGGATAAGGTCATAATTTATACACCGAAGATATAGAACCGAATCGAATATATACAACCGAATATATAGGGATTCAAGTTAGCCTCCCCACTGGTTCGTAAATGCGCATTTTTAGAACCATAACATATACTGCGAAGAAATTCGCCCTGTCGTGTTCCAACCCCGCACTCTTGGTTAGGGCGCGATCGCACAACCGTCCTGTTTCGGTCTGTATATTATTATCATAGTTTAGGGAAATTTGTCGAGTAGGAAGTTGCTATAATCCCTTCAAAAGTAAGTATCTGACTTGATTATATGCCTGTGAGTAGTGCTGACGAACTAGAGCCAAGTCCCTTGCTTTCTTGGCAACTAGGCCAAAGTAACTTGTTAGATTGGCGAGCTATTATCGATACTAACCCCTCCCTCTGGAGAGAAGCCAAGGGACGGTCTCACTTCGGACCAATGGTGCTAATGGCAACTACCGTAGGGGGGTCAGCGCCACTGTCACTACCAGAAAGCCTACTAGCAGTAGCCCTTACTCTCAGAGGAGCAGAGGTTCATACTCTGCTGTGTGACCATTCTCTGCCTGCCTGCCTTAATCTTCAAAAACTGGATACACCTCAAGAAAGGATTGAAAACTATGATCTAGAAAGGATCAAGTGCCAAAAGTGTTTCGCAACCGGTCGTTATCTTTATCAACCGTTGCATTTGACTAACCATGTATTCAGTGAACTGCTCAGCGGGCTCGACAGGCTAGAGGCAAAACAGATCGCAGCCCACGTGCCCCTATCAGAGATTGAAAACTATTGCTTGGGCAACTGGAATATCGGTGAACACGCCTATGCTGGGGCGTTGCGCTATTTTACTAGTGGGAATCTAGATAATGAACCCAACAGTGAAATCGTGGTGCGTCGGTATTTTGAAGGGGCTTTGCTGACTGCGTATGCTATCAGTAAGCTACTGTCTAAGTATAATTTTAAGGCTGCTTGCTTCAATCATGGCATCTACTTACCTCATGGCATCATTGGTGAGGTGTGTCGCTCACGCCAAGTGCGGGTGGTTAACTGGACTATTGCCTACCGCAAGCGTTGTTTTATTTTTAGCCACGGAGACACTTATCATCACACTATGCTCAGTGAGCCTCTCCATGCCTGGGAAACCATGCCTTGGACTCAGGCAATGACAGATGACATCCTACAGTATTTGAAAAGTCGATGGCAGGGCACTCGGGATTGGATTTGGTTTCATGAAAAACCTGATGAAGAATTTAGCCGAAATGCTGAGGAGATGGGGCTTGACCTGAACAAGCCGGTGATTGGGATGCTCACTAATGTAATGTGGGATGCCCAGTTGCACTATCGGGCTAATGCTTTTCCCAATATGCTGAGGTGGGTACTCCAAACTATTGAGTATTTTGCTAAACGTCCTGACTTACAACTGCTGATTCGGATTCATCCAGCAGAGATTCGGGGAACGTTGCCTTCTCGCCAACCCTTGTTGCCAGAAATCAAGAAGGTCTGGCCTCAATTGCCTAAGAATGTTTTCATCATTCCTCCAGAAAGTCCTGTGAGTACCTACGCAGCTATGGAGCAGTGCGATTCGGTAATTATTTATGGGACAAAAACTGGAGTAGAGTTGACCAGTGTAGGGATTCCGGTGATCGTTGGTGGTGAAGCTTGGATCCGAGATAAGGGCATCACTATGGATCCTTCAACAGCACAGGAGTATTTCCAGTGCTTGGATCAGCTACCCCTTGGTGAACGGTTGGATGACAATGCCCTTAAACGGGCGAGAATGTACGCTTACCATTTCTTTTTCAGACGGATGATTCCCCTACAGTTTACGGAACCGCTATCGGAAAATCCTTACATTAAGCTCAATATTACTAGCCTAGAGCAATTACTTCCTGGTGCAGATCCGGGTTTGGATATTATCTGTGATGGAATCTTGTCTGGTTCTCCTTTTATCTATCCAGCGGAACGATTGGGAATTGATCGGGTCTAGATTCCTGGAACGGGCATCTTGCTGAAATGGAGATGTTGGTGGAACGGGCATCAGCCGTGGAATGGGGATGTTGGTGGAACGGGCATCTTGCCCGTTACAATTCCCGGCATCTGTGGAACGGGCATCAGCCGTGGAATGGGGATGTCGGTGGAACGGGCATCTTGCCCGTTACAATTCCCGGCATCTGTGGAACGGGCATCAGCCGTGGAATGGGGATGTCGGTGGAACGGGCATCAGCCGTGGAATGGGGATGTTGGTGGAACGGGCATCTTGCCCGTTACAATTCCCGGCATCTGTGGAACGGGCATCTTGCCCGTTATCAATATTTTCGGGCGGACTCTCCCAACTGGTGAAGAGGTGGAAAATCAGGGCAAGTCCTTGGGTGGTGCGTTACGGGGTTACTGGCTATGAAGTTGAATATGATGGCAAGGCGCGCCCCTAACGCACCCTAAAGCACCACTAGCACCACTAGCACCACTAGCACTAAAAATTTTTAGAGTTATATATCTATAATGACTTGCTATTATAACATAAATAATGGGATAGTTTGATATCATTATCCCCGAGGGTGCCACTATAACGGCCAAATCAAGTTAAGCTAAATGGCTTGGTGATGGCTCTATACAGGTGTGTTCAGGAGTGTATTATGAACTATATCAGAATTCTGGCTAAACCTTTTCGTCAAGTCAAAAATTTTTATCACAGCTCATTGACTCAGTATCCTACTCAACTAGCTAATCCAGGACTAGCTAATCCAGGACTAGCTAATCCTGGAGAATTGAGTAATTTTAAGATATTACAGTCTTTAGCTAAACCGGTAATTAGCTCTGATAAAAGGTGCATGGTCTCGGTGGTGATTGGGAGTTATAACCGTAGACCTTTACTGGAAAAAGCGATTCAAAGTGTTCGAGATAATCAGATTCGTGTCCCCTATGAAATCATTGTGATTGACGGGGGGTCAACGGATGGATCTTTAGAATGGCTAATTCAGCAGAAAGATATTATTACTATCATCCAACATAACCGAGGGGAATTCCAAGGAAAGCCACTCAAGCGTCGCAGTTGGGGGTATTTTATGAATCTTGGCTTTAAATCCGCTAAAGGAAAATACATTTTGATGATCAGTGATGATTGTCTGCTATTACCGAATGCGGTTAATTTAGGGCTGGATAAGTTTGAAGAGGTGGACAAAGCTGGCGTAAAAATAGGGGGAGTAGCTTTCTATTTTAGGAATTGGCCAGAGGATAAAGAGTACTATGTACAACATACCCTTGGTGGCAAGCTGTTTGTGAATCATGGTATGTACTTAAAAGAAGCCCTAGCAGCAGTTGACTGGGCCGATGAAGAGCGATATGTCTTTTATAAAGCTGATGGTGACCTCTGTTTAAAGATGTGGCAGCTTAATTATGAGATTGTAGATTGTCCAGGGGCTTATGTTGAACATTATTATGATCGAAATGAAGCGGTTCGCCAGACTAACAATGCTGTTTTAGACCATGATCGAGAGGCTTACTTGAAGCGATGGGAAGGAATTTATTATCATCGATATAAGCGGGATCTCCGGAGACGAGTAACTAGGTTATATGAGGACAAAACTAGAACAGCAGACCAGTTTATGGACTTAGTTTATTAACTTGTCTAGGAGTAATTAAGTAAATGGCTTCGGTGAAACAGAAAGTTAGTCGGTTGGTAAATAGTCTGTTAGCGTCGATGAATTTAAAGTTGCTAAGGCTTTCAGACTACAAACAAATTGTGGAAGCGAGTCCAGACCCAGGCCGGGAGCTATGGCGATGGGTTCGTGAAAATTATTCGATTAAGACGGTGATTGATATTGGCTCAAATAATGGTGATTTCGCGGAATTTTTAGCTTGTTACTTCAATGCTAAACAGACCTATGTATTTGAACCATTGCCATCTTATATATCAGATTTAGAAGGAAAAGCGGCTAAAATTCCTAATCTAAAAATTTTTAATGTGGCTTTGTCGGATTATGAAGGAGAAGAGTTATTTTATGAGAATTCTTACGGGCCAGCTTCTTCGATGTTACGCATAAGCGAACTATGTAAGAATGAATTCCCACAGACATCAGGAGAAAGTGAAATAAAAGTAAAGGTTTGCTCCCTGGATGACCTATTACAGTCAGAATTAGAGTCTGATAAATTTGAGCAAGATATTTTTATAAAAATTGATGTCCAAGGGGTTGAAGATAAGGTAATAAAGGGAGGTAAAAAGCTATTTTGCCTAGGGCGATGTGTTCTGGTAGAAATGTCATTTGTCCCCCTGTATAAGGAACAACCATTATTTGAAGAGGTACATGACTGTTTGGTAGAGTTAGGTTACCGATTTGCGGGAATTAAAAATCAGATTAATTCTATCAAGTCTGGACAGCCATTATTCTGCCATTGTTTGTATGTCCGTTAAGGTTATGCAAACTATCAGTTATCAGTTATCAGCTATTAGCTTATGTGCTACAGATGGTGCTACTTGAGATGCTTTTTAATAAAACAGGTAAGCATTGGTTTAATCTGAGTTAAGTCACAGGCTGGAAGCCTGTGCCACAAAAGTGACCGCCGACCGCTGACCACTGACCGCTGAACGCGCACGCGTGCGCGTAGCGCATATGCTGAATGCTGAATGCTTACGTTAATTTTTAAGAGTGAAGGTGAGGAGTGAAGGAACCATGAAACTTTCTGTTGTTGTTGGTACCTATAATCGATTGAGTCTTCTGAAGCAATGTATTACTAGTATTCTTGAACAAACATCAACCCCTACAAAAATTTATGTAACTGATGCGGGGTCTGATGATGGCACTATTGAGTATTTAAATGCGATCGCATCCTCCAATCCACAGGTGATTCCGATTTTGGTGGGCGAAAAGCTTGGTCAAGCTAAAGCCTATAATGATGTGTTCAGACTTATAGATACTCCCTATGTGTGTTGGGTAAGTGATGATAATGTAATCGTGAACCATGGTCTGGATACGGCGGTAAAAATACTTGAGGAAAAGCGGAAGATCGGGATGGTAGCCCTGAAAGTAAGGGATAAACAAGGACCCTTCGTGAGTGCTCCCTACATTGGTGGGGTCTCAGTAATTGGTGTATTAAATGTTAACCAAGGTGTGCTGAGAACTTCGGTATTAAAACAGGTGGGTGGATTCTGTGAAGTATTTCGAGATTATGGGATTGATCCGGATTTGACCACGAAAGTTTTATATTCAGGGCATGATATCGTTTATACTAAAAAAATTGCTATTCATCATTACCGCAATTGGAGTTCGGATCCTAATTCTCCAGAATATGCCCAAATGATGGAGAGGCAAAAGCAGTATAAAGCCCTTTATGCGGAAAGGTACTCAAAGTATGCGAAAGGGGGTTGGTTCTGGGAACTGAAAAAGTATCTTTGGGCATTGTTTCGTAAAGGGATCGGGTTTGATCAACACTACAATTCCGACCAACCGATCTTCTGGAATCTCATCCCTCGGGATTGGCACAATATCATGACCAGTCGGTATATTAGTATCACCGATCCGATGACTACCCAAGGTAAAAGTTATCACTTAATTCAACATTGTCCAGGATATCTACGACCGAGATCATTTCAAGTGGAGCCGTTATCGTAAAAGCTATCAGTTATCAGCGGTCAGCTATCAGTTATAGGGCTACGGGCAAGGCAAAAGGCAAAAGGCAAGAGGCAAAAGGCAAGAGGCAAAAGCTTTTGCTGCTGACGGCTGACGGCTGACGGCTGACCGCTGACGGCTGACGGCTGACGGCTAAATGCTGAGAAAAAGATAAATACGTATTGAAATCTCAGGTAATTAATGGTAAACCATTGGTCAGTGGTGAAAAACCGATAGGAATTTATTGGTTGTAGGAGTGTAAAATGTCCCGAAGACTGACTATTAATGGTTTTGAAATTAATGACGATAGCGATTGCTTTGTAATTGCTGAAATTGGGAATAACCATCAAGGTAGCTTGGAAAAGTGTAAAGAAATGTTCCGGATTGCTAAGGAATGCGGAGCGAATGCTGTAAAACTACAAAAACGAGACAATCGTGCCCTTTACACGAAAGCTGCTTTTGACAGACCTTATGACCATGAAAATAGTTTTGGTTTGACCTATGGTGAGCATCGGGAGTTTCTAGAATTTGGTGCTTACGAATATCAGGAACTGAAAAAGTATGCTGAAGAAGTAGGGATTACGTTTTTCTCTACTGCTTTTGATATTCCGAGTGCGGACTTTTTGGGTGAGTTGGATATGCCAGCCTATAAGATCGCTTCTGGAGACCTTAAGAGCTTGCCCCTAATTAAACATGTTGCCCAATTCCAGAAGCCGATGATCATTAGCACTGGTGCAGCTACGTTAGAGGATGTGCAACGGGTTTACGATGCGATTATGCCGATTAACCCCCAGCTGTGTATCCTCCAATGTACGGCAAGCTATCCAGCGGACTTTGAAGAACTTAACCTGAAGGTGATCGAGACCTATCGGGAACTGTTCGATGATATTGTGATTGGTCTATCTAGCCATGACAACGGTATCGCGATGGCAGTGGCGGCTTATGTTCTTGGGGCTCGTGTGATTGAGAAACACTTTACCCTGAACCGGGCGATGAAAGGAACAGACCATGCTTTCTCGTTAGAACCGACAGGGTTGCGCAAGATGGTCAGAGACCTCAGACGCACTCGCCAAGCTTTTGGGGATGGGGTGAAAAAGATACACCTGAATGAACGTCCTGCTTACTTGAAGATGGGTAAAAAACTGGTGGCTGCGGATAATTTACCTGTAGGACATGTTTTAAGGGCAGAGGATATCGCGATGAAATCCCCAGGGGATGGTTTGCCCCCCTATGAATTGGACAATGTGATTGGTAAAGTCTTAACCAAACCCCTAAGGGTGGATGAGTCAATTACCTTGGCTGGGTTGGTGGAAAATGTTGAACAGGTTGCTGTGTAGGGTATTGTTGGCTTCGTGAATTATTTTGACCTCTCTGGCAAAATTGCTATTGTTACTGGAGTCTTAGGTAAACTTGGACCCGTTTGGAGTCGGGCATTATTGGATGCTGGCGCAACGGTTGTGGGGATAGACCTACCATTGGCTCAGGTGCCAAGCTCCTTTGAGACACTTCAAGGGCATTATCCCAAGACTCGTTTGTTTTTGGAGCGGGGTGATATATGCGATCGCACTGCCATGACCGCAATTCGCGATCGCATCCTGAGCGACATTGGCATTCCTGCCGTGATTGTCAACAATGCTGGGATTGACCAAC
Organism: Moorena sp. SIO3H5; assembly: GCF_010692395.1. Taxonomy (GTDB): domain Bacteria; phylum Cyanobacteriota; class Cyanobacteriia; order Cyanobacteriales; family Coleofasciculaceae; genus Moorena. Next base: position 23,507 of record NZ_JAAHHS010000039.1, read on the forward strand.
CTCCTGGCCCAGTGAAAACCTACAGCTTGGAAGATATTCCCCTAGAGATTTGCCGCAAGGTGTTTGAGGTGAATGTCTTGGGCGCATTCCAGGTGACCCAAGTCTTCGGTAGCCCAATGGTGGAAGCTAGACGAGGTTCAATCATTAATATCGGTTCGTTGTATGGGAGCGTATCTCCCGATGCCCGGTTTTATGAGCATCTGGAGTGCGACCCTCCTTTTCTTAAACCCCCTGCCTATGGGGCATCGAAGGCAGCACTGGTGAATTTAACCCGGTACTTTGCTACCCACTGGGGACCCTTTGGTGTCCGGGTTAATGCCCTTTCTCCGGGGGGAGTATTGGGTGGACAGGATGAGGAATTTAAACGGAAATTTTGCGATCGCGTTCCTCTAGGACGGATGGCGGAGTTTGAGGATTTACTTGGCCCATTAGTGTTTCTGGCATCCGATGCCTCTGCCTATGTCACAGGTACCGAACTCCGAGTCGATGGCGGTTTTACCGTTTGGTAGACTAAACTGGTGCATCTTACAGTCTTAATGCAGTCGCTGAGGGAGGAAACCTGCTCAGGTCGGCGCTGCATCGCTGAGTTATAGAGTTACAACGTTGAGATGCACCCTTTGATCACTAAACTGTTTATTAAAAACCAGAAGCACTTTAACTATCCCTACCGCAAACGCAACGGTTACGAAACAATTAGTAAATTTTTCAACTTTCCTACTTATAGTATTCGCAAAGATTTAGGAATTAGCGTTATTAATTGTCAAGGTAAATTACCTAGTATCTCTAAAAAAGATGGATTTTTAGTGTGGTTTCCCAAAAAGTTTGATCCAGTTAGCCAAGTGATTGGAGCATGTCGGGACTATATCGCTACTGTTGATCAATCTATTTTTACCAAAAAAGGTGACGGAAAAGAAGAATACCTGAGAGGGCTCCATCCAGATAAGTCTAAACTTACGGAGTCTTTAGTAAAACTAGCTTGTGATCGAACCTTAGTAAGTATCGTAACAAAATACCTTGGGATTTTACCAATTATCAATGGTGTGAAGTTACTCTACTCGCCAAATAAAAAACTCTATGAAGGAGGAGCTCAATTTTTTCATTTAGACCCGGAAGGCGTTAGGCAAATCAAGCTATATATTTATGTAGAGGATGTGACAGAAGAGTCTGGCCCTCTGACCCTAATCCCAGCACAAGAATCCGAAAAAATCTACCGATCCTATCAAGGGGGAAGACTAACGGATGAGTGGGTCAGTCGCTTCATTGATCCGCAACATTTCTATTCCATAACTGGTGCGTCCGGGACAATGATATTTGCCGATACATCCAGATGTTTCCATTTCGGTAGCCGACCAGGAAAAAACCCCAGGTTTGTGATTATACTACAATATATATCGCCCTTTGCCATCAATTTTCCCTGGTTCGGGTGGGTTAGAAAACCACTCCATGCTCACTTGGTTAACGATAATACTTTAATGATAGACCAATATCTTTTGGGAGCTCAATAGATGGAATAGGGAATAGGGAGTAGGGAGTAGGGAGTAGGGAGTAGGGAACAGGGAACAGGGAACAGGGAACAGGGAACAGGGAACAGGGAATTTTTTTTGTGTATATCAGTAGTTGCTAGTGGTGCTTCAGGGACGGGTGAGCCCTTATTTTCTCGGTAGTCAGTGTTAGGACAGTCCGTCCCGTAACGCACCACCCAAACGGCAAAAATGAGATGCACCCTCTAACCAGTATTGTTAACCTATAAATTAGGATTGCTGAGAACTTGTACCATTAAAAAAAACTTAATGTCGGAAGTGATAACAATCAATTTCAGTACTGAAAAAAACAAATATTATTACTTTTCTCTACTCCCTGTTCCCTGTTCCCTGTTCCCTGTTCCCTATTCCCTGTTCCCTATCTTGATTGCTATAGTTTGAACTTCTCTTGGTATGATTACTGACCATGAGATACTTCCAAGGGGGTAAAAATAATGGCACAAGACTATTTACCGAGCCAAGTCTTGAACTGGATTGATGGTCAACAAGTAACAGCAGTGGCAGGAGAATGGTTTGATAATCTAGACCCCACCAATGGTCAAGTGCTATGTCAGGTGGCTCGCTCAAGAGCAGCAGATATTGAACAAGCGGTAAGGTCAGCTAAACAGGCTCAACCGGCTTGGGCTGATACTCCTCCGGTACAACGGGGAAATATATTACACGAGATTGTCCTGGGTATGAAAGCCCGTCAGGAAGAGATTGCCAGGATTGTAGCAGCAGAAACGGGTAAGTCCTATGGTTCAGCTTATGGAGAAACTGGCGGTGCGATCGCATTAGGATTATTCTACGCCAGTGAAGGACAACGGTTGTATGGTCGCACCACTACCAGCGGTGTGGTTAATAAATATGCCATGACTGTGCGTCAACCTCTGGGAGTCGCTGGATTAATTATTGCGGCCAATACTCCCATTGCTAATGTAGCCTGGAAAGTCTTTCCAGCCCTGGTTTGTGGCAATAGCGCGGTATTAAAAGTAGCAGAAGACACTCCCGCCACGGCTTGGATAGTTGGACAAATTGCTCAAGAGGCTGGGTTACCCCCTGGTGTGCTCAATATTATTCAGGGATATGGTGAAGAAGCTGGAGCTCCCTTGGTTGCTCATAATGATGTGGCTGTGGTTAGCTTTACCGGCTCCACAGAAGTAGGACGAATTGTGCAACGGGTAGCTGGGGAGCGCTTTGGCAGGGTATCCCTGGAGTTGGGGGGTAAGAATCCCTTGGTCGTGTGTGATGATGCGGATTTGAACAATGCCATCAAGTGGACCTTACTCTCAGTGTTCAGTAATGCTGGTCAACGTTGTGCTTCTGCTAGTCGAATCATTGTCTTTGACAGCATCTATGATCAATTCCGTGACCAATTAGTGGAGAAAACTAAGGAATTAAAATTAGGTTCTACTGACCAGGATGACCTCGGTCCAGTGATTAATGAGCAACAGTTGACCAACATGATTGCAGCGGTGAAACAGGCACAAGAAGCAGGAGCAACGGTGCTGGTGGGAGGCGATCGCTTAAGGGACCCTGACCATGCTACTGGTTTCTATATGGCTCCGACCCTGCTAGAGAATGTAGACCCCCACGCGGAAATTTCTCAATGTGAATTATTTGGTCCGATTGCTAGTCTCTATCGGGTCAAAGACTTTAAGGAAGCTCTTGCTCTTGCCAACGATTCCCCCTATGGCTTAACTGCTTCGATTCACACTCGCAACATCCACCGTGCAGTACGGTTTTGTGAGAAAGTCCAAACTGGGGTAGCTGTAGTGAATGCCGGTACCTATGGCAGTGAACCCCATATGCCCTTTGGTGGACTCAAGCAATCTGGTAATGGTACCCGTGAACCAGGCACAGAAGCGTTGGATGTCTATTCTGAGTTGAAGGATATCTATATTAATATCGATCCTGAGCAATTTTGATCATTAGGGAGTAGGGAGTAGGGAGTAGGGAGTAGGGAGTAGTTGATGTAGGGTGGGCAGTAAGTATCATACCGATGGTAAGCTTTGAAATTGGTTTTATGCACTGCCCACCATAGGATTAATTTTATTTACCTGTTGGTGGGCAGTGCTTATCATAGCGACTACAAGCTTTGAAATTTATATTAGGCACTGCCCACCCTACGATTCTGCCCACTCACCCTAAATTTTAGCGATCGCTTGATATATAATTTTTTATTGCTTTAAGGAAAATAACGATAAAATTCTCGTCTATGGAGAACACGGGAGAATATGATAGTATCGCCTTTGAGGAAAAAACCAATTCTATAATCCCCTAAACGAATTCGATAGGCATTATCTTCTCCTTTTAATTTTTTGATGTTTTTGATATCCCTAAGATTTTGATAGGATAGAATATCCTGAAAGGTAAACTTTTTAATCGTCCTATAAACGGGGGTGCTTTTCAGAGATTTAAGATCTTTAATAAGCGATGCAGCGCGGTCTTGGGGGTTTCCCCCATGAGCGACTGCATCAAGACAAGGTTGGAAGATATTCAGTTTTCATTCTTTGTCGAGTTCTGCTAATGCTTCTTCCAAACTTAAGGGGGTTTCATCTTTAACTTCCATCATAGCACGATATAGTCCTTCATCTTCAAAGCTTTCAATTAAACGTTTATAGTCCTGAAAATCAATTAATACTTTCTCGATATTACCTTTATTATCTGGGATTAATTCTTGTACGAATGGATAATCTTTAGGGTTTATTGTTTCCTCTTCATTGCAGAAACTTTTGACTCCAATCTTAACTATATAAATAGCTACTGGAGTCGCCAATGCCAGGGGCAAATTACCAGATGCAGCTAGAGATGCAACCAACGCAGTAGTTACTCCAGCGAGTCGATCGTCTCTAAATTCATCTTGACAAATTATATGGCGACACCGCCTAGCTAAATTTTGCAACCAACTCTCTTGTATATCTATTCTCTCTATTCCGGCTTCCGAAGCTATAATTTCAGTCGCATACTCCAAATCTCCTTCCTCTTCTTCTATCTCATTCAGGGCAGCCAAAGCCTCTGGATAATTTGCCAATTGATCCCGAAATTGCTTAATTTCTTCTCGTGTAACTGTAATCATATAATTATTCGGTTTAAATGCTTAATTTTATTATAGTCATTTTCAATTATTTCAGTTTATGTAGGGTGGGCAGTAAGTATCATACCGATGGTAACCTTGGAAATTGGTTTTATGCACTGCCCACCCTACGATGATTTTTATTCTCTTTTGCCTTTTGCCTTTTGCCTTTTGCCTTTTGCCTTTTGCCCTTGCGCGTAGCACTATCTCCAAGGGTAATGTTTATAGGAGCAAATAATTGCTGACCGCTGACCGCTGACCACTGACTACTTACATATGTTTAAAAACTACCGAAAGATTATTAGCTGGCATTTGATAAGTTTTTTTAAGGATGAGATTATGAGTATTAGCAACCTCTACAACATCTTCTAAATTACGTACTCCCCATTCTGGGTTTTGTTCTCGTAAATAGGAGTCAAAATCAGCATTAGAAAGTGCAGTATGTTTATTACCTTGTTTGTAGGGACCGTATAAATATAGAATATCTCCTGATGAAAGGATACGACCAGCACCTGCCATTAATCCTAAACAAGTAGACCAGGGTGAAATGTGAATCATATTAATGTTCACCATCGCTACAATATCTGGTATTTCTGATAATACTTCCGTTTCTACTTTCCAAACTGGCTGACTGACATCAATATCAAGGGGTTGATGGAGGTTGTCGCTAGGAGAATCTTTAGCCCAGGCGATGATACTTTCACGGAGGGAAGCATCAATATCCGAAGGAATCCATTTTCGAGGGTTTAACTGTTGTGCAAAATAGATAGCGTGTTCTCCGGTACCGCTAGCAATTTCTAAAATTGTGCCAGTCGCTGGTAGTATCTCTAAAAGTACGTTTAAAATTGGTTCCCGGTTGCGCTGGGTTGCTGGGGCGTATTTTTTGCTATCCATTAATTCTTCTCCCCGATAATGATAAGAGTTGTAACGGGCAAGATGCCCATTCCACAAAGCTATTAATATCATCCCATACAGCGGAGTAGGCAATAGGCAATAGGCAATAGGCAATAGGCAATAGGCAATAGGCAATAGGCAATAGGGAAACAATCCTCTTTACCTGATTAGACTAAAAGCCGCTATAAACATCAGTTTACAAGCTTTAAAAAAATATAGTAAGTGGTGCGTTACGGGACGGAATGTCCAACACTGACTATGGATAACATCAGGGCAAATCCGTCCTTAACGCACCCTACATAACTGATCATAACAGAATTTATATTATCAAAAAATTCAACAAAATACAAATAGTTGACATCTGATAATTTCCACATTTATTACACTCCCCACCCTTTCCACAATCTCCATATTTCGTAACAAAAAAAATTCCTAAACCCCTTGACATTTGATTAATTTATTTATATATTAATAATGTAAATCATTTACACTAATAACTGGTAATGAATCAAAACATTAACCCCAACTCCGATGACAATCAAAACCCTGACAATCAAGGTCGCAAAGGTAAAAAAGTCAAGCACATCTTGATTGGTTCTCCTAAACAAGTTCGGCATACTATTTATGCCATTTATGCCCTTAAATACGCCTATCCCGAGGAGTGGAGCACTCCCGAGCCTACGGAAAATCCTGGTGAAGTTATGAGCACCTTGATTCGGTATTTATACCTAGACTAGGATAGGGTTTTGCCAGGGTTTGCCGCCCTGGCGGTCAGGAATTGCAGAGGTTATTTTGTGGAGGGGTATGACCTAAACTGAGTTGGGATGTTCTTGCTTTCGAGGAGTTGCGGACTAACTCGATAATAATGTATTCGTTGATTAGTAGTGATTTACATTTGAGTGCAGCTAAGCTGTACTTATGATGGTTTACAACATAGAGTTCGGTCAAGAATTGCAGTTAACTACAATTCTTGACCTATTTTTTTTATTGGTATGTAGAAGGTTTATATTTGAGTTGTAAACAAAATTGTTAAATAAAAAGTCTAAAAGCAAAATACAAAAGTCAATATAGCCAATATATTCGGGGTTTTATTGGACAATAATAAAAGACCTACTACGTTTACATTTCATTTATAAAAGCTAGATCAGCTGAAGCCTAACTAGCTGTTGGAACCATGGGGTAATTATTGAGGCTCCTAAAACAAGATTTGGTTAACAGAAGTAAAGTTACTGAACTAGATATCTAGTTTTATGGGTAAAATAGATAAAACCTATTGATCAACTATCTTCCATACTTCTAAACTATGACAACTATCGTATTTGTCCATGGCACAGGGGTTAGGCAACCTGCCTATGAGCAAACCTTTAAGATAGTTGAGGGTTGTGTCACTGAACAACGTCCAGACATTACCGTTATTCCTTGCTTTTGGGGTGAGCAATTTGGGAGTAAGCTCAATGCTGAAGGGGCATCGATACCGTTGTATGATGCTACTTTAGCTCTGGATCAGGGAGAGGAAGAAGAGTCAAATATTATTCTCTGGCAGCAGTTATATCGCAATCCCCTTTATGAATTAGGATTGTTGTCTTTACAACCTAGCGCTAATGCTGATAGTAATCCCTTTGGAGAACAACCTGGTGATCAATTACATGACCGGTTACTGGCTTTGACTCCTAGTGGAGAATTGCAAGAAAAATTACAAGCAGCTGGCATAGCAGAGGGGTTTGATCAGGCACGACGCCATGTTACCAGTAGTGCTGTTTATCAAGAAGTATTAAACCAAGTCTCTGATTCAGATAGTGACTTTTATGATACTATCGCAAGAGCAATTATTGCTCAGGCAATTTTTGACTGTCAGCAGAACGGTCAGAATCCTATAATACTTCCTAATCCGGAATTGCGTGATCAACTCGTGAAATCACTCAGTAATGCTTTGGGTAAGGAGGAAGACTTGGGATTGGGTGACTGGCTCCAGAAACCACTTTCCTTATTGGCAAGTCCAGCTACAGCTTTGGTGAGGAATAAAAGGGGTGCAATTACTGAAGCAAATACTCCTACACCTGGTGACATTATACTTTATCAAAGTCGGGGTCAGCAAATACGTGATTTTATCCAGAAAACCATAGAAGACGCTGAACCACCAGTTGTTATATTAGCTCATAGTCTAGGAGGGATTGCTTGTGTTGATTTACTGGTGACTCAACCAATGGCACAGGTGACAGTATTAATTACAGTGGGTTCTCAAGCCCCGTTTTTATACGAAATTAATGCCTTATATAGCCTAGAATTTGGTCAGCCTCTGCCAGACTTTTTTCCGGAGTGGTTGAATATTTATGATTTACGCGATTTCCTTAGTTACATTGGCGCTACTCTATTCCCTAATAAAGTCCAGGATGTTTTGGTGGACAGTAAACAACCCTTTCCCCAAGCTCATAGTGCTTATTGGACAAACCCTGCTACCTGGAAAGCAATTATCCCGAGGTTACCATGACTATTACTGCTAAGCCAGAAAAAACCTATGGGTTAATTGTCGGTATCGAGAACTATCAAGCAACAAACTGGAATGTTAATGGTCCCGTTCATGATGCCATCAAGTTTGCTGATTGGTTGTTATCACAAGGCGTGCCCACAGATAATATCAGGCTCTGTTTGTCTCCGTTATCTGAAAATAGTGAACTGGTTAATAACTTTGAGATAACGTCAAAGCCAGCAACGGAGCATAATCTAGTTGATATCATTACCAATGACCTGTCCCAAAAAATAGGAGATTTACTGTTTATGTTTTGGGCAGGCCATGGTTTGATTACTCGAGAGCGTAATCGGAGGCTAATTTGTGCTGATGCTAGTAAAAATAATTGGCAGAATCTAGATTTACATTCCCTGTTACTGCTTTTGGGGTCAGATTCCTTTAGGATTCCCCATCATATTTGTATAGTCGATGCTTGTGCTAATTATCTTTTAGAGTCAAAAGGGCGACCAACTAATTTGGGAGGGAAACAGTTTCCTAGTGGTCAACCCAGGAAAGACAGTCAACAGTTTGTCTTACTGGCTACGAGAGAAGGGGAGACAGCCAAAGTTAACTCCTCAGAAAAAACGGGATACTTTTCCCAAGCGGTAATAAAAGCCTTGAAGCAGCAGGAATGGCTACCAGATATGGAAGTAGTTGCTGAACAGGTTAAGCAACAATTTGCTAGTTTAAATAAACAACAACTACCCACCTATTTTTATCGTCGCAGTTGGGATGGTGATCGGGAGGATTATCATCCTAATCCCTTTGATATCGCCCACAATATACCCATAATTCAACGCAATTTTGTAGATAGATACGAGCCACTGGAAGAGTTAGATCAGCTATTGCAGGAAAATGATATTGTCGCAATTACTGATCGCACCGGTCAGGGGGGAGTAGGCAAGACAGAACTAGCAATTCAATACTCTTGGTACAAATTAGAAGATTATCCCGGTGGCTGTTGTTGCTTGTATTTCAATGGATTGGATATTGTAAGCCAGCTTTCAGGATTTGCAATGGTGAAAAAATTTCCTGCTTTTAAGATTCCTGAAAACTTACCCCTTGATTACCAACTTCTTTATTGTTGGGAAAACTGGCAACCAGGTAAAGTTTTATTGGTTTTCGATAATGTCACTGATATCGAGCAAATCAAAGACTACTTACCGCCCATGGGTTCTCGATTCAGGGTATTAATCACCACTCGTAGTTCACAGTTACCCTATGCGTCAATTCCTTTGGGAGAATTACCAGAAACTGAGGCTCTAGAGTTATTAGCAAAATTAGTAGGGAAAGACTATGTTGAAAAAAAGTTAGAGGTTGCCAAAGAAATATGTCAATTCGTTGGCTGTATACCTTTAAAATTATACCATGTGGCAGGGCTATACTCAGAGCCAGGTAATACATGATGCTAGAAGAAATTTTATTGCTCCTAGAGCAGAAGCAATCTCAAGAAGGTGACTCTGGTAAAGATGTTCTGCTGGAACTCAATTGGGATGCGTTAGAGTCTTCAGCTCAAACCATGGCTGCTCTGCTGAGTTTGTTTGCCTTGGCTCCTATTCCCTGGTTATTAGTATCCCAGGTTGCTGCAACTGCTAGCTTGGAATTTGATTTAGTCGTTAATCGGGATATCTTAGTTCAAAAGTATTTCCTCCAGAAGTTAGATGATAACACTTACCAACTTCACGAACGGATTAGAGAATTTTTGAGTATCAAGGGGGAACAGTTAGCTGATATTGAAACCCTAAAACAGGGCTTTTGTTCAGCTATCGTAGCAATAGCAAAGGATATTCCTGAGACCCCAACTCAGTCCGAAATTATAGAAATTACTCCTGCTATCCCTCACCTGGTGGAAGTTGCCACTAACCAAAACGATTACTTAAATGACGAAGATTTAATCTGGCCTTTTGTGGGCTTAGGCCGCTTTTACTATGGTCAAGGGGCTTACGAACAAGCTTTGCCTTGGTATGAGGAATGCTTATCAACGGTTAGAGAGCGCTTGGGTGAAAACCACCCAGCTGTGGCCACCAGCCTCAACAACTTGGCAGCACTGTATGACAGTCAGGGGCGATACGAAAAAGCGGAACCCCTGTACCGGCAAGCCTTAGACCTGAAGCAACGCCTCTTGGGTGAACAATACCGAGATGTGGCCACCAGCCTCAACAACCTAGCAGAACTGTACTATAGCCAGGGGCGCTACCAAGAAGCGGAACCCCTGTACCGGCAAGCCTTAGAGCTGAGCCAACGCCTGCTGGGTGAAGAACATCCAGATGTGGCACAAAGCTTCAACAACCTGGCTTTACTGTACTGGAGTCAGGGGCGATACGAAAAAGCGGAACCCCTGTACCAGCAAGCTTTAGACCTGAGGAAACAGCTACTGGGTGAAGAACACCCAGATGTGGCCACCAGCCTCAACAACCTGGCTTTACTGTACTATAGCCAGGGGCGCTACCAAGAAGCGGAACCCCTGTTCCAGCAAGCCTTAGAGATGAGGAAACGCCTCCTGGGTATTGAACACCCAGATGTAGCCACCAGCTTCAACAACCTGAACCTGGTAAGACTGTACTATAGCCAGGGGCGGTACAAAAAAGCGAAACCCCTTTTCCAGCAAGCCTTAGAGCTATGGAAACGCCTACAACAGCAAGCTTTAGACAAGTTAACTGCTAGGAAAAAATTAATTCTTACGATAATTAAATGCGGCGTTTCCATAGCGCTATTGTCTTGGGCATTGCGCAAGACAAATCTGCCCGACATTTTCCTAGCTGTGAGTTCTGCTAACATTCATCTGTTAATAGCAGCGTTTGTGGTCTACTTAGCCAGTTACGACATTAGAGCTCATCGGTGGCGGATACTACTTTTAGCTCAGAATGTTAAAGCTAGCATCCCTTATTTGTATAAGTCCTATATGGTCAGCATTTTCGTCAGTAATTTTTTGCCCTCCACCATTAGTGGGGATGCTGTTAGGGTTTATGATGCCTGGCGGTTGGGAACTCGCAAGTCAGTCGCACTAGCCACTGTATTTTTGGATCGTTTTCTCGGTTTACTAGGTTTGATGCTGTTAGGCCTCGGGGCGCTGTTTTTTTCTCAGACATTGATCGCCCAGTTACCATTACTTAACCTGTGGGTTATGCTACGTAGCGCTCTAATTATGGTTGTAATCTCGATGATTTTCATAGTAACATTTTTGCAGCCCATAAAAAATAAGCTAATTAATGTTAATAAAGCTTTCCTAGCCTTTGGCAACCGCAAATATGCCTTGGCTATATCTATGGGGTGGTCGCTGATGGTGCAAATCAGTGTCATCGCTCATTATTACCTAATTGCCAAGGCATTGGATTTACCGGTTACCCTTCTTAGTTTCTTTATAATTATTCCCCTAGTCTCCTTGATCATAATGTTGCCTGTATCAATCAACGGCATTGGTATCCGTGAGAATGCATTTGTCTTCTTTTTTACAGCTTACGGCTACAATTTTGCTATATCGAAAGTCATTGCCTTTGCTTGGCTGGCTTACGGAATCGTGATAATTCAGGGGCTGCTGGGGGGAATTGTGTATGCTTTGCGCAAGTAAAAGTGATTAAGTCAGATCAGGTGATCGGTTGTTCGGGTAAGGTCGTAATCAGGTAATCGGGCGATCAGGAATCTATTGGGAAAATCCTAATTTAGCAAATCTATGGCTCAAACTAACGATAATACTAGGATTTTAAAGCATAAATAAAAGTGTTATAGCAATCCTAGCAACCTATCACCATAGTTTAGGATTGTTTAAAGACTTTACGCATTTGATATTAACAGCAGCACCTGGCACCTCTATCTCCTCAAGTAAGAGCGCCTGCCAACCAAAAGGCCACTCCAATGGATATGGGGTAATGAAATGTGTTGCCAACTCTGCCTTAAAGCCAAATCGTTCATAATACCTAGGATCACCATACACGAAGAGAATAGTCACATTCATACTACGCAATCGCTTAATCCCAGCATCAACTAGTTGACTCCCGATACCATTACCTTGGCATTCTGGCTTAACAGCAAGTGGTGCCAGAATATAGCCATGGAAATCTGGTTTTTCGGCAATAAATACAGGACTATATGCAATGTTT
>NZ_JAAHHS010000390.1 GCF_010692395.1 Moorena sp. SIO3H5
TCTGAGCATCTAGCTGCCTTTCATGGTTACCATGGATGTAAAAGGCTTGAGCCCCTCGCAGGGAACCGTTAAAGGCATTACCATGGATTTCCAAGGCTACGTCACCAGGCACAGCATTGGCATTGATCCATCGAATCGTGTCTCGACGACTGAGAGAGTCAGGAACAACAATACAATCTACTCCCCGTAATTCCAGCTCTTTAACAATTTCATTACGGGTAAGTATCATTTCCCGAGATTCTGTTGTGCCTAAAGCCACTACTCCCGGGTCTTTGAGGTCATGACCAGCGGAAATTATAATACGTGCCATGGGTTGGTTTCTTCTCCTTAGTTTACCATTTTTGGGTCGGAAAATAATTCGGTAGATTGCTTTAAAAAGTCGTGCTAATAGCTTACGCATTTCGCATTTAAATTATCAGTTACGGAGAAACAATCAATGAAACCATCAATGATGATTTAGGAATGATGAATACCTCTGGAACTTGTTAATGAATCATAGATTTTTTTGCCATTGACCATTACCATTCGGTTAGGGTCAATGGTGTTCAATTAAAGTCCCATTTTGGCACGGGTTGCTGGGCCGACAATTCCATCTGCATCTAAACCATTTTGTTGTTGGAACTGCTTTACAACTGCCTGGCTACCTGGTCCAAAGACACCATCCACATCCAGACTATAGCCTGCTTTGGCCAAGGCTTGTTGAATAGCAAGCACGTCTTCTCCTTTCATATAAGGTCGGCTTAGGCGCAGTACCCGAAATTGTATAGACTTCTCAGATTCTTTCTTGGAGGGTACCGAGATCGAAAACCCTTCTGAAAAACTATTGTTTAGTCGTCTCTCGGTTGATGGTCCGTAGGAACCATCTTCGGCAATCCGGTCATTGATATTATAGCGGTTCCAAACTCGCTGGAATGCCCGCACTGCTAGGGCGCGAATGTCTCGGGTACCTCTGCCTACGTAGTCGAAATGAACTGGGTCTCCCCAACCGAGCCATCGCCAGCCGTACTTCTGGAGGTAAGGTCGCCAGCTCAGGTAATCTGAAATATCAATGGCTAGACCACTTTGGTGATTACTTCGAGACGGACGGGCAGCAATGGGAATACCGCAACGGCGATTTCTGTAGTGGTTATATAGTATTAATTGCTGCGCAATGGTCCGATAGGCTGAATTAATTACCATGGGAACGCCCCGGTCTTGAATAGCACGTTCGAGGGCTCTTTTGGCAGCGGGTTGGAGCATAGCCCAGACAGCAGGACCTAGTTGCACATCTAAATCATCAAAGCTGATTAGTACATTTGGGATAAGTCGGTTCATTTCATCAATAATCTGCTTGTCTAGCCCCCGAACCACTTCTGTAGAGCAGGAGGTAACATTTCTGACCTTGATGGATATTTTCTTGGGGAACAACTGCTTGTCGTCATCCCAAACTTCCACATGGGGTTCGTAGACGTACCAGGTATTCTTGCCATTAAATTGATCTTTGGTCAAAGCAATCCGCAGGTAAGACTTCTCTTCTTTGAGGTCTACCCAGCTGTGCAGCTCTAGTTCCCTGCCTTTTTTGACCCAAACTTTATCCTCTTCATTTTCGATCTTCTGGCTGGGTACGGGTTGCTGTTTTAGGAAGGTATCATGTACGATTTTCAAAGATAAGACCATCAGTTTCCCTCATAGATGAAATGGTGGCAGTAGTCGTGATTAGTGAGTCGTGATTGGTGAGTGGTAATTGGTGTTTGTCACTTAAAGTAAACTCCTGTGTAGGAGGAGTGATTAGGACGTTTCAAGCTAGCTGTTGTTAGCCCTACCAAACTCAAGACTCTTCCACTATATATTCATATTCAATACTAGAGCCTGGGATTACGGGCAAATCCTTGGCAAAATTGGGCAGAATCCTCCGCTTATAACAGTTAGAGTCAAGAAGATATTAATGTCCTTGGTTAGTTCGACAGGAAACAGCTAATGACTGGGTTACCATGCCCAATCCCTGTTAATGCAATCAGCATCTCACCATTAAGTCATATTATGTCTGCTTTAAGAATTCCTCGGAAAGGTGTAGTAAAATCAGGGGATAAAAATTTTTATTGTTTGTGCCAGTTATTAAACTGGCCTATTATTTAGTAACAAATTACTAATTTGTGATAATCAGCAACTATTATAATAGTTAGGGCGCACGTTTGTGCGCCCTAAAAATAGCGTTAATTTTCTGATGGAAGCGCTGTCTGTTGTTGAGAGCACTTCACTTCCCATCAATTAAGATTATTCCATGATCTCAAACATAGCGATCTGCGAGAATTTCCAAAGCACGGTCTGAGCATCCCATTAACCACAGGTTTGACATCCCGGTTTTCTCCCCTAGCAAAATTCGCCGTCTACAGCGGAAGGTTTCTTCTTCCAAGTAGGCTCCTAGCAAGCTTCGTTTCAGGGAAGGACTCCAGATACCGGTACGTCCATGGAGCACTCGCCAGTTGTTAACTACTAACACCTGTCCGGGAGTCAGTAGAAATTCGGCATTATAGTCAGGATCTTGTAACAGTTGGGAAAATCTTCGGTAGGCTGCCAATAGGTCTTGAATTTTATCGTAGGAAACCTCTAGGGGTATCCTGGTGTTGTGGTTATACCGAATCTGATACACTTCTCCATTTTCATCCAAGTTAATTAGATGATTGCGCCGGTAAGCTTCCCATTCGTATTTCCGAGCGCTGGAATCATTTTCCGATAGTTTCTCCTCCACAGACAGTCGTCGGCGACCTGCTGGTATATATTCTGTGGTAAGTAGCTCAAAGAAGTAGGGGTTTTCGGTTTTGATTACCTCTGCTAATTTGAAACCATCAACGACAGTGGAATAGGCTTGTCTATCGTTATCCGGGTTGTCGTAGAGGGTACATTGCAGAAATTGGATTCCAGTGGGAATATCGTAGGCAGTAACGTCTGTATGATTTCTTAAACGTCCCAATTGATAAGAATGTTGGATAGCCTGAGCAACTGCGTTCTTTCTATCCATAGTAAATACATTGGTGGGATGATAACGTTGCCGTAAAGGCCCCACCCGTTCAATTAATGCCCGAAAGCTTTGTTCGTCATTTGGAGCATTCTCAATTACTGCTACTCCTAGTTCGACGAGCTGATTCAGGTAGGACAATAAAAAGTCGTCATCATTCATCACCTCATGATAATCAAAATAGGGGATAGACACTGATGCATCCCAAAGTTGAGTTTTTGATTTTTGTTTAAGGGCTGGGTCATCGTAACAATGAACTCGTAACCAGGAAGGATCGAATACACTGTGATGCCCTGTTTCCTGACCACCCCAGACAATATCCAAATTGCCTTCACGATCAATTGTGACCTCTTGAGGAGTTGGGTTTAGGGGCATTTTGAGGAGGTCATGTCCGCTATTGAGGCTTAAGGTATCTCGCTGAAAGCATTTAGGACAGCGACAGCTATCTAGGAGCCAGAGATGATGGTAAAAGCTTTGATGGCCATCTTTCCAAGTGATCTCTACACCATTGTCATGGGTTGCTATGGATTCGATGCGAAAAGCAGGTTTGAGTTGTCGAAGTAGCGTGGTCATTTTAATTTCAAGCTCCTATGTATTAAGCTCCTATGTATTTGGTTTCTTTAGATTGTGGTGCGGTCTGCGAGCATTTCTAAAGCACGGTCTGAGCATCCCATTAACCAGATATCTGACATACCGCTTTTTTTGCCAAGTAACAGTCGCCGTCTGCTACGGAATGTTTCTGGTTTCATGTAGGCTCCCAGTAAAACTCGTCGCAGCTGAGGATTGTGAATGGCGGTACGCCCGTGGAGTAATCGCCAGTTGTCGTTAACTAATACTTGTCCCGGAGCGATCAGAAATTCGGCGTTATATTCAGGAGCTTCAGCAAGTGCTGTAAATGCTTGGTAGGCTGCATATAAGTCTTGAATTTTATCAGGGGAAACCTCTAGTGGCACTCGGTCTTTTTCATGGTGACGAATCTGGTAGACTTCACCGGTTTCATCTAAATTAATTACATGCTGGCGATGATAAGTTTCCCATTGATACTTCTTGGTGCCAATTTCATGCTTAGATACCTTTTCTTCTACACCCAGGCCACGGCGACCTGTTGGCACATACTCTGTGGTCAGCAACTCGAAGAATTTTGGCTGTTGGGTTCTGAGAACTTCGGCAATTTTGAACCCATCCACTAGGGTAGAATACGCCTGTTTGTCATTGTCTGGGTTGTCGTATTGGATACATCCGAGAAATTGCAGTCTGGGAGGAACGTTGTAAGATACATGGTCTGTGTGATTATGTAAACGTTCCATATACTGATAGGCGTGGTGAATATTTCCTGCCAGTTTGTTTGCTGTATCCAACCTAAAGATATTGGTGGGATGATATCGTTGTTGGATCGGTCCAATCCGCTCTATCAGTGCCTGAAAACTCTCTCGATTCTTGGGGACGTTGTCAATGATGACTACTCCCAATTCCAGCATCTTGTCCAACCACAGCAACAGTGCCCAATCGTCTTTCATCACTTCGTGGTAATCGAAATGAGGGATTGACACTGATGAATCCCACAGTTGGGGTTTTCGTCGCTGTTTGAGGGCGGGGTCTTGTTGACAATGAACTCGCAGCCAAGATGGATCGAATACACTGTGATGTCCAGGTTCTTGACCGCCCCAGACTATATCCAAATTGCCTTCACGATCGATCTTGACCGCTTCAGTTATGGGATTGAGTGGCATTTTCAGGGGGTCATGTCCTTCCCCTTCTGAGCTGTTAAGGCTCAATGTATCCCGCTGGAAGCATTCGGGACAGTGGCAAGCATCCCGCAGCCAGAGGTTATGGTAAAAGCTGTGATGACCATCTTTCCAAGTGACTTGTACACCGTTGTTGGTCACTGCAACTGATTCGATCCGAAAAGCGGCTTTGAGTGGCCGAAGTAGGGTTGTCATGTTTCACCTTTATCTTTTGTTTTACTTGGTTTCCATTTATTTGAGGACTAGGCTTGAGCCCCCACCATTACCTTTGACTTAGAGGTCAATAGTGTGCCGTTAGTGGTTTGATAGCCGTTGTATTCTAGTGTCTCTCCATTAGGGGTGAGAGTAGGGGTCAGAGTCTGGTAAAACACTTCCTGACAGCAGTTGTTTTCATCAGCAATCAGTACCCGCGCTTGGTGTCCACTACTCAAAATTTCAGCGCGATCGGCGAAGCCGCGCCAAAGGCGATCGCTTGCCCAGATAATCAAAGTATCTCCCTGTTTGCACAGTATTGAATGAATTGAAATTGAATTGACTTGAACTCAATTGACTTGAACGACTCTATTTCTCGACTTACCCATTGGGATTTCACAATCTCTGTTTGAGATTGCTATACAATCCCTTTACTAATCACCAAAAAGCTAAGTTACTTCGGTTAATCAGTGATTTATCAGTCTCGAAATACGGATTTTGTATCCTCTACCATGATTACTAAAATAGGCTATTTTTAAGAGCTATTCAGTAATAGAAGTTGACACATTTGTCTTGATGCAGTCGGTCATGGGGGTTTCCACCAAGACCGTAATGGTGCCCTTGACCCGTAATTAAATTCGCCACGGGTCGCACCTCTGCTCTGTTTCTATCTATTCCGTCATGTGTTGGCTATCTATGTTGTCAGTTTTGTTCAGGTTTACGAAGGGGAATCTTTAGACAAGTATCTTGCTCCTTCAACAATAGACAATCTACTGTAGCATAGATACTGCCTTGTTTATTTTTATAGACTACCTCTCCAGACAGTGGTAAGGGAGCTGTGTGCCATACTCCAGGATGAATTGATATGCCGTAACTACCATCGGAGTAAAGGGCTACAAAATCTTCTGGTTTGACATTGTCCCCAGGAGGCGCTAATAAAAAAATGCTAGGTTCACCATTTTTAGGAATAAAAGCTTCTCCTGCATCTAGATGGGCGCTAAGCCAATTCACTAGCACATAGTTAGAGTTAGTGTCAGGATCAACCACAGCCTTTCCTGCTGCCCCACCGCGAGCATTTTTATGGTCAGCGGAAAGCACGGTAGAACCACGCCAATATACTTTGAATTCGTCTTCAATAAATGTACCATAACCCCCTCTAGCAATAAGAGGTCGTTTTCCTGGGTTTGGCCATTTACACAACTCTATTTCAACATCTTCAAAATCCGTGAATACAGTTCCTAATCCTTCAGCATTTTTTGAGTTCAGCTTTTTTAATGGAACGTCATAATATATGCATGGTGTAGCCATGATTTCCCCTTAAACTATCAGCAATTAGTGCTTTTTCAGCACTAGAGCAACCATTGGTTCTGTATGAAGCTTCTCCCACCTGGCTATCGCCGTTCGCTTAGCGTGGCCTATGGCCAGGTGGGAGTGTCCTATGCACACCTTAGAACTACGAAGCGTCCATAAGTCACACAGACAAGCCCAGCTTCTAGGCGGTCGTCCAGAACTTTTGCTGGAACGACCCTCGTTGTCATTTCTGCGAACGAGCTTAAGTACACCTCTAGCCCCGATGTTGTAAGCGCCATTAAGATCGGCATTGAATAGCTTAGCTGAAGGGAAGGTTGCTAGGGCATAATTCCTTGAATCACGTCTAACCGTGCCAGAACCGTCATAGGCAAGCTTTGAAGTATAGGCAGCTACAACTTCTATTACCTTTCCACCCAACTCAGTCCACTTCATCTGTGTAAAGTCGCGAATTTTTGCTTTGAGCCATCCGTGAAACCTTTGTCGTAGATTAGACCGCTTCCGTCCACCTTTTGGTTTCCATCCTTTGAGGTTCTCAAATACGACCGCTTCAGAATTAAATTGTTCAGCAATCTCAACAATTCGCTTTGAGACAATGTGACCAATTTGGGTGTTGATTCTTTGGCATTTTTGATAGGTTTTAGAACAAAAACCTTTATGAAGTCTTCCGCCCTTACCCATAGTCTTAGACGCCCGCATAGATACGGATTTTAGTCGTTTGTCCCGACGGTCTATGTCTCTCCCAGGATGTATAAACTCCCTGTGGATTACAGTGCCGCTATGGGTCACAACTGCTATTGTTGCGGCAG
>NZ_JAAHHS010000391.1 GCF_010692395.1 Moorena sp. SIO3H5
TCTAGATTCTATTAGCCTATAGCAAGTCTATTTAAATCCTGAACAGTGACAGTTACTACTGACGGATTCTCCGACTCAGGACTCAGGAATCAGGACTCAGCAATATTCTTAAAATTAACCTTGTTGGTGAAGCTATCTGTTTATCCGTATCTATCCCTGTGGTTCTGGTGAAGGGGAAAATAAAAAGCTTTTCTGTAACATTTTTAACTTTTTACCATCAAGTTTTTACTGTTAATTTTTATTAAACTCACACGGATAGAAGCCAGAATGGCCATAAAAGTTAGTACTCTCCTTCTTTCATGGTTATCAAAAGCTTATCAAAGGCTGTTTTAAGATTGCCCGATTTCAACTGACTGACTTCTGAAAAATTGGGATGTACCAGATCGCAAATGCTAAATCCTTGTCATGAACTAATAACAACTATGGACAAAGGCTAATAGAAAAAGCTAAAAAGGAATCTGAAAAGAAATCTAAAAAAGAATTTTGACAATCAAAGATTATTTTGATACCAAAACCATATATATACCAGGGATGATTAGATATGGGTGACATGAATACCGCTGAACTATTGGTACATTGCTTAGAAAACGAAGGAGTAGAGTACGTTTTTGGACTACCTGGAGAAGAAAATCTCCATGTTCTAGAAGCTCTGAGACATTCTTCAATTAAATTTATTACCACTCGTCATGAACAGGGAGCAGCCTTTATGGCAGACGTTTACGGACGGCTGACCGGAAAGGCTGGAGTTTGCCTGTCTACCCTCGGTCCAGGGGCAACTAACTTAATGACTGGAGTTGCGGATGCCAACTTGGATGGAGCACCCCTAGTAGCCATTACTGGTCAGGTGGGAACGGACCGGATGCATATTGAGTCCCATCAGTATTTGGATTTGGTGGCAATGTTTGCTCCAGTGACTAAGTGGAACCGGCAAATTGTTCGCCCTGACACCACAGCAGAAATTGTCCGTAAGGCATTTAAAATCGCTCAAACCGAAAAACCAGGAGCGGTACACATAGATTTGCCAGAAAACATTGCGGCCATGCCAGTCGATAGCCAACCCCTAGGCAAAGATGGTCGGGAAAAAACCTTTGCGTCTTTCCGTAGTTTGGGTAAGGCAGCTGTGGCAATTTCTAAGGCGAAAAATCCCCTAATCTTGGCGGGTAATGGCACAATTCGTGCTGGTGCTGCTGAAGCCTTAACCGAATTTGCCACCCGGATGAATATTCCAGTGGTCAATAGCTTCATGGGTAAAGGGTGTATTCCTTACACTCATCCCCTGGCCTTGTGGACTTTGGGATTACAACAACGGGACCACATCACCTGTGCCTTTGAGAAATCAGATTTGGTAATTGCGGTGGGATATGATTTGATTGAATATTCTCCCAAAAAGTGGAATCCAGACGGCAAGATTCCTATTATTCATATCGGTGCCAGTCCAGCAGAAATTGATAAAAGCTACATTCCTTTAGTGGAGGTAGTGGGGGATATTTCTGACTCTCTTAAGGAAATTATGAAGCAGGGAGACCGGGAAGGTAAACCGATATCATCTGCTGCTGAACTTCGGTCGGAAATCCGAGAGGACTATGAACAGTATGCTAATGATGAAGGCTTTCCGATCAAGCCGCAAAAACTGATCTATGACCTACGCCAAGTCATGAAACCAGAAGATATTGTGATCTCTGATGTAGGAGCTCACAAGATGTGGATGGCTCGTCATTACCATTGTGATTGTCCCAATACCTGTATCATTTCTAATGGTTTCGCAGCCATGGGGATTGCTTTGCCAGGAGCACTAGCAGCTAAGCTGGTTTATCCGGATCGCAATATTGTGGCAGTCACTGGTGATGGGGGCTTTATGATGAATTGCCAGGAACTTGAAACAGCACTAAGAGTAGGGACTGCCTTTGTGACACTGATTTTCAATGATGGTGGCTATGGCTTGATTGATTGGAAGCAACAAAATCACTTTGGTGAGTCGGCTTTTGTGAATTTTGGCAATCCAGATTTTGTCAAATTTGCTGAAAGTATGGGACTAAAAGGCTATCGTGTTAATTCAGTGGATCAGTTGATTCCTATCCTACGAGAAGCATTAGCTCAAGATGTGCCTGCGGTGATTGATTGTCCGGTGGATTATGGCGAAAACCTACGCTTTAGCCAAAAGACTGGTGATTTAACTTGCAAGATTTAACGTTATTTGGATTGGAGGTTGAAGGTTGTTGAAGGTTGTTGAAGGTTGTTGAAGGTTGAAGGTTGTTGAAGGTTGAAGGTTGTTGAAGGTTGAAGGTTGTTGAAGGTTGTTGAAGGTTGAAGGTTGAACGCGCACGCGTTCAAGAAACCTTTGCGCCACAATGGCGAGACAGCAGGAATTTATATAGTTATCTTATTAAAGACAGCTAGGTTGGTTTAAAGAACCAATCATTGCATCAATCAATTTGGCACTAGAGAGTTAATCCAGGAAGAGTAGGTGAAGGATTTTACTCTGAATTGGAAAAGTCTACTTTACCCTTCACAAAACCTCTAGGGTTTAGGAAAAAAACTATTCCTAACTGGGAAGGAAAACTACTTTACTGGCTGTGGAACGAATAAGTGAACTTTGGGCGACATATATATGATTGCCCTGATGTTTAATGACTACCCATAATCGTCATTACTGGATCGATTCTCTAGAGCTAATTTTACCAAAATTAAACCTTGTGAAAAGGGAGATGACTGAATATGGATGAGATGGAAATGTATGATCAACGTCCTGCTGGTTCCGCTCTGTTTTCAACTTCTGAAAGCTTCATGGATTCCATCAAAGATTTGGACTTCATGACAGATGTGTCGGAAGATCAGCTCAACAAAATTGAAGGAGGTGACAACAGCAGCAGCGGACGCCGCAAACGCCCCTCTAACCCCAAAGACTTTAATGGCTTTTTCGGCAATGGCCAGCCTATTATCGTTAATGATGTGGACTTGCAAGGACTTGCTATCGCTAAGAACGGTGGTACTGCAGTTGTTAACCAAAACGTTCTTATCAAGCAAATTTTCTTGGTATTTCCAGGCTTCTTTAACAAGCGTGGTGGTAGCTCTAGCTGATCGCAATTTACGCTTTTATTGGCTACAAATACACCCTGGTTAAAGGTAATTTGGAATGGGTGATTTCGTTCAAAATTGTCCATTCCAAATTCCCAATTACCCTCTGATAGGACTATAATTATCCTGGCTTTATTTCTCACTATTTAAAGGTTGCAGGTTCTAATCTTCCAGTTGTCAACCCTTTGTTACCTGTTCCGGTGATCCGCTGTTCCCTCAACAGTGAATAACTTTCAACCTACCCTACAAGGGATGCCAAGGGCTAACAACCGGTTAACCTTAAACTTGTTAACTTTGAACTTGTTAACTTTGGCCTTTTGGCCACGCTACGCGAACAACTTGTTAACCTTAAACTTGTTAACCTTAAACAAACCTTTACGCCACAATGGCCAGACAGCAGGAATTTATATAGTTATCTTATTAAATACAAGTAGGTTGGTTTAAACAACCAATCATTGCATCAATGAATTTGGCACTAGAGAGTTGCTCCAGGAAGAATAGGTGAAGGATTTTACTCTGGATTTGCAAAGTTTACTTTACCTTTCACCAAACCTATAGGGTTAGGAAAACTGCTTTACTGGCTGCATAAATAATAACTATACTTTGGGCAATATATATATGATTGCCCTGATGTTTAATGCCTACCCATAGTCGTCATTACTGGCTCGATTCTCTAGAGCTAATTTTACCCAAATTAAACCTTTTGAACAAGGAGATTACTCAATATGGATGAGATAAAAATTTATAATCAGCGTCCTGCTGGTTCGGCTCTGTTTTCAACTTCTGAAGGCTTCATGGATTCAATCAAAGATTTGGACTTCATGACAGATGTTTCGGAAGATAAGCTCGACAAGATTGAAGGAGGTCAAAACCAGGGACAACCTACCGTTATTGATCCCAAAGATTTTGGTGGCACAGGCGACCCTATTATCCTTAATGACGTAGACGTGCAAGGACTTGCGATCGCTGATAACGGTGGTACTGCAATTGTTAACCAAAACGTTATTATCAAGCAATTTTTCTTGCTATTTCCAGGCTTTTTTAATAAGCGTGCTGGTACCACTACCTGATCGCAATTCACGCTTTTATTTGCTACCAATACATCCTGGTTAAAGGGAATGGGTAATGGGTGATTTAGTTAAACATTGCTCATTACATTCTTGAAAATTACCATCTCCTAAAACTAGGATTATATTGGATTTGGTTATCACATATTAGTTAGAATTTGTAGTTTTTAATGACTCTTTTATTAAGCTATAAAAATGTTTTTCAGTATCTACTCGAAGAGGGAATTTGTGAAGCAAATCAGGAATCTCTGCTCCAGATTGAACCAAAATCTGGTAAAAACTTTAATTTGCTGGTGAGTTTGACTGAGGATCGCTATATTCTGATTAAGCAAGAGCGTCATGATCATGAAGGTAAAACTAATGGTGATTTTTGGTACGAATGGCTTTTTTATGAGTTTTTACAAGAGTTTCCAGAGCTAAGCTCTATTCGCCCACTAATTTCCGAGGCGATTCATTTTGATTTAAGTCGCTCAATTCTGGTTTTTAACTATCTTAATGACTATTGTGATTTAGCGTATTTTTATAGTAAAGAGCAGGTTTTTCCCACTGATATCGCTAGGCAGATCGGAGCTACTATAGCCACAATCCATCGCACGACTCTAGACTGTCAGGAATATAAAGACTTCTTGAACTCTAATTCTAAACAGCTACCGATTGACGAAGAGGTTGATTTTCTTGAAAGGTTAGAACGCATTGAACCAGAAGTTTTTGGGATCTATTCTGAAGATTCTCTTGAATTTTTTAGACTTTATCAGCGCTACGAGAGTTTAGGGCAAGCCCTTGCAGAACTTAACCAAGTTTGGGAGCCTTGCTGTCTGATCCACAATGACCTAAAACTGAAAAACATATTACTGCACCTTGAGTGGGAGCAATGCCTCTCTACAAAAAAGCTAGAAGCAAGCATGGTTAGAATAATTGATTGGGAGAAATTCACTTGGGGAGATCCAAGTTTAGATTTAGGAAACATTATCGCTAGCTATCTACAAATTTGGCTGAGTAGCTTGGTGATCAGTACAGCAATCGATGTTGAAACTGCTTTGCGTCTAGCGACAACTCCCCTTGAGGTAATTCAACCTAGCCTTGTTGCTCTAACTCAAGCGTATTTGGCTCACTTTCCAGAAATTATTGAGCGACGTCAGAATTTTTTGAGACGAGCGATGCAATTTGCTGGGTTTATCTTGATTCGCAAAATTCATATAAAGATCAATAACCTCAAACCCTTTGACAACACAGGTATCTGTATGCTTCAGGTTGCTAAGACCTTGTTATGCCATCCAGACCAATCAATCCTGATTGTTTTTGGCATCACAGAATCTGAACTTACTTGTCCTAGCCGTATTCCTGCCTAAGTCTATTGGTCTTGATTATGCAATTACTGGATACTTTACGAAATCAACGACTCGATTCTTCTATACCTGGACTGCTGGATGTTTTTTCTGACATTCTTAGCAACGTTCAGATTGAATCTAATTTCTATATTACTCATCCAGAGTACAAACCCCTGGAACTTCCTGATGAAGTGGTAGCTCGTTTTCAGCAACTACCCTTAAAGATCCAGAATAGGTATCTGAGCCTGCAACTGCGAACGTTTCTCTACCGTATCTACTACAACGGGTCTTATCAAACTACTCTTCCAGCGGATCACAATTCAAATGGTTGGGCAGTTGACGAGGATTTGGAGAACAATACCGTAAGGGGGCTTAATCTAGAGTTTTGCCAGCGATTGTGTGAAAGTAATCACTCTCAAGGCTACTTTGACCCAGGCTGGTTAGTGCTAAGGCAGGAAAGTGATGGTAGTGTAGCTGTGGAAAAGAAGGGTCTAATTCTGCACATTAGGCCAGATTTCCATTTACAACCGATTGATAAGGCTGCTACTATAGGTAGCTTAGTGGCAATCCAGATGCCTCCTAATTTAGTTCAAAACGGATTCTATGTAGCGGTTGGGAATGCTGGTCGAGTCAATCCTTTTCATTCAGATGGTGAGCACCAGACAGTAAATGTCTATTTTAATCTGAGTCCTGAAGGTGCAGTTGCTGTTATGAAAGCTATCACTGAGGGATTGAACCGAGTCAAAATTCCGTTCACGTTTAAGGTGCTATACAATCCTTCTGACTACGGGCGTTATGATTCAGGAGTTCTGTGCTTTGAAAAGGGTAGTTATAAAACAGTTAAACCCATTATTAAGACTGTTTATGCTCAACACAAATCCCATTTTATGCAAGGGGTGCCTCTGTTTACCAAGCAGCTGTTACCAGGACTGGCTCTATCTGAAGAACCGGATTATAAATTTACCCCTAAAGAAGATTTTGGCATGAATCGCTGCCAAATTGTTGCTAATGCGTTACTAGAAGCTTGGCTACAAGGTCACGACTCTGCAGAAGGTCGGATGAATTTTATTCTCCACAACTTTTCTTTGCTTGGAATTGACCTGAAGCGCCCCTACTTGAATAGTAACTCTAAAGATATTTATTAGAAAACCATTTCACTCTTCTGATTTGCGCGTAGCGTTATATCATCTGCTCGATCACTAGAAAATCCTGTTCTATCTGAGCACACAGAGACTTATTGTAGGGGTCAGTCTTGAGGGCTTTTCTGAGATAATTTCTAGCTTTATCGAGCTTATGCTGTTTAACCAAGTGTTTTGCCCAAGTTTGATAAGCGATCGCTTGCCACTGACGCACTTCTGGGTCTTGGGGCATTCTTTGAGCTAAGGCTTCTACTAATGCGATCGCTCTCATCAACCGTCGCTCTCGAAGCAATTGCTGGAGTTGATGATAGGAATCCCACTTCAGCTGTTGTTCCACTGGTGAGAGGGGTTGATTGATTTCAACGGATGGTGGCTTAGGCGTGACCCAAGTTGAGGTTGTCGGAGGTGAGTCCTCAGGCTGATTACTCTGATTAA
>NZ_JAAHHS010000392.1 GCF_010692395.1 Moorena sp. SIO3H5
GATCAGAACATCGGATCCTTCATTGCCAACAACAACATCATCTCCTAAGCCGCCTCGAACAATATCATCTCCGAGACCGCCGAAGACAAAGTCAGATCCTCCAGCACCCTGGATGTTATCGTCTCCTGCTCCACCCATGAGTATATCTACTTCATTGCCGCCAGCTGCTACATCATTACCGTCGCCAAAAATAAAAATGTTAGTTTGATCTTCTTGTCCTACGGCGAATACACCTCCACCCTCTTGAGGGCTATCAAAAAACATTGCACCCTCAAAGTCGCTTATAAATAGCGGAGCTGTGCTACCTGGACTTAATGTTGCTGCCATTTAATTGTCTCCTTGTTTTAGCTTGACTTTGGTCTAACAGGTAATAGTCCGGTTAATCAGGTTGTATTCAGGTAAATCGTTAATTGTTAATCGTTAATTGTTAATGGTAGTTCATGGTAATTAATGGGAATTAATTGAAGTTACCATCAACAATTAACTATGAGTAAACAGTCTAAACTACTACCTGGTTGGATGATTGTTTAACCGGACTTGATCTCAACTATAATTTTTTCTAATTGAATAAAAATTAGAAAACAATTAGAAACAAGTTAGACTTGTTTGATTCAAATCAAGTGTTAGAGGAAGCGATTATAAATTATTAGTCAAGGATAAAAATTAGAAACAAATTAGACTTACTTGATTCAAATCAAGTTTTGCACAGGTAATAGCTCGTCCCATGAATCACTTCATATTCACGGCAAGGGTTAATGCTTAATGGTTAATTGTCAAGAGTCAATTAACCATTTTAAATTTTCAAGTTTCAATTTTCAATTAAGGTAATCAAACGCCTTTTACGAGTAATTGCTCCTGTTTTCTCCAGTTGCATCAAAGCTCGTGATACAGTTTCGGGAGTCAAACCTAGCTCAGCAGCAATTTCTTTGAAGGGTTGGTCTAAGCTGAGAACGGTTTGATTACGGAACTGAGCTAAGTAGTGTAGATATTGAAGTACCCGGTCGTGAGCAGTCCGAATTTCTCGCCACTCTAAACGGACTCTGAGGGAGTGAATGTGTCTAACCAAAATGGTCATGAAATTCTCGGCCAAGTCAGGATAAAGACAAAGGCTTGACAAAAGAAGTTGCTTGGGATAAACAATTACTCGTGAAGCTACTTTAGCAATTGCTGTGTAAGGATAGACCGTTGAGAAAAGAGCACTTTCAGCTAAGCTCTCACCGGCTCTAACCACCTGGAGTGTAACCATTTTCCCTGATTGAGTGTAGTGAACAAGTTTGAATCGCCCTGTTTCCACTACAAAAAAATACGATGCGGAATTTCCCTGGTAGAATAGCTTCTGTTCAGCAAGCAGATTCTGGAAGATGACACCCTGACTTAGAGCAGGGGGAAGGCTCTCAGGTTTCAATAGATTCATCAATAAGGCTTCTAGTACGGCAGGACATGTGAATAGTTTAAGCAATCATTTTTGCCGATGTCTGTTGGAAAAGATCGCAAAAAATCAGAACTTGAATACAAAAAATGTCCCAAGTAGCAACTAGGAGCAGGAATATCGGAGGGTGCATCTCATAGTTGTAAAACAGAAGGGGAAGTATGGGAAGCGTGGGAAGTGTGGGAAGTGTGGGGAGTGTGGGAAGTGTGGGAAGTGTGGGAATCTTATTAGAATTTTTGTCTAATTGCAACAGTGAGATGCAGCTCCTTAATAACACCCCCTAGACGTATATTTACTACCTAAGTACTGATAACAAGTAACAAGTAACAATTTATCTAAATACGAAATGATTAACTATCGGAGATATTAGGTAAACTGATGTGCATTTAAATTGGTTATTCCCTGTTCCCTGTTCCCTGTTCCCTGTTCCCTGTTCCCTTTGATTAATTTACATATCCCAAAATTAATGCTCAACATCTTATCATTTAATCAGCTCAAATACATCTACTGTTTGCCGTTTTCCCTTGATTGAAACCTGACCCAATTCCCGATAGGTATACTCGTGCTTGGTCGCTTCATAGACACTACCACTGACGAGGATTTGACCCCCGTTGGCCATAGCTTGTAATCTGGCAGCGATATTGACTTCATCACCAATGGCTGTATAGTCCATATGCTGGGGAGAACCGATGTTTCCCACCACTACTTCTCCTGAACTAATCCCAATACCGGTTAGAAAATTCTCCCGGATCCAGGGGGTAGGCATAGTCTTAAGTTGATGTTGCATAGCAATAGCAGCTGCGATCGCTTGTCCCTGATTATCCTCTAGCTTAGAGGGGGCACCAAACATAGCCACAATCATATCCCCCACAAATTTATTGACTGTTCCCTCATGGTTGAAGATGACATCGACCATACAGGTAAAATATTCGTTCAGGTATTCAACAATTTTATGGGCTTCTAATTCTTCACACTGAGTTGTGAAATTCCTAATATCAGAGAACAATATAGTAATAGGCTTTTTGGCTGGAGTCAGGGAGATATTGCCCTTGGCATCAATAATAGCTTGGACAAGTTGCGAAGGAATATAGCGTTCCAGTCGGCTTTTAATTCGCTCTTCCTGTAGTTTATTTCTATGGAGCAAGGCATTTTCAATAGCTCCTGCTGCTTGAGAGCCAAGAATCGTTAAAAATTTTAAGTCTTGAGCTGTATAATTAACTGGTTTATCACTACAGAAATTAATCAAACCCAGCAGACCATTTTGGGTTTTTAGAGGAGCACAAACCAGGGATTTTATGGACTTCACACTAGCAATAAATCTGGTATCATCTTGAACCTGATTTACAATCTCAGCCTTACCAATTCCTAGCCCATTCTCTGTATTACTATTGCTCAGCTTAAAAAATTCTGTGGGATTATACTGTTTGCCAAAAGCGGAGATTATATCTAGTTGCTCAGTTTCGTAATTAATTAACAAGACTGAACCACAATCTCCTGGAATCAGTCTTCTCGCTTCATCGAGAAAAAGCTGAGCAATAGCGGATAGCTCTAAACAGGATGGAATCCGTTCCGAAACTCTATAAAGTAAATTAATTTCTCGGTATTGATCTAAGATAGCACTGCCTAGATCTTTTTTTTCTAATTCTTGATTAGCCAAATAATTCAGGAGTTCTTTAATTGCGATCGCTTTCTGATCGCCCTTGACCCAGCCAATCACCTGACCTCTTGCTTCAACGGGATATTTATTCCCTAAGTTACAACCTCCCAATACCGTAATTTTCCTAGGATTGTCCAACAGCAGCTTTCCGTGGACATCCTCAATCTCGACAGCGGTATCTATGGCGTCAATCAGTTGACTTATGACCCCTAGCGCTTTTGGCTTAGAAATAATTTTTTTGAGACTGACAGATGCCATACTTTGTGATATTATCCTAATTTGCCTTAAAAGTATCGATTCAAAGTACTCCTCACCCGTTCTTCTCGAAGCATATTTTCATAGAGGATAGCATTAGAGATGGCTGATGTGGCTTGAGATGCTAAAGCACTGATCAATTTCAAATCCCTGGCTGTATAGTCTACAGGTTGTTCACTACTGAGCTCAATCACACCAATTACCTGATCTTTGGTCTTGAGTGGGACACACATTAGGGAACTGATTGCATAATCAGATGGCACAAACCTGGGATCCGATGAGAAATCGTTAACGATTTCTCCTACACCAGTCATAATTACACTGCGAACAATACCTGTTATCGATTGCTTGTGGGGTTTATCCCCCATTTTTGCCTCAAAGCTAGCGAGTACTTCCAGTTGGGATTGGTCTTGGTCTAACAAAAAGATAAATCCCCGATTCACTTGAATTAACTCCCTAGTTTCATTAATCACAATTTGAGCAACGTCTTGAGGCATTAAATTAGCAGTGAATTTACCCGATAGATTGTAGAGTAAGTTGATTTCTCGATAGTTTTCTAAGGTTTCTATAGCAATTTCTCGGCGTTCTAGTTCTCGATTCGCTAAATAATTGAGTAGAGCGGCAATAGGACGAGCATGCTCTCCTCCCCTGACCCACCCTAAAGTAGTTCCTTTCAGGTCTATCTTGTATTTCCCAGATGACTGATCAGGCTCATCTCCCAATAACAGTTGCTCATCAATGTCTTGAATACTAATATCTCCTGCCAGGGAAGTGATCAGGTTATTGAGCAGTGACGAGATGTCTTTTTGGGCAATTATTTTTTTCAGTTTAATAGCAGTCATACATGTACTAGTTTAGTATTAATTATCTAATAATACAAAAAATGTCGTGGCTAATCCCTGTTCAAAACGCACCTTTTTAACCAATGCTTCTTCTTTTGCTATCTTTGAATTAACCAGAATTATATCAGGTTTTAATGAAATGGCTATAGAAATACAATCTTGACCATTTCGGGCTGAAATTATCCCGATTCCTCTTTTCCGTAATGCCTGAGTAATCATTTCAGCTTGAGGTAGATTTTCTTTCACTATCAAAACTTGCTTAGTCGGCTTTTCTTGAGAGGTCAGTTTAACAACTTCTTTGAGCAGTTCTTCGAGATTAATCGGTTTGCTCAAACATCGCTCAACTCCTAGAGCATGTTGATCTTCAGTGATAGACAAAATGATAATCGGAATATCCATACTGTCCAAGTCATTTTTAACCACCGCTGCTGTATCAAATCCATTCATTCTCGGCATCATTACATCCAAGATAATTAGGTCAGGACGTTCTTGTTTGATCTTTTCAATTGCTTCCCAACCATCTTTGGCTTCCTGAATCCTGTAACCTTCTGCTATAAGATGCTGCTTGAGTAGCTCTCGAATTGGAGCTTCATCATCCACAATCAGAATGGTTTTCTTGCTCGAATTTCTGATAATTGTCGAGGTGGTCATGGATGAGTGGAGTTGGGTGAGCAGGGTTTCAGCAGCTATGGTTTTGACTCCAGGTTCAGACTCAACGGGGATGGGTAACCTAAAGGAGAAATTACTTCCTTTACCCAGTTCGCTTTCGACCCAAATTTGTCCTCCATGATGTTCCACAATTTCCTTACAAATAGGGAGTCCTAACCCAGTACCTTGAGGTTTTTCAGTTAGAGTATTACCCGCCTGTTTGAATTTTTCGAAGATCAGCGCCTGCTCCGCTTCAGAAATGCCTATACCGCTATCAATGATACTAACGGTAATCTCTGAATCAGTTCGCCTTACTTTACAGTATACAAACCCTTGATTCGTAAACTTAGCTGCATTAGAGATGAGATTAATCACCACCTGAATTAGTCGGTCTCGGTCACCAATTATCTGAGGTAAGCCCTCGTCTATACTCTTAATTAATTCCACATCATTCTGTTCAAACAGAGCAGTCGTCGCAATGATTGCTCGTTCTAGGACATCGACAACTGAGACGGGTTGCATTTTCCACTCTACTCGACCAGCTTCTAGCTTAGCCAGATCCAGGACATCATTGATCAAAGCTTTGAGACGCTCCCCTTCGGAGATAATGATGTTAACATTTTCTGACACTTGCTTTAGGGTGCGCTGAATCTTGTGGTCATTGGTAGGAATTAATGGAAATAGGGTTTTTTCCAGTTTTTTCTGAATCAGTTTGGCAAAACCCATGACTGAAGTTAGGGGAGTCCTTAATTCATGGGAAACTGTGGAAATAAAGTCTGTTTTCATCCGGTCTACTTCTTTTTCAAAGGTAATATCTCGGATCAGAATCACCGAACCCATAAAGCCATCCTGACTATTAAGGTTATCTGTCGCCTTAGTATCTTTTAGAATAGCAGTGGCTACGGCTTTGCCAATCCGTTGATTGGTCAGTTCTACTTCAGCGGTAAATACTTGTTTAGGGTTAGTCTTGGTAAGAGTGACTAGGTTTGCGATCGCATTCCCCAACACTCCCTGACACCCTTGACCGAGTAACTCGGTTTCCCCCAAATCAAACAAGCTCACCAAAGCTGGATTGATGCGAGTAATTTTGCCATTGGTATCTGTTACCAGTAATCCATCGGCTAAGCTTCTAATCATCGCATCCACGTAAGCCAGAGTATGCTGTAATTGAGTCGTGGTGCTTTTGAGACACTGAGCTTGTTCACTGACAATTGTGTACTGTTCTTGAGTAGTGGTGTATAAATGTGCCTGGTTGATGGCGATCGCTAACTGATTGCTCACGGCTTGTAATAGCTCCAATTCCAAATCACTACAGCTCCAAGGCTTGCGGCGCATACAAATTAAATAGCCAGGAGGATGCAACCCCCGAATCATGACTGGTAACGCCAGATAGTTCCCTGTCTGGGAGTAGATGAGTTGATCACCACTATCATGGAAGTGAAACATCTGTCCTTGGCTTAAGCGATCGCATAAATCATGACAAGATTTGATACCTATTAATCCCACTTGGGACGGTAAATCAGCTTGTCGATGTTCACACAGAATTTCCAAGCATTGTTGGTCTTGGTGATACCAGCCAAAAGTCACTCGGTCGAGACGCAAGAGGGTAGCAATTTCATTGACAGTAGTTTGCACAGTTGTTTCCAAATCCAGAGATTCACGAATACGAGTAGTAAGCCGATTCAGCAGCGCCTCCTGCTGAGCTCTAGCGTTGGTCTGCTCTAAAGTTTGAATCTGTAGTAAAGCAATAACCATGGCGATGATCAGCATCACTCCCAACACCGATGCCAACAGATTGAGAGAATTGAGTTGTCGCTCCACATTAGCCCGGGGAATCACCAAAGCCACAGACCAATCCGCCTGTTGCAGAGGAGCATAAGCAACATACACCCACTGACCATCCAGCTCCAGTAGCCTTACCGACTCTTGCGGGTTGGCTATTTTCCTAGCCTCCATCATCTCTTGAGCAATTTGCTTTAGATTGGGGTTAGGGGAGTCTAAAAAACTCCTACCAAATTGAATTACCTTTGGATCTCGATGGGCAATGGGTACTCCTTTTGAGTCCAAAGCAAAGGCATAACTCCCTTCTCCCAAAGTAGTATTGGTAATTACCTCTGACACTCGGTCTAAGGAAACCGGTCCAGCAAATTCTCCTATGGGGAAAGACAATAGACCAGGCAAATTTCCTGGTTTTGGCTGGGTTACAT
>NZ_JAAHHS010000393.1 GCF_010692395.1 Moorena sp. SIO3H5
TCCCGGATAAATGGGGCTAAACGACCATCGAGATAGGTTTCAGCAAATGCTAGTCGTTGGGGAATTTCTACTTCCATCAAGGATTGACCTGGGGTCGCTGCCCACAGACGAAATCCATGAACGTAGTCTTTGAGATTGTTACTGCCTAAAACTAAGGTACCGCGATCGCCATAAACCTCTACAAAGTGACCTCGCCCTTGATAGGTTACGGAACTAATACTGAGTTGACAAGGGGTACCATCTGCCAATTCCAGTAATAACAGACAGGTGTCATCAGCATCTACTGGCTTAAGTAAATTGCTAGCATTGGGGTCTGGCCGGGCTGGAATTGCGGTACTCAGTTGAGCACATAACCGCTGCACTGGTCCAAATAGCCAATGAATATAATCAAAGGCATGAGAACCAACTGCGCCTAGTGCTCCGCCTCCTTTATCTTTTTGAGCATACCAGTTCCAGGGGCGTTCGGGATTAGCTCGGCTAGAGACTAACCAGTCAATTTTAATCAGACGCTTTTTACCGACATAGTCTTTTTCGAGATATTCCGCTAATAGCTGCCATGAGGGGATAAAGCGGAATTCAAAATCAGGTATAGCCACAACACCCTTTTCTGTAGCGAGTTGGTAAAGCTCCTGGGTTTCGGCTGCCCTTAAGGTCATGGGTTTCTCTAGTAGCAGATGTTTCCCTGCTTCTAGAACCATTTTGGCCATTTCGTAGTGGAGAAACGGGGGAGTACAGATGCTAACCGCTTCTACTTCCGGTAACGCTAGGATATCTTCTAAGCGATCGCATCCATGGGGAATATCATATTGGTTTGCGTAGGCATTTGCCTGATCCGGGTCTCGGTGATAGACAGCCACCACTTCTGTCCGGGAATGAGCTTTAAAGCCAGGGATGTGGATTTTTTGTCCAAATCCAGTTCCCACTACCGCTACACCAATTGTTGGTAGCTGTTCAGTTGCACCTGTTGCAGAAAACTCAGCCATTATAGACTATCTCGTAACTTATATTTAGTGACTTATTTTAAAAATCGCAGGGTAAACGGGTAACGGTAAACCCTACCATATTGAGCAGCGATTGAAGCCATAGTCACCAGCAGCGAATCAATTATTCCCAGGATACTAGCTAGACACCATAGCCAGAATTCTATGAGCTTAAACAGCTCCAACCAAGAGTTACGGTCAAAACCCTTTATTCCACCAATCAAGATATAAAACGCCCAGGCAAAGGCCGTAAATATGGTCAGGATAATGGTAGCGTAAAGGGTAATCGAGATTTGAAAATTAATAGATTCTTTACCGTGAACCTTAACAAAGCGGTATTTAGTTCTCTTGTTTAACCAGATCATCAACGGGCCTGCCAGGTTAGCCAAAGGGAGAGGTAGACCCATAATCAATAGGGGAATCCATAGCAGGGAGGATAGATGACACAGCATCCCCCAGATTCGAGCTTTCCTATCGTTCCGTGGCACTGTTACTTGATCCATAAAACTGACCCAAAACCGACATTACACCCCATGACTTGGCTCAATAGTCTGGTTAAGCCATTATATTGTTTAACCGCCGTTGCTTTTGACTGCCTCGATCCAGGTAATTACCTGTTTAGCCAGATGAGTACCATCTAAGCGATCAATTTCCCGGATGCCAGTAGGACTGGTGACATTAACTTCGGTGAGGTAGCCGCCGATAACGTCTATGCCAACAAAATATAAGCCATCTTGCTGCAGTTTTGGCTTGAGCCGGGCACAGATTTCTTCCTCTCGGGGAGTAATTTCCGTCGCCGCTACTCGACCACCCACGGCCATGTTACCCCGAAATTCCTTACCTGTGGGAATGCGATTTACTGCTCCAATCGGTTCACCATTCAAAAGGATAATCCGCTTATCTCCATCTTTGGCAGCAGGCAGATAAGCCTGAACCATCACTGGCTCACTACCCTGTTTAGTGCTAATTTCCACCAAGGAGTTAAAATTGCGATCGCTTGCCTGTAGAAATATAATCCCCTCACCACCTTTACCTCCTAGAGGTTTTAGTACTGCTGTCTCTTTTTCCTCAACAAATTGCCGAATCACCGATTTATCCTGACTGACAATGGTCTGTGGAATCACCTCGTGAAACTGGAGGGCATACATTTTTTCGTTAGCTGTCCTGATGCCAGTTGGTGAATTAATCACCAAGGTTTTATCTGGATTGATGTAGTCCAAGATATAGGTGGCATAGAGGTAAGGAATGGTAACCGGGGGGTCTGTCCGCATCCAGACAGCATCCATCTCCTCTAGAGGTTTCAACACAGCCTTACCTGTCTGGTACCATTGCTCACTGACGACCCAATGGCCGTCAGTGAGTTTGGCTGGAGTTAGTTGCACAGGTTCTAGAAGCCCCCAAGCCTGACCCCGAATAACACTCAAGTGTTGAGCCTGAGTTATCCAAACCTCATGACCTAATTCCTGTGCGGCTTCCATCAGCGCCACACTACTATCATGACCGGGATCTAGTTTCGGGAGAGGGTCTATGATAAATGCAAATTTCACGGTTGAATTCCCCTATCAGCCAATTTTCCTATGCTACAGCAATCTTATTTGATTCGGTAACATACCGCTCAAGATCTCCAACGGGGAACGAGTAACAGCGATTAAGGCAGATTAAGACAAAAGGCAGAAGGCAATAATAAATAAAGCCTTAAGGGAATCATGTCCCCCCCTTATTAAGCTCATAAGGGTAGGTTTTTTACTTTGACCTCAGGTGTGGGGTATTGGGTGTGGGGTGTGGGGTGTGGGGGTACAGACAAGCGATGCAGTGGCCTCACGGGGGTTTGCCCCACTCGCGCAAAGCATGGCTGACAATGATGATTGAAGAGCGATGCAGCGCCGACCTGCGGGGGAAACCCCCTGTTCCCTTGCTGCATCGCTTTCTTATCACCCACACCCTACACCCGTTCCCCCTACACCCCACACCTCACGTCTTTGTTAAAAACCTACCCCTGTGAGCCCTTATTAAGGGGGGTTAGGGGGGATCCTTACTCATAAGTGGGATCAACGCTATATAAACCGGATGAGATTATCACCTTTAGGATCCTATCCGTGTAGTGAATAGTTATATAGTCGTGGGGTGTTTTTTTCCGTTGTGCTTTCTTGCATACTAGATGGTTACTCACCTAGTGGTTAGCTTGCCTGGAGCAGGTTGTCTAACTCACCCTGAAATTCCAGAGTGTGAAGCTCATCACAGCCACCGATATGCTGGTCATTGATAAAAATCTGTGGTACGGAGCGTGCTCCATTTGCCCTTTGAGCCATCTTCTCCCGTGCCTGGTTATCACCATCAATAGAGTATTCAGTAAATTCAACTCCCTTCTTGTTTAGTAGACCTTTAGCACGGATACAGAAGGGGCAACTGCTCCAGGTGTAGATTTCAACGTTTGCGCTCATGCTTGGCGTTCGAGTATTAAGTAATATTTCTTGAATTTTAACGTGGGGTTGAGCTTGGCGCACCAGCTCAGTCACCTAATCCCAAATAATAGACAGCCCAGCTCCTGATTACCTCAAGGCTGGGCTGTCTATTAGTTATAGGCGTTTGTTATATCTAGGGTCTTTATATAAGCTGACCCCATTTAAAAGGTTGGTCATATCTAGGGTCTTTATATAAGCTGACCCCATTTCCAACACCTCCTTATTGTGTCAGACAAATTTTGGTTTAGTAATTTTTATAATATTTTCTTTATATTTCAGTTTATTGTGATTTGTCAGGTTTGGTGAAGTTTTGTTGCATGGTGGTCAGTGAAACCCCTAAGGCTTGAGAAAACCACACTTCCAAATCACGCATTGGGTATAAAGACTTACTCATAGCCGGATCCCTGATGGGCTCTACAAGAATGGTGAACATTCCCAGTCGATTCCCAGCTAAGACATCAGTAAATAAGCGATCGCCTACCATTGCCACTTGGTCTATAGGTAGGTTCATCGCATCTACAGCTATTTTCAGCTTGCGTCGCGAAGGTTTGCGAGCTGCGTATATGTAAGGCAAATCTAGGGAGGAAGCAATACGGCTAATGCGATTTTCACTAAGGTTATTACTAACCAGCCACAGGGAAACCATCGCTCTAGTTTGCTCTACCCACCGTTCAATTTCTTCAGAAACACGGGATTTCGTCACTGGTATTAAGGTCTGGTCAACATCCAATACTAGACCTGAGAGCTGATATTGCTGGAGAATATCTGGTGTCAGCTCTAAGATGGAGCCACCAAGGATTAAGTCAGGTTGTAACTTTGAGACCCAAGACATATTTAATTAACTGATAAATTTAAGGTTGGTAACTCTGTTGATTTTTGATGTTTACCCGTCGGTTGTCAATACACTAAGCCCGCTCGGCCTAATGATGGCAGCGGGCAGGGCTTAAGTGATTTGATTCTATCTAAGGGATCAATGGAACCAATATTAGAAAGGTTCTTTGATCACTGGTTGTTGTAGTTTATTGCTTTGCTCGCCGTTCTCTACGGATAGCATTTTTAGCTGCTTCATGTTCTGTTAGGGTTTTACTAAAAACATGAGTGCCATCGTAACGAGCCACGAAAAATAGGTATTCGGTGTCTTCGGGCTCAAGGGTTGCTTTCAAACTCCCTATTCCAGGACTGGCAATCGGGGTCGGCGGTAATCCTGGGTTGAGATAGGTATTGTAAGGGGAGGGTTGGCGCACTTGCTTGTAGGTCAGGGGCTGATCAGCAGTTTGTCGAATCCCTAATCCATATTCAACCGTGGGATCGGTTTCTAATCTCATCCCTCGCCGCAACCGTTCCGTAAAGACACCAGCAATGCGATCGCGTTCTTCAGCAACTACTGCTTCCTTCTCGACAATGCTTCCTAATGTTACCCAATCATTGATACTAAGCTGGGTTTTGTACTGACCTTTTTCGTATACTGGTAAGGCTACCTGTTCAAATCGATTCAGCATTTGTTGGATGACTGTTTGTGGCGAGATGCCATCACTGGGTAACTTATAGGTATCTGGGTATAAATAACCTTCTAGATGAGGTAGCTCACTGGGCAACCAAGGATACTTATCCCAGGGGATTTTGCTACTAGCAGCGATAAAGTCATCAGCCGAGAAAAATCCTA
This sequence comes from Moorena sp. SIO3H5, assembly GCF_010692395.1. GTDB lineage: Bacteria > Cyanobacteriota > Cyanobacteriia > Cyanobacteriales > Coleofasciculaceae > Moorena. The sequence continues at coordinate 5,106 of NZ_JAAHHS010000393.1, forward strand.
GAGATTCAAAATAAGCTGCCATTTTCTGAATCGACCACCCTTCCGGTATGGTGAAAGACAGCTGCATCACCTTCCCTTTCCAAATGGTTTCGGCGATTTTTGTGAGGGGTTGAGTTGGTGATAGTTCGTAAGTTCCAGCTTTAAACTCACCATCTCGGTCTAGCAGCTGCCGCCAATGAGTCCAGAGTTTCCAAGCATCCGCTGAGCGAATTAAACCAGAAGCTTCCAGATCTCTACCGATCTGTTGACCTGGGGTTCCTGGGGGAATCTCAATTTTTACGAGGGTTTGAGCGACATCTTCGGAAGATTGTGCTTTAGGTGGGGATACCACCCAACTCCACCACTCCCAGCCCTGCCATGCACAAATGCCAAGGGTCGCTGGCAATAGAACGAAATAAAAAAACCTATTGGAGATGCTTTTGAGCGTTTTCATACTCTTATACACCAAAACACTAGTTTCCCCTGAATCGTTTAAGGGGTCAATCCGAGTTCTTGTCTTCTACTCGAGATCATCGAATAGCAGTTCTTCGAGCAATGGCTGAACTTGTTTAATTTCCTGTGTAGACAGTAACTCTGGTTGACCAGATTGGTTCGAGCGAGCAAAAAACAGCAGTGGCTCTACAGGAGTATAGATACCATACTCTTGTTCTTCGTAATAAAAGCTCGCTAGCTCCTGTAGTTCCTCTGCTTCCATTGGAACATCATCCTCTTCAATTTCCAGGGTGAGAATGTCGTCTTCGTCCACTGGTGGCAACTCACCAGCAACAGTTAAGGTAAAAGCGGTGCGCTTGAGCTGAAGATTTTGCTCAGCTAGAACAGCTTGGGCGTCAGGGAATATCAAGTCAAGCTGAGCTTCATCTTCAACTAGAGAGGCATCAGCTAAGTCTTCATCATCAGTATCATCCCAAGCAACAATTTCTATGGGTGAGTCTACAGGTAACAGCAGAAGGTATTGACAACCCTCCAGCTCTAGGGAATGCTCAATGTAACATTCGAGAGTTTTACCCTTAGCGTCCTTCAGCGTAATGTCCCCTTTTGGAGATTCCCCATTTTCTTGGGGGGATTGAGATGAAAACATGGCACAAAATGTGTCTATTATTGGTCAAGTGGTCGTGGAAAGAAATCCAACTTCCCTTTTGACAGTACGCTTTGACAGTACCCGACAGTACCCGACAGTACGCTCAACAAGTGTAGACTGCTTCCAATCAGGATAGCACCAAAACCAAATACGAAAGTTCCAACAGTTGTCTTTGAATCAATTAGTCTATAATATTCATCCAATCATAGGCTTTATGTGGTCATAAGCATTAGTTGACTATGGTATAGCTAAAAATTGCACATTCTTCCATTATAGCATTCCCTTAGCCTGACCTACGGTCAATCAGTGATAAAAAAGTGTTGTTAGCACCTATAAATATAAATAATCAGTCGGACTTGACATGAGCATAATAATGTGTTGCTCTAGAAAATCAGCTCGTCAGCCGTTGGCCTTTGGCCACGCTACTTGAGGTGCCGTCAGCCTTTGGCCCTCAGCCCTCAGCCGTCAGCCCTCAGCTAGCTCACGCTGTCAGCCATGCAAAGCGCGAGTGGGGGAAACCCCCGCGTGAAGGCGCTGCATCGCTACTTGAGGTGCCGTTGGCCGTTGGCCACGCGTGCGCGTTCAGCTTATTTTATTCAAAGGTGCGCTCTTACCATTAAGAATTATAAATTGTGACATACTCCCACACTGACCTTACAGGTTCAGTGTGGGCTTCTTACCAACACCAGCTATTGCTTCGGTTACTCGGTAATTAAACTAAGCCATTGGGTCACCCCTCTGACTCGTCTCCAAAACCGGACGTGAAAGTTTCCCTTCATCCGGCTCCTCGCGACGGAATCTCTTGTCAGTGGTACCTCTACATTAGAAAGGATTCTC
>NZ_JAAHHS010000394.1 GCF_010692395.1 Moorena sp. SIO3H5
TCCAAAGCCGAAATTGAAGCTGCTGATGAATTTGATGTGACTATTGTTAATAAAGACTTCAAAGAAGCTCTACAAAGCTTGGAAGCAGTTATTTTTCCATCGCCAAACTAAGTCATTAAATACAAAGGTAATATTATATCTGGTAGCTTTGTTATTGATCCTGGTATCGATAACTGGTTGAGATGTGTCAGGTTATAATCCCCTGTGGGTCAGCCTCCGGAAAGTTCAACTAGTAGAGCCAAAACTTAGCAGACATAACAAGCTACTGGATAATAGTTAAAACCCTGCTTAAGACTAATCACGCTTTGACTAATGACAACATCTAACCAAGACACGGAAACCCCTAAGAGTACTCAAGCGCTACCTTCGCCCTGGCGCTGCCTTACGGGAGCATTGATTTCTGGAGGATTGACGAGCGCTATTTATTTTCTAACTGTCTCGATTGCTACAACCTTTGCTAATAAACCCCTCACCTCTAACTCTCAGACAGCCCTCAAAATTGCGATCGCAGTTCGGACGCTGGTAGTAGGAGTCAGTACCCTAGCCACCTTTATCTTTGGTATTACTACCCTTGGTTTGGTAGCTTTGGCAATTCAACAACTCTACCGAACTAAGTTCGGCACTCTACCGCCCAAGTGAGGGTCGGGAGGTTAATAACAGTACATTTAATTTTCTTACCCCGACTCCCGACTCACTACTCCCTACTCCCTACTCCTATTAATCCTGGACGAGGTACTTCACCCATTGAGAACTGCTATATCAACAATTAACCATCTCAGTTTGTAAACCATCAATATCAAACAACTCTGGGGAAAACTCTCCACAAACCGTGTAGACAATCGCACGCACTAGGGCTTCAGCCTTCAGTAGGGTTTCTTCAAATTCCAGCTGGGGATTCGATAAGGCAATCAGAGCCCCACCGATACCAATCGATACCTGATTGGGAGTAATCTCAGCAGTTCGGATCACAATGTTAAGGTCTGCAGCACCGTTGAGTGCAAGAAACCCGATTGCTCCGGAATAGATTCCCCTGGCCTGGAGTTCCAATCGATCAATAATCTCCATGGTTGAGATCTTAGGAGCGCCAGTCATGGATCCTCCAGGAAATGTGGCACGGATACAGTCATCCACCCCTACATCTGGACGCAAACGACCCCGAATTGTACTCACCAGTTGATGAACTGTGGCATAGGTTTCCACATCCATTAACTTAGGGACATGGACACTGCCAATTTCGCAAACCCTGCCCAAATCGTTCCGAAGTAAGTCTACAATCATTATGTTTTCACAACGGTTTTTTTCCTGAGTGCGTAACGCCTCGGACAGCAGTCGATCTTCTTCTTCTGTTTGGCCTCGTGCGGCAGTTCCTTTGATGGGTTTAGATTCCACCCAACCTGAGGGGTCAATTTTAAGGAATCGTTCTGGGGATGAACAAGCCACAGCTAGTTCGCCAAATTTTAGGAAGGCAGAGTAGGGTGCAGGATTGAGTTCGCGCAACCTTCGGTAAAATGCCAAGGGGTCAAGTTCGATATTGGCATAAATTTTGTTAGTCAAGCAAATTTCGTAGCTTTCTCCAGCTTTAATTTGATCCAGACTTTCTTGAATATCCTCCAGATATCTCTGGTAGGAACGACTCAATCGAAAGCTAACTTTTCGATGAGTATAGTCTAACTCAATGGGAGGCAGAGGAGGTAGATTACAAAGCTGTTGATAGATACCATCAAACCAGGCATTGGCGTGGCTCTTTTCCCCGTTTTTAGTCAGACACAACAGATAGGTTACTTGCTCTTGATGGTCAAAAGCAATAATTCGGTCGGCTAATAGAAACATCGCATCTGGAAATGGCGATTGATGGACGATATTTCCTCCACATTCTGCCTTTAGTTCGTAACCAAAGTAGCCAACAAAACCACAGTTAAAGTCAAAGGGAAGTCCTTCTAAACAGTTGTATCGACGCTCAATTTCTCTGTGTAGATAGGAGAAGATACTTTCTCTCCGATGTGTTGTTTTTCCCGAGCAGTTAATGGTAAGTTTTTGGTCAGTAATCGAGTATTGCACTAGCAGGCTGTTTGGTCCTGTACCATCTCCCATAAAAGAAAAACGAGATAGACCAGGTTCTACGCGAGAGCTGTCTAGCCAGAATGCTGTCGGTTGTGAGCCAAATAGATGAACAAACACTCGTTCCGAATCAGGGTATACCGTGAGCTTGCGACTATGAATATTAAAAATCATTCGATGAAACAGCCCTGATATCTATAGCTGCTCTACCTCCTTTAGAATATCGTTAATCTCCTGCCGCAGACTCTTTAGATTATCCTCCAATGATTGACTTGCAGCGAGTTTATGCTCAATTTCACCCAGTCTTGGCTTCAGAGAGTCAGTGAACTGCTTGAGGCTATTTACCAATTCTTGCTGCAAACCTTGTTTTAGCTTATCGGTATAGTTATTCTGCAACTCACGCAAGGTGTCATCAAGCTGTTGGGTTGCCTTTTCACGCTGCTTAGGAACCGCATTGAAGCTAAACATGGTCAACATCAGAGCAAGTACAAAAGCTGACAGATCAAATAGTGCAGCGGTGGCTACTACATGCCCCCCAATTCCTGTTGCTGCGGCAGCAGTTCCCAAGGTCAAAAAGTTGTTGATTCCCTTTTCTGAGGCTACCTTAAGATTGTCAGAGATAGCAGTGGTATCAATTTTACCACTATTAAGTTCGGGAACCTGAAATGAGTCTTCTGAGAGGCTGGCTGCTACTTGTAAATCTTCCCTAGCTTCGCGAATAATTTGTTCTCGATATTTGATGAGGGTTGATGCTGCTTCCTTAACAATATCCTCCATCTGTTGCTCAAGTTTTACCTCCTTGATCGCCCTAGCTACTTTTTCTTCCAGGAGATCGTCTTCCCTAATAATACGCTTTTTCAATAGGTTAATGAAGGCGAAATTATCCTGGATTAGCTTATATAGTTGTTGAATTAGATTGGTAAACAGGTCACGAATTTTTTCTCTAAAGACACCAAAAATCAGGTCATATTGCTCAATGCGCTCATTGATTCGCAACAGGGAGCGGTCAAAAATCGTTTTTTCGGCAATAACTTTTTGCCGTGCCTGATAGTTATTTTTGTCTAACTGCTCTAGGTAAACTAATAGAGAATTCTGAGGACCCTGAAGTTTTAGCCGTATTTTTTCAGCTTCTACCAGAAACTCTAGTAAGAAGTCTCGTAGGGTGTCGATGTCTTTACCAGTGCGTGTTGATACTGTAAATAAAGGTGGTACTTCTGTAAAGACATCACGAAGTCCATCTTTGACGTGTGAGATAATCTGTTCACTCTCTTGTGGGGTGATCAGATCGACTTTATTTATAATAACGATTACCTTACGTACCCAGATCTTACTCACTAAGGAAAGAAAGTCCAGCTCTGATTTAGTCAGAGGTCGTTCCACTGAAGTGACAAACAGGATGATATCAGCATGCTGTAGATAATCCTCTGTCAGTGCTTGGTGACGTTCAATGATCGAGTTTGTTCCTGGGCTATCAATAAAGACAATGCCATCAAACCCATCTGGGTAATAGGGTTGAATCGAGTTTGTGGTCGGAAGTATGCCCACAGCAGCTAGCTCGTCATTACTCAAGCGATTCAGCACACTGGATTTTCCGGCATTAAATTCTCCACAAACAAAGATCGAGAAAGGATTTTCCAGTTGCTGCTTGAGGGCATCAAGATCAGGGCAAGAGACATCGAAAAGCAGCTCTGCTTCGACAAACAGTAGTTTTACACCTTTGATGGTGTTGAGGCTGCGGTTAAACAGATGCTCTTGTTGAACAGGAAGGGTCACCACGTTACTATGAGCGAAATGAGCGAACAGATCTAATTATATTAGCAAGTATTCGCAAGATAAATAAGCATAAATCCAAAGCCTACGCTAGTTAACCATAGCCTTCGTGTCACCTTAAGGTCAGTTTCTTGACTGGCGGGATAGATTACCCTCACTTCCGTGATCAGTTTAGCCGTGAGGTCACCAAGCTCGATTAAGCAACCATTAACACTTGAAAGTCTGGCTTGCTAGATTAGAAACTGAAAGGCTTGACAGCCTGACTCTTATACTATCTCAGCTCTCACTGGTTTCCTAAGCTTCCTAATAATTATGAAACTCCCAAAAGACCGTATCCCTGAAGACCAAGCCCACCAAGCATTCGCCCTAGCGGCTCAACTCTATGCTCAGCACAACCAAAGCTATTCTGTAAAGGAGTTAATTGAAGCAGGTAAAGAGGCACAAATTCCCCCAGAATTTATGGAAAAAGCCCTTGCTGAGATTAAAAAGCGAACGCATTCTAAATCCGTAGTCGCCAAACATCATAGTAATGGATCTGGTCTGATGTTGATTGGTATGGGTACAGTCTTACTTGCTCTTGCGGGTATAGGATGGTTAGCCAGTTTTGTAGAAACTAGACCAGTGGCAGAACCTGAGCGATTAGAAACTGGAGCAGTTGCACAAGCGGAGCCAATACAGGTAAGTGTGTCTCAAGAGGAACCCACAGCGTTTGCGGATAATATAGGGTCAGGGCATATTAACAAGTGTACACCCCTGATCGAGAAAGACCTCAGGGGTGCTAACCTCAGTGGGGCAGATTGTACGAATGTGGACTTGTCAGGAGTAGATTTGACTGATGCTAACCTGACTGGTGCTAACTTCAGCCGTGCTGATTTAAGTCAGGCTAACTTCAGCAATGCCAATCTCACCGGTGCCGATTTTGCTGGAGCAGATTTAGCCAATGCGGATTTAAGCGGTGCTAACCTGACTGGTGCCAATTTAAGTAATACAGATTTAAAAGGATCTAACTTGAGTGGTGCCAATCTCAATGGTACCGATCTGGCCAGGGCAGACTTAGAAAGGTCTGATCTCAGGGATGCTATGACCAATGGTGCTAATTTCGATAACACTAATCTCAATCAGGCAACTATGCCCAACGGTACAATTAACCAATAAAAAACCTACTTATCAGCGTTCTTTGCGTCTTCCTTGACTAGGTCAACACCGGACAAAGGGGACGCAGTGGACGCGGAAAAATTTTTAACATGGGTAATTCAGAGATATCATTAGAATTCAAAACTGATATAGTATGATATAATAAAGAACTAGTGGCGGCATAGCCAAGTGGTAAGGCAGGGGCCTGCAAAGCCTTTATCCCCAGTTCGAATCTGGGTGCCGCCTTTTTAAAATCGATAAGCTCGGGAAAATCTCGGAGATATGGAGTAGGAGAGGGCTCCTGCTAGTAATCAACTTCCTCTGACCACAGAAGGTCAGTGTCAAGAGTTGACAAATCCTGGACTTGAGATTGAAATTGATCACAGATTGCCAAGGGATCAACCCTCCGCTCAAACAAAGGACTATCAGGAGACTGACAAAATCTACCACTGAAAAACTGACACACGGCACAGCAATCCTTTCCACTCTTAAGCCCTGCTTCAATCTCTTCTTCCTGAAGTATCATTTCCGGTTGCATGGGAGCAAGCTTGAGATTCACACCATCCCATCGCGCTTTGATAATGCCGCTGATACTCAAGGTCTGCCATCGAGGGTCTTTTTCCACCACCTCTTCGGGAACTCGCAACCAAGCATCGGTACCAAAGCTCTCTACCATCACGTCAAACTCTTGGGGTTGCTGAATCTTAGCAATCTGCTTTCGGGAAAGCTGTTCCGGTGCTACTCCTAATTCAATTTTATCCCCCACAGCAGGAATATGGATATAGCATAAGGACTGATTGTCTCCAGACCGGGCTACTTGGTGTAAGGATTCTAATTCTCCATGAATTAAGACTAGGTGCTTGGGCTTTACCTTGTTGATTACTTGTCCGAGTCCAACCTTATCGGTATGGGCAGAGAGGTTAAACCGTTTGATTTGAGCTTTGACAGTAATTGATTTCCGATCTAGTTCAACAGTGTCCCCAGTTTTGAGACTTTGCAAGAGGCGGCCAGGGGATTCTTCATCAGTGTAGCCAGAAATAAAGATGGCAGCATTCTCTTGCTCTAGCAGTGCTGAGGCATAATAGACTGAAGGTCCACCGGTGAGCATACCGGAACTGGCCACAATTACACTGGGTTTTGCGATCGCAATCGGACGTTCCCGAGGGTGTTCGATAGAAATAATCGGGGGTGTACTGGTTTTATCAAAGAATGGTTCCTGGCCATTAATCTTAACTAAGTTCTGAACTGGAATAGGCAATAAGTCCAGGTTTTCTCGAAATACCTCTGTGACTGCTCTGACCAATCCATCCACAAAGATGGGAACTGTTAATTTATTAAATAGCTTGGAGGTGCGGATCGCTAACAAGATTTCCTGAGCTCTACCCAAGGCAAAAGAGGGAATCAAGACATTGCCCCCAGCTTGCACTACTTCAGCAATGGATTCCATCAATGCAGTTTCTTGATTTCTTCTAGCGGGGTGGACAGAGGAACCATAGGTAGACTCAGTAATTAAAATGTCCGCTTCAGGAAGCTCAGCTAAATTCAAGCCGTTAGTGGTACGACTATTGGTAGTGTGGAAGTCTCCGGTGTAGAGTAAAGACATATCCTTATAGCGCAGATAGATACAAGCCGCACCCAAGATATGCCCGGCATTGATGAACCTTACCATTAGTCCCGGTAATGCCTCAAAGTCTTTGCCTACGGGTTGAGTTTCCAATTGAAACAAGGTTTGTTCTAAATCGGCCTCATCAAATAACTCTGGAGAGTCTTCATTCAGTTGCTGTATCTTCAGTCCATCCCTGAGCATGACATGGGCAATTTCTCTGGTGCCATGGGTGGAAATCATCCGCGCACCAGGGTAGCGGCTGTGAAAAACCGGGACAGCACCAAGATGGTCTTGATGGCTATGGGAGATCAGGAGCAGGTGAGGATTATCCAGATAGTCCAAGGCGGGCAAAGGGTCGTAGCCTTTGGGTCGAGTGCCACAGTCTAAGACTACTT
>NZ_JAAHHS010000395.1 GCF_010692395.1 Moorena sp. SIO3H5
AGCCTACACGACGCGCTTCCGAGCAGTAATGACTTGGCTGATTATGGCTAACTCCTCCCAACACCCCGAGCCACACGAAAACCCACAAAGTTGTATAGTTCATCGCGCGCGTCATAGTCGAGGCGGGAGGCAGAACGGCAATCCCTAGGAATGAAGGTCCACGAGCCGCCCCGCAGACTATGATAATAATACTTATTGTAATACTGCCAAATACTCCCATCTGTGGGTGCTCTTTCGTAATTATTATGCCAACTGTCGGCACAGTACTCTTCTACATTGCCGTGCATATCGTATAGGCCAAAGCCGTTGGGGGGAAAACTTCCTACTTCCGTGGTTTCTCTTCGATATTTCCCTACAGCTTCCTCTCCATAAGTATAGCTAGCCTTATAGTTAGCTAATCTACTGGTTAGGGTCTCTCCATAATGGAATGGTGTGGTTGTCCCTGCTCTACAGGCGTATTCCCATTCCCCTTCACTCGGTAATCTGTATTCTGTTCCTGTATGTTTAGAGACGCGATCGCAGAATTCCACCGCCTCTAACCAGCTTACGCACTCTACTGGTCGATTCTCTCCTTTAAACTCAGAGGGGTCTGGCTCTAAGTCCCGGTCAACTTTTGGTAGCTTGGCCACTGCTCGCCATTGCCCCTGGGTTACTGGATATTTCCCCAAGAAAAACCCTTTAATGCTTACTTGGTGTTGAGGTCTTTCCCTGTCATCACTCTCACTCTCACTTTCCGGGGCACCCATTAAGAACCTTCCGGCTGGGATATACACCATCTCTAGCTTGACTCCATTCCCCAGATCTTCAATCAAATAACTTGCTTGTTTATTTTCTCTGTTGATTATTTCTCCTGTACGGTTCACTGTTACTACTTCAAAGGTTTTTAAATCTTCTTCTTCTTCTTCTGGTTGCGGTATTCCTGTCGCCTCTCCTAGGGTGACCATTGCCCATGTTTCCCATTCTGCTATGGCATTGGGCATTCTCGCTTTTACTGCTGCACTATAGATTAGGGCGCTTAAATCTGGTCTACTTAGGACTTCTGCTACTCTTAATGCCCACTCATATAGGTGCTTTTTATGACTATTTTTGAATCGACTCAATATTTCTCTTAATCGAGCCGCTGCTTGCTTTGTTTTTCTAGCTCCTGCTTCACAACGGGCAACAATTAGTTCAATCTCTAATTCTTCTGTTGCTGTTTGGGGAGAAATATCCCGCAGGGCTAATTGAGTTTGATAATGTTGCTTAAGGTAGTCTGTTCTGATCCAGACCGCTTTTAGGGTATCTCCTGCTTGAGTCCAACACTGTGCTGCTGCTTCTGGTTGAGCGTTTCTGAGATAGCATTGGGCGGCTTTTGACCAGTCTTGGTTTTTGAGATAGCACTGAGCCGCTTGTGACCACTTTTCCTGTTGTTCGTAGATCGCCGCCGCTTCCCGGTATTCTCCTATTTCTTCCCATACTCGACAAGCATCGGCTAACCACCCGGCTTTGACGTAGCATTGGGCGGCTTTGATGAGCATTTCTCGCTTGTTGCTGTTACTCACTTTCTGTCTTTTGCCTGTTCCCTATTCCCTATTCCCTGTTCATCAAATCTTCGCGGCTTTCCTCCCCACCAAAAGAGAAGGATGGGGAGGAAAGCCGCGCCTCCAATTAGTGGTTTACAATTAATCCCGTTGAACGTTTTAGAAGTCGGACTTTTCGGGCAGTAAATTGTCCAATTCTTTTCCAGTTAACATCGCTAACAGAAACTTGCCTTACTGTCTGACCGCTCACCCAACCTCGATAGGTTATCCCAGCCTTAACCGCCTCAACATAGTCTCCTTTGCGAAAACCATGGCTAGTGGTTGTCCCACCGTATTTACGTCGTTTCCCACCCTTAGAAAACTGCAATAGATGCAACTGGCGACGACTTATGGGGGCACGTCTAATGACTGAAAACACAGCATTAGTTAAATCACAGTTTTTTGGAACACTCAGTTTTCCGTTGCGGTGATAATAATTTTTGCGTCGAAAAAAATGAGTAGCAGCTAGGGCTATTCCATCTACTGCATGGGTATTAACTGTTTGCTGACTTTTGTCAGTTTTGTCTTTTATTAGTCCTAATGCCTCTCTTTTTAAAGCGGTCTCCCAGCCTTGTTTTTGAATTACTGGGGCTATTTGCTCCAACTGAGAGATTGCCCAATACTGGCCTACCATCACAGGAGAAAACCCTTTGCTCCCTCTTGCCTTGACCACTTCATAGACGATGACATTTACTGGATACAAAAAACAAAGCTCTTTTGTTACCCGATTTTCTAGTTGACGGTTTGCCCTAATTGAAGGGGGAACCCTTTTTACTCTACGGTTTGAGAATCGTTTTTGCCGATGAGACCTTTGTGAGTAAGCAACCTTGCGATCTATTCGACGACTTCTACGAGTTTTTCGCATCATTCGCCGAGTATCCATGCGTTCTCGAACTTTCTTGTAAGGCAAGATCAGATGTCCTGTCCAAAGAGTGATTTTACTTGACTGAACAGCCATACCAGAAAACATCTTTCCGGGGTCAATACCAATGGCAATATCCTGGGTTTGATTTCCAGATGGTTGATTAACTAGCTGAACAGCAAAAACATTTAGATCGTTTGGATAAACAACGGCAAGACCGCATAGCAGCCAGCGGCGAGCGCGAGAAGCTTTTGTCGGCATTAATGGTTTGCCATCAGGTGAAATTACTGGAACTCGTAACATGGTGATAAACCTCACGAGAAAAGTATTTAGGTTACCCTGTCCCCTTGACCACCGAATCCAAGATGTCCTGCCCAAAGCAGCAACTGACAACACAGTTTTAAAGAGATCCAGACTGGGGAAGCATCTGGAAGTTCTTACCAGGATTCGGCTCAATGGTCTAGTCAATCACGGTAGTTGGTTGTCTACCAAGCCCCATCCTCTTAGGGTGGGGTTATTGACTCTGTTTGTTTTTCCCTCTGATGTTCAAAAGATTGATCAGTATGAGCTGATTCGGGAATTGGTTCGAGATCTGGTTGGATATTATTAGGCAATACTTCCATTATCTGTGGATTTCGTTCAATAATGTTGCCTAATTCAGCAGCAATGCGATCATGGTTTCGGTTATGTTCCGCTTCTGGTAAACTCATCCTTCCTTGATCGTCTACCTGGAATATTTCAACTTCACCTGTTACTTTATTAAATCGAAATCTTACTTTAACATCCATAGAGGCTTAGGGCTTAGGGGTTAGGGTGCTAGCGTTGGAGATTAAATTCAATTTCTACAACGTTACCTTCTTCATTACACTGAATATTCTCAGCACCATTACGTCTAGCATAAGCAAGGATGGCATCTCGATAAGCTGTAGCCAAAACCTGATGAAAGGCCTGACGACAGCGCAGTCCTACTCTATCCAGGTTTTGTCTGGCTTGTTGTGAGAGAACGGCTTGACGGTTAGCCGCTAATTGTTGTAATCTGGCTTGAGCTTGGGTACGAGCCTCTGCTTCAATCTCTTCTGCTGAGTGCTCTTCGGCTTGAGTACCAGCTTGTTCAATTTCAGAACGGGCAATTTGATCAATTTCTCTCTCAGCAGCAGCTTTTGCCTGTTCTTGGGCAACCTCTTTGGTGTTTCCCCCCCAACCATCATCGTAATAGCTTCCTTCTGCTTCTGCTGAAATCTCCCTATTGATCAATCCTTCTAAAATTCTGCTTCCCTGTCCTGACGCTTGCACCTCATCCTCTAAAATCGCTACAATCTCTAGGGCTTGCTGGTCGATAAGATAGGTAACATAACCCCCTTCAACGTCATAGCGATATCCCTCCTCAACCTCACTCCAGCCTGAATCAGGGGCAGCCAAGGCAGCTTCTAAGGCCCGTAACGCGGGTTTCCCTAAGGTTGAATCAAGGGCTTGGCGTATTCGTGCTTCCCCTCTTACTTGTTCACGTAACTCAACGGTTCGGGATACTTCCCTCTGCCAAGCTTGATTAAGCTCTCTGGTGGCTGTTACTCGAATTCGTCTTGGATTACACATAATTTCCGGAACGGGCAAGATGCCCATTCTACCTAATTTCCGGAACGGGCAAGATGCCCATTCTACCTAATTTGCGGAACGGGCAAGATGCCCATTCTACCTAATTTTCGGAACGGGCAAGATGCCCATTCTACCTAATTTTCGGAACGGGCAAGATGCCCATTCTACCTATTTTCCGGAACGGGCAAGATGCCCATTCTACCTAATTTTCGGAACGGGCAAGATGCCCATTCTACCTATTTTCCGGAACGGGCAAGATGCCCATTCTACCTCAGTCTTAAAATCATTCATCAGGTACCTTAAACCGCATTTTCCAGGCGTTTCAATCCCTGTTGAATAACTACCTCAATGCGCTTACGAGCATCTAAATCCTGGGGATGATTGGCAATAAGTTCTTGTCTGAGCTTATTAAGAGCCATTAGATGGGCTCCAACGGCAGATTCCGAGGATAACAGGGGTTCTTGAGCTTCAATAGTCTCCAAATCCATGATAATTTCAGATACAAGTCGAGACCGATCGATAGCTTTAAATCCTGCTTCTTTTAAGCGAGGCTGCAAAACGGTTTTGAGGACATCTGCTTCTTCTGGTCTATCCCAGAGATGGAATAGAGGCCATAAATCCAGAATGTCGGCTGATGTTACTCCCCGCAATAGTGCTGCTCCTGCAATTAACTTTAAGCCCTTGACTACCCGCCGATCTGAGAACTCAATACCTTCTGCTCTCAGCTCCTGAATTAACCGGCCATATTCTGGCTTAATCTTGGATAAATTCACTTCCAGTAATTTTCCATGCAAATCCAGGATGTCCTCCAGTTTCACACTCGCTAAGAGCTTACTGGTGGCTTGACCTTTAATGTCCCGTTTAGCGGCTTCAATCTTTTCTCGCTCAAGTTCCCACCCTTGTCCTAGGAGTTCGTCAATTTGATTGTCTTCAACCTTGTTTACCTCCAACCGCAGTACAAAGCGATCAGCAAAGGCGTGGAGGGAGGGGTCATCTGGCACACTATTAGAAGCACCAATTAAACAAATCAGGGGTACTGACTGACGTTGAGAACCGTTGTAGAATACTCTCTCATTGAGAATAGTCAACAGGGAATTTAAGATGGCACTACTGCCCTGAAACACCTCATCCAGAAACACAATCTGCGCCTGGGGAAGCATACCTTCGGTGCTGATGTTGTAAGTCCCTTTCTGGAAAGCGGCCAGGTCTAGAGGACCAAAAAGTTCTGAAGGTTCAGTAAAACGAGTTAATAAATAAGAAAAACTCTGAGCATCTATCAGGTCAGTGTAGCGATTAATAATTGCAGTTTTAGCGGTTCCTGGAGGACCAATTAGCAATAAATGTTCCTGGCAAACTGTGGCTAATACCAGTAGCTCAATGGCTTGGTCTCGCCCGGTAAACATTCCTTTGAGAGTGTATTTGACGCTGTTTAAACGTTTAATGGTGCTATTAATAGTCATTAGGGAATAGGCAACAGGGAGCAGGGAATAGGGAGTAGGGAGTAGGGAACAGGGAGTAGGGAGTAGGGAGTAGGGAGTAGGGAATAGGGCTCAAACCTAGATAGGTGTTGGGTTAATGGTTTTAGGTATTGGGTAAAATGAGCGCATCGGTGTCATTTGTATTTCCCAGCAATTGAAGCAATTTTCACCATACAACGTCAAAGATTGAAATAGTTTTAATCAACCACTACGCCATGACGATGTTCGCGCTTCACCTAACCCCTAAAACCTAACCCCTGTAAGATTTTCAATTAGCTTGTCACCCCGTGAGCCCAAATGTAAAAAACCTACCCTTGTGATACTGCCTATTCCTCTGGCTCCATCGGCAGACTTATATCGAAAATTATTAGAAACTTAGCATCAGGCAGCAGCTGTTTCAGGGTCTGGGAATAACCTTCCGTAGTAACCCCACTAATTCACCTAAACGGTGGGCATCAACTGGACGGGGTGGTTTTTCGCAGTGTAATCCCACATAAGCATCCCGGAATATAGAACGGATGTCATCCCCGCTCATCCCCTCTGTTTCGGTTGCAATCAACTCCAGCAGTTCTGAGGATAGCTCAATGTTAAAATGCTGGGCGTGAACTTGAGCGATCGCTCGTCTGGCTCTGAGATTAGGCCGACCAATTGCGATCGCTTTAAAACGACTGGGACGTAACAATGCTTCATCAATAATATCAAGGCGGTTAGTTGTGCCAATCACCAGCATGGGAACATCGGGACGAAACCCATCCATTTCCGTCAGAATTTGGGCAACTATAGCGTTTCCTGCCCTGGTGCCACCATCATCTCGTCCAGAACGCTTGGTGGCAATGGAATCAAACTCATCAAAAACTAGGACTGCTGGAGCATTGCGCCTGGCTTCGGCAAAGAGTTCCCTGACCTTCCGCTCACTTTCACCAACGTACATGTCAGTGACTTCTGGGCCGGAAACTACCTGGATAGTGGCGTTGAGTTGATTAGCGATCGCTTTGGCAAATAAGGTTTTACCTGTACCTGGGGGTCCGTGAAAAATAAATCCCCTCGGAATTAATTCCCGTCTTAATTGCTCGTTGGGGAGGTCATAGGAGCCTGTCATCAAGCGAATTGCTTTGTTTAATTCCCCTTTAACCTGTTCGTAACCCCCAATATTGGCAAAGGTCACATCAGGCACTTCAAAATTCACAGAGGTTTGAGCTTTAAAGGCTCGGATGGCTTGATAAAGCCTGGTTACGGGAACTTTTTCTGTTCCTGCTTGCTCCTGAACCGCATATTTAATGGCGTGACGTAAGCGAATTGGGTTCATCCCTGCGACATTTTTATAAAGCCCCTCTGGGTCAAAATCCTGGAAATGTGCTGCCTCATCTGCGGTAACTAAGGCTCTACCAATGGATTTTTCCTCACCATTAGGATAAACTACTGTGCGGGATACACCACT
>NZ_JAAHHS010000396.1 GCF_010692395.1 Moorena sp. SIO3H5
CCCAAAAGGAATCTTTCCAACAATTGTTGCAGAAGATAGTTGAGAAAGGGGTTACTCTGCAAGGTGTGGTTCACTTGTGGAGTTTGTTAAGTGACTCACAACAGTTGAATCAAGCCCAAGAACTTGTCTGTGGAAGTACACTGCACTTAATCCAAGCTCTAACCGAAGTGCTTGCTTCTCAATTGCCCCCTCTGTGGTTGGTAACTCAAGGAGCTCAATGTATAGCAGCTCAAACTACCATAAATGTGCAGCAATCCCCTTTGTGGGGTCTGGGTAGGGTGATTGCGTTGGAGCATCCGGAGTTGAAATGCCACCGTGTAGACTTGGATCCGAACCATGCCAGCATTGCTGAAGGGGTAGAAATGCTACTGCAAGAGTTGTTTGCTCCTGATGCTGAAGACCAAGTAGCCTATCGACAAGGAGAACGCCATGTCGCGAGACTGGAACGTTTTGTCCCCCAAGCTTCCGAAGAGTACCCTCAACAACTCCGGCTGAGAGCTTACGGCACTTTAGACAATCTCGTACTTCAACCTCAGCAGCGCCGACAGCCTGAAAGGGGAGAAGTGGAGATTCAAGTTAGGGCAGTTGGTCTCAACTTCCGCGATGTTCTCACTGCTTTAGGCATGATGCAGGAATATACTCAACATCTATTTGACAGTGCCGAGCAGGTAGTCTTTGGTGGGGAATGTGCTGGTGTGGTGGTAGCTGTGGGATCTGATGTTGAGCATTTACAAGTAGGTGATGAGGTTGTGTTGGCTTTAGCCATAGGGTGTCTGGCTCACTATATGACAATTCCAGCTGAGTTAGCACTACCTAAGCCCCAAAACCTAAGTTTTGAAGCAGCAGCCACTTTGCCTACAGCTTTTATCACAGCTCACTACGGATTGAACTATTTAGCTAACCTACAACCGGGAGAACGAGTGTTGATTCATTCCGCTGCCGGGGGAGTTGGACAGGCTGCGGTTCAGTTAGCTCAACGTAGGGGAGCCGAAGTCTTTGCGACAGCCAGTCTTCCCAAATGGAAGTTTTTGCAGCAGCAGGGGGTAGAGCAAATCATGGATTCCCGGACTCTGGAGTTTGCTGAGCAAGTAAAAGCAGCTACTGAGGATCTGGGAGTGGATGTGGTGCTCAACAGCTTCAATGAAGAATACATTCCCTATAGCTTTCAAACTTTAGCTCATGGAGGTCGATTTATTGAGATTGGTAAAATCAATATTTGGTCACAGAGCAAAGCAAAAGAACACCGTCCGGATGCCAAGTATGAGGTTTTTGACCTGGTGGAGATGGTACGAGAGCAGCCTGAGCTAATAGCGCAGCTCTGGAGCGAACTAGGCACAGAGTTGAGGACGGGGCAATTGCAACCTCTACCACATCAAGTGTTTGAGTTAGGACAGGTGCAGGAAGCTTTCCGATATCTCCAACAAGCAAAACATATAGGGAAGGTTGTGGTTGCTATTCCCCCATTGAAAGAACAAAAGAAGGTAGAGATACAAGCACAGGGTAGCTACTTGGTGACAGGAGGATTAGGTGCTTTGGGATTAGAGGTCTCAAAGTGGCTAGCGGACAAGGGAGCTCGTCACTTGGTATTGATGGGACGCAGTTCTCCTTCAGCTGAAGCACAAACAGCCATCGCACAGTTGGAGGATCTGGGGGTAAAGGTGAGTGTTCAGCTTGCTGATGTTTCTTGCTCTGAGCAAGTATCTCAGATAATGCAGAGAATTGAAGGGGAGTTGCCTAGCTTGCGAGGAGTGATTCATGCCGCCGGGGTGTTGGATGACGGGGTACTGCAAAATATGAGTTGGCAGCAGTTCGTAAAAGTAATGCTGCCAAAAGTAGAAGGTACTTGGCATTTGCATCAACTAACCAAAGATCTACCTTTAGATTTCTTTGTTTGTTTTTCCTCCATGTCTTCTCTGCTGGGAAATCCCGGTCAAGGAAATTATGCCGCTGCTAATGAGTTTATGGATGCAATAGCTCATTATCGTCGCGGTATGGGATTACCAGGATTGAGTATTAATTGGGGAGCCTGGGCATCATCAGGGATGGCAGCTAGTTTAGCAGGTCAGCATCAGCAACGGCTGGAGAGCAGTGGCATCAGTGCCATAGAACCTCAACAAGGGATGCAGGCATTAGGGTCATTGTTATCAGAGTCTCCCAGCCAAGTTGGGGTGTTGCCCATTAATTGGTCAAAGTTTGTCAGTCAACTACCAAGTGGACAAAAGATACCATTCTTGGAGGCATTGATTTCCATTGAGCCATCATTAACCCAAAAGTCAGCATTTAAAGCACAACTAGAAGCAGCAGCTATTTCAGAACGTCAGGAGTTATTAACAATTCACATTCGCTCAGCGATCGCCAAAGCATTAGGTTGGAGGGATGGCCAAAAAATAGGAATGCGCCAACCTTTGTTTGATTTAGGATTAGATTCTTTGATGGCAGTAGAATTAAAAAATCGCTTGGAGTCAAGCTTAGAAACCAACTTAAGTTCAACATTGTTATTTGATTATCCGACTGTAGAAGTACTGGTAGAGTATTTGGCCAACGATGTCATCCCAATAGAATTCTCTTCTAACCTAGATGAAATAGAAAATTTAGAACAAGAGGAAATAGATAACACATTTCGTTTTCAGGAAATATCTGAAGATGAAATGGCCAATCTACTGGCTAGAAAATTAGAATCTCTGGAGGGTAAAAAAAGCTAATGAAAAAAAGTCAAAGTAGCCGCACTATAGACTACAAAGCATTAATGGAAAATGCTTTTCTCCAGATAGAAACTTTGCAGTCTAAATTAGAAGCTTTTGAAAATCAAGAAAAAGAACCCATAGCGATAATTGGCATGGGCTGTCGCTTCCCTGGTGGAGTAGATTCTCCCGAAGCCTTCTGGCAGCTATTCAATGATGGAGTAGATGCGATCGCCGAAGTACCTAAAAATAGATGGAACATTGATGAGTATTATGACCCAGACCCAGATGCTCCCGGCAAAATTGCTACCCGCGACGGTGGTTTTCTTTCCGAAATCGATCGCTTCGATGCCCCATTTTTCGGGATTTCTCCCCGAGAAGCTCACAGCTTAGACCCTCAACAACGCTTGTTGCTCGAAGTGAGTTGGGAAGCTATCGAAAGAGCTAACATTGTCCCGGAGAAATTGTTTAATAGCCTCACGGGAGTATTTATTGGGATCGGTAGTAACGATTACTTAAATCAGCTGGCAACCTCGGAAATACCAGAAGCTTATTGGGGTACAGGTAATGTACCCAGTGCCGCTACAGGTCGTTTATCATACATCTTGGGACTCACTGGACCGAATCTGGCAGTAGACACTGCTTGCTCTTCCTCTTTGGTATCGGTGCATCTGGCTTGTCAGAGTTTGCGACAGCGAGAATGCCATCTGGCTCTAGCAGGGGGTGTGAATCTAATTCTATCTCCCAAGTTTAGTATTGTTTTCTCTCAGGCCAAAATGTTATCTCCTGATGGTAGGTGCAAGACCTTTGATGCTTCTGCCAATGGTTATGTCCGTGGTGAAGGATGCGGAGTGATCGTTTTGAAGCGACTTTCCGACGCACTAGCTAATGGAGATAATGTTCTAGCAGTAATTCGCGGCACGGCAGTCAATCAAGATGGACCGAGTGGTGGTTTAACAGTACCTAACGGACCATCTCAAGAAGTTGTGATTCGCCAAGCCTTGGCTAATGGGGGTGTGGAGCCAGCCAGTGTCAGTTATATTGAAGCTCATGGTACCGGAACTTCCCTGGGAGACCCCATTGAAGTCGGAGCGTTGGGAAAGGTATTTGGCAAAAACCACTCTATTGAACAGCCTGTGATCATTGGTTCCGCTAAAACTAATATTGGTCACTTAGAAGTAGCAGCAGGAATTGCAGGTTTGATGAAGGTAGTTCTACAACTGCAACAGAAAAAAATAGCGCCATCACTGCATTTTAACCAGCCTAATCCTTATATTAATTGGTCACAATTACCTCTAAAAGTTCCCGCTCAACTGACCCCTTGGCAAACTAATGGTAACAGTCGCATCGCGGGAGTGAGTTCCTTTGGTTTTAGTGGCACAAATGCTCATGTGATCTTAGAAGAAGCCACAACAGAAGGCAACAGTTCATCGGTAAAAGTACGGGAGAATGGCTATTCTTCCGTGCCAGAAGATGACTTAGAACGTTCAGTTCATTTGTTAACTATCTCAGCCAAAACTCAAACGGCTCTTAGTGATTTACTCAGTAATTATCAAAATTATATAAAAATTCATCCCGAATTAGGAATAGGCGATATCTGCTATACAGCTAACACAGGACGTACCCACTTCAACCACAGACTAGCAGTTGTCACTTCTAACCCACAAGAATTAGTTGACAAACTCCGACAGCACCAAGAGGAAGAAGAAGTAGCTGGAATCTACTCACGAGAACTGCCAAATAACACCACAGTAGCCAAAATCGCTTTCCTCTTCACAGGGCAAGGTTCTCAATATATCAACATGGGCAGGCAGTTGTATCAACAAGCACCAACTTTCCGTGAAGCGATTAACCAATGTGAAGAAATTCTCAGTAACCTAGAAACGTTTCAGGACAATTCCCTACAAGAAATACTCTATCCAGCAGATGACTCATCGGATTCCTCCCTACTGAATCAAACAGCCTATACTCAACCTGCTTTATTTGCCATAGAATATGCCCTATTTAAACTCTGGCAATCGTGGGGGATTAAACCAGATGTCGTTATGGGTCATAGTGTAGGAGAATATGTTGCGGCAACTGTAGCAGGAGTATGGAGTTTAGAAGATGGTTTGAGACTAATTGCCGCTAGAGGCTCTTTGATGCAGAAATTACCTGCTGGTGGCGAGATGATTTCAATTATGGCATCAGAGTTGAAAGTTCTAGAGACTTTGAAAGGGATGTCCCGGTCAGAAAAAGTAGCCATAGCAGCCATCAATGGACCCGAAAGCACAGTAATTTCTGGCGAAGCAGAAGCAGTAAGAGCGATCGCAACTCACTTAGAATCCCTTGGTATCAAAACCAAACAACTACAAGTGTCTCACGCTTTCCATTCTCCTCTGATGGAACCAATGTTGGCAGAATTTGAAGCAGTAGCCAAAGAAACGAGCTATAGTCAGCCTCGGATACCTCTAATATCAAATATTACTGGTCAACAGGTGGATTTGGAAATTACCACTGCCGAATATTGGGTAAATCATGTGTGCCAACCAGTGCGGTTTGCCCAGAGTATGAAAACTCTGCATCAGGAAGGATATGAGTTATTCCTAGAAATCGGACCTAAACCAATATTATTAGGAATGGGGCGTCAATGTTTACCAGAAGAAGTGGGTGTCTGGTTACCATCATTGCGTCCGGGAGTAGAAGAATGGCAACAGATGCTCTCTAGTTTGGGACAGTTATATGTACAGGGAGCCAAAGTAGATTGGTCAGGATTTGACCAAGACTATAACCGTGAGAAAGTAATATTGCCAACATATCCCTTCCAACGACAACACTACTGGGTAGAAACAAAAGATAATGGATATCAAAGCAATGCTTCTTTTGCAGAGAAAGATACTAATACTGAGATCGTCAACCTCCTCAGTAAAGGAGAAATTGACACCTTAGCACAACAACTGGAAAAAGCAGCAAACTTTTCACCAGAACAGCTTAAACTTTTACCGAAAATCTTAGAACTACTAACTAAGCAACATCAGCAACAATTAGCAGCAGCAAGGATTAAAGATTGGTTCTATCAACTTCAGTGGCAACCTTTACCTGAAATTTCCCTAAAAAACGGCATTCAAGTGAGTCATTGGTTGATTTTTGCCGACAATACGGGGGTAGCAGAGAAATTAGCCCAAAAATTACAACAGCAAGGACATAAATGTAGCTTAGTTTATCGAGCAGATAAATATCAACAACTAGCAACAGGAAGATATCAACTCAATCCCTCTGCTCCTGAAGAATTTGGACAACTTTATGAAGCCATTATAGAAACCAGTCAACTGCCCTTATCAAGGGTAATCCATTTGTGGAGCTTAGATGCTCCAGTTACGGAACATTTAACCCTAAACACCTTAGAGCAGACTCAACTGTGGGGGTGTGCTAGTGTATTGCACCTGCTACAAAGTGTGCTCAAAACTACCAATGTTCCTCAATTATGGCTAGTCACCAGGGGCGCTCAGTCAGTATTATCGAACATGGAAAAACTAACAGTAGCTGCCTCACCCTTGTGGGGATTAGGTAGAGTCGTGTCTCTAGAACATCCGCAGCTTTGGGGGGGATTAGTAGATTTAGACCCGCAAACATCAGAAGAGGATGTAGAAAAGCTGTTGCAATTACTAGTAAACAACTCAGAAGAAGACTATCTAGCTTTACGAGAAGGAAAAACCTATGTAGCCCGTTTGGTTCAGCAATCTCTTCAGGCATCTGTTGAAGCACTATCTTTAGCATCTGATGCCACTTACTTAATTACAGGAGGACTCGGAGCTTTAGGGTTACATACAGCACAATGGCTAGTAGAAAAGGGCGCTCGACATCTGGTGTTGACTGGACGTAGTGCTCCATCAAAAAAAGTACAAGAAATCATAGAAAAGTTAGAACAAGCAGGAGCTAAAGTTAAGGTTTTGTTAGGAGATATTTCTCTTGAACAAGATGTTGCCCAAATTATTGAACAGATTCAGACATCTTTACCTATACTAAAAGGTATTATTCATGCCGCCGGAATACTTGATGACGCAACCCTGCAACAGATGAGTTGGGAGAATTTTGCCAAAGTAATGGCACCAAAGGTAGGAGGAACTTGGCATTTACATCAATTTACCCAAGAGCTACCGTTAGATTTCTTTGTCTGCTTCTCTTCAATAGCTTCCTTAATCGGTTCACCAGGTCAAGGAAATTATGCTGCTGC
>NZ_JAAHHS010000397.1 GCF_010692395.1 Moorena sp. SIO3H5
TATCAGTAGCGCTCGCTGCTTATCTGATGGTAAGAGTGCTGTACCCAATGGTCCGAGTTTAATATAGTTCCCAATTTCTTTGAGATTATCCTGATTAGTCTTATCCTGTTGCTGAGCATCCTGTAGACGACCGATGGCATCATAGGAATAAAGACCATCCTTCAACGTTGTCCTGGTTGTAATCGGCCAGTATAACACTTCACCTAATTTTAGCTCATAGGCAACCGCATAAGCTAAGGATGTTTTTCCAGAACCTGGTTTTCCGGTTACTAATAAAGGACGACGCAGGTAAAGGGCTGCATTGACTAACTCAATTTCTTCAGAACGAGCCTGAAAAGTAGCACCCCGTCGTTGCGCCTTGTTGATATTCCCATCAAACTGACGCCAACTCGGTGGAGGGGGTAATAGCTCATCAATTTCCCCATCAATAGGTTTGCCAGTGCCTTGAAAGATTTTCCAATTATTCATATCACATAGAGTATTCGATACTAGGGGGCACGCGATAGGGGTCTTCCCATAATAAGGAAAGATGGTGTCCAATGTGAGTATCCGGAGGATACTGAAAAGCATCCAAGCGCTTATTTTTTACCGCTTCAGGTAGTTCATGAATACAGCAGCAGAGCAGTCCATCAACCTGCTCTTGGCAATTTAAGGATAAATTCTGTCTTAACCATAATGCTACGGGTATAGCTGCTTTCAGGATTACGGCAAATACACTACCTTTACCTATTGTTGGAGGAGCTTTTAGCAACTTAAGTCCAATCACATTTTGTTGACTTAACTGGAAAAACAATCGATTTAAATCCTGATCATCACCTGATACAAAACCATTACAGGCAGCCCCTGGAAGTTGTTGCAAGAAATGCCACTTCTCTTGCCAAAGTCCTCGATGACGTCCGTAAATTGGCAATAATCGCTCCCATGAGCGTACTAATACCGGATACTCACAGCCAATTGGTACCAGATAACCCCATCCATCATCAATTCTACAAGCATCAATATCTCGATTCAATAAATCTAGGGGAAGAAATAATTCAATCGTTAACTGACTACATAAATATTTAGTAGCGATTTCCTCTAAAAAGGCTTTTAGCAGTTGCTGAATCTCATCCGTTGTGGCGGTTTCTGGAAAAGATTCAGGTTGAGACAGTTGCTCAAATTCTAAAACTCCGTCATTTGGCATAAACCAAGCTTCTACAAAATACTTTCCTGCTTTATTCCATTTGCTAACTGAGCTTTGGTTACTAGCATGAATAACCACCATTAAATAAGAGTTCTTACTTTTTGGCTTATTTTCTACCTCCTTCAACAACTCTGAATATCCCTCGATATTCTGCTGAGACCATTCCCTTAACTGATGAGAAACTGATGGAGGCAGTTTTGAATCGGTGACCTCTGTGACTAAGTAACCCACCCAGCGCTCAATTCTGGTATATTTCGATCTTCCTTGGGGCATCTTTTCTAAATCTTCAACAATCCCTGTTAAAGTATCTGGTACAGGATTAAGCCAATCTTCAGGAGAACAAGCTTGGTAGGCTTTTTGAACATAGGTTATAATTTCGTTTTCAAAAGGATTTAACAACTTTAGTAGAGTTTTTTTATCATCTTGTGGCTCTTCTAGTACATCAAGCTTTCGCTCAATTTCCTCCATCTGGTTAGCAATATCTTGAAGTTGTAGGTTCAGATTATTTTGCTCCTGAGGATTACTTTCACGCTGCTTCTTCTGTGCAACAGCTCTGTAATCTTTCTCTAGCTTTTCAAATTCCTGCTTAAGAATGTCTATGCGTAGTTTTTTAACTGTACTCATACCCATATTCTAGTGCATCACGCTTTCGCTCATTTTCCTCCATCTGGTTAGCAATATCTTGAAGCTGTAGGTTCAGATTATTTTGCTCCTGAGGATTACTTTCACGCTGCTTCTTCTGTGCAACAGCTCTGTAATTTTTCTCTAGCTTTTCAAATTCCTGCTTAATAATTTCTATTCTGATCTGTTTAACTCGAGAATGTTTTTTGCTAACCTTAGTTTTATTGCTTGAAGGGACTTTCTCTAAGGGTGGATTTTCCTGATTAATAGCATCAGGTTCAACGGATTTAAACAACTGTCCTCCCTCATTATCCTCCCAACGCAGATAAAGCACCGGACGATACCACTGATTCCCTTCAATACCCATAGCACTTTGTCCCCGACGCAATGCGATCGCTAATGACTCTTGTTCCCCCACTGAATGATAAAACTCTTCCGCAAACGTACTAGCGGCATCCACCCTGATGGAATAGGTCATTGCCACTACAGCAGGAATACCTGCACCAATCAAACTCTGTGCCACCCCATTGAAGACAGACTCACTCTTACGAGACATGGCACTTTTGCAAGCACTCAAAACAACTAAAGCAATTCCCGATGCTGAATGGGGTTGCTCTCGACGCTGCAAATTACCTAAGAGTTCTCCGAGTTCTTTGGCACTGACATAATCAGCGTTACCATCTGAGTCTTCAAACACCAAATAACCTTGAGGTTTTTTTCCCAATGGGGCACCGCATTCACACTGAGTTACACCCTGGTAATAAACTTTCTTGCATCCTATTTGATTACAGCGCTTCCCAAAAAAGCCATGTCCATCAAAATGCAGAACCTGAGGCACTCCTGAGGTTTGGCGCTCTGACAACCGCCTGCGGAGTGCTTTTAATGTAGCAGATTCTAAAGTTTCCAGTTGGATGTGCCCTTTTTCCTGAGTCCGTTGCAATCCGTTTGCGATCGCATGTCGTTCAACAGCAGGTAATGATTCCATTCCCATTGTCTCATCCCCTGCCCCAGAGGAAATCAACAGGACATTGAGCCGTTCAACTCCAGGTAAATTAGGACAAGGACTACGATAGGCAATATAGCGCGAGAAGGTCACCCCTTGGTGGGCTAGAAACCCATACTGGTTATGGAGTAATTCCCAAGGATAATCAGTAATGCGCACAGGTTTGGGGTCTTCTGCTGGAAACCGCAACCGAATATGTAAGAAAATGCGATCGCGTTTAGCATCTGCTACTGCTGTCTCTATCACCTGCTGAATGTCTTGACCTAATATTTCATAGAGCCTATGCCCAATACTAGCCAAGTAGTCAGGCTCAAAAGCATTTCGTTCCGGTAGCAGCAGTTGCTCACGTACCATCCAAGCCTGCTCATCTTCCGACGGAAAGTCTTTCTGCTTGAAGTGAGTTGACTGTAATATCTTAACTACCGTGAAACGTCTGTCCTGGACATCGGGAGTCTTACTGTCGAGAAAAGGCAGACCAGGTTCGTGATCGGCTTCTCGTGATGAACTCTCCACAGTCACTTTGAAGCCATCTTGCTTGCCTTCAATGGGATAAAAGCGCAGTTCCAGCAGTGTCATTCCAAAATTTTGACTTTATAATTTTATGGCGAAAATTAACTCTAGTTGGGATACCATCTGATTGTATTTGGTATCGCCATTATATCACGCTTAAATTAACATTTTTACTGCTAATTATAGGGTTTATATTTGATTTGTAAACATACTTTATCATGCAAGATGCAAGAGTCAATAGGCATGCATGCTAGAGGGTAAAGAGATCGGGATTTTTATTTTCCAAGACAAAAAAAACTCCTAATTTTACATCTCATTTATAAAATATATATATTGTTTGATACAGACCGATAAAGCACAGGGTAAGCATTCAGCCGTGAGCTGTTGGCAGTTGGCCACGCTACGCAAACAGCTTGAAATAAACCTAGAACGAGAGAATTAAATAGTTCCAGATTAATGAGAATTGTTTGTCTGGGTAAAAGTCCTTGGCCGTTGGCCACGCTACGCAAACAG
The DNA here is from genome assembly GCF_010692395.1 of Moorena sp. SIO3H5. Classification (GTDB taxonomy): domain Bacteria; phylum Cyanobacteriota; class Cyanobacteriia; order Cyanobacteriales; family Coleofasciculaceae; genus Moorena. The sequence continues at coordinate 3,831 of NZ_JAAHHS010000397.1, forward strand.
CTTGGCACAGACTTCGATGCTGGCATGCATTAGCTGACAGTTTCTAGCTGATAGCAAAGGGAAAACGGGGACTCGGGTAAGATAATTTTGGAAGTATTAACTCTCAACAAACTCCGAAATTACTGGTGGCAACATTTCAGATACAGTTAATAAAGGATCGGGAAACTGTAACGGTGAAATTGTTGGATTCTGTACCAGAATGACGTTACTGTGATACCCTGGGCGTACGCAATTCTCGCTCCGTTAACCATGTATTAACCCAATCTCCGTCTTCTTCCGACAATTGCGGTAGTGGCTCTTGATTATAATCTATGAGTAAATCATAACTAGCTTGGTCGTAGATATTACTCAACAATAGCTGTAAATCTACTAATGGTTCTGTATCTCCAGACTTCAGCGGTAAGGGAAATGAAGGGATAGGATCTGGTAAATTAAATCCATACAAATCAGCTTGAGGACGACGGTCTCCTCGACTGACTAAAATGCGATAATGGGTTTCACTATTGCTGTGATAAACTGGCATTGGTTGTCCCTTACGCAGTAAATCAATTTCTACTAAATGAGTGGAACTGCCTAAAACTTTATTTCGTTTAGTCTCATATTGCTTGCGTCCTTCCCCAGAACGTTTATTAATGGGAGAGAGTATTTCAATAGCTGTTACTACTTCTTTGGTAGCTACCTCTCGCACTTCTAAATAACCTTGCTTAATGGTTTCAGGTACAGGAACTTCTACCCTCTGGGGTTGAGTTGGAGCTTCTGCAACTGCAACATTGGTAATTGCTTGTTTCGTTGTCACCTGTGAACCTTTGACAGTTAAATCTGGAATGCCAACGAGTAGAGATTGTTCCCCAATGGTTTCATACATGCGCACTTCAACACCAACTCTGTATTTTGGACGCAGTTGAGGAGACAGGAATTTAGTCAGCTCGCTAATAAGTAACAAATGTACTCCTGGCCAAACTTCTGGATGTTCTAGGTAAGGGTTCATCCCTGGAAAAGGGGAAGGCATAAAATTTCCTCCTCAGCATTTGATGCTCGTTCCTTAGATTTTATCGTAAGTAAGCTATCAGCTGACCGCTGACCGCTGACCGCTGACCACTTACAAAAAATCGATCTTTTAATTCAAAGGTTCTTGTGCTGGTAATCCTACAGCACGAGGAAACTTAGCTACTGTTGGTGATAATACTTTCAACAACAAACAATGACGAACACTATCACTCAAAGGCGTAGTAAATTTTTCAACTGATTCAATTTTTCCACCCAACTTTTTTACCGCTGGCTGTAAAGCTTCGGTTTCTTCATCTGTCCAATGACCACGATAGAGAATTGCCAAACCTCCCTTTTTCAGAAGTGGTAGAGCATATTCAGCACAAACAGAAGGGGCACTAACAGCACGAACTAGAGCAATATCGTAGGAGTGTCGATGCTGTTGCTTCTGTCCAATTGCTTCTGCTCTGCCAACTAAAGTCTTAACATTATTAATTTCCAACTGGGGGATTAAGGTTTGAAGAAAAGTAATTTTTTTGCGAGTAGAATCGAGTAACGTAATAGCAGTATTAGGAAATGCGATCGCAACTGGTAATCCTGGAAATCCCGCCCCTGTTCCAATATCAATAATTCTCTGTCCTGGAGTTACAGACTGCCATATGGGAGCCAATCCTACCAAAGAATCCCACAGATGCTTTTCCCAAAATTCCTCGGCAGCGGTAATCCGAGTTAAATTCAACTGACGATTGCCTGACAAAATCCCTTCATAGAGTTTCTGAAACAACTGTTGTTGTTCTGGATCTGGCTGCCAATTTAGAGTTTGTTGCCAAACCTCTGTCATCTCTGGCAGCGATAAAACATTTTGGTCATTTGTCATTTTTGCTCTTCTATACTTGTTATGCTAAATAAACAGTTTTACAAAGGGAGCAGGGAGCAGGGAGCAGGGAGCAGTGGAAAAAGCCCCTATTCAAATTTTTTTGTTAGTTGAATAGCATAATTTTCATTCTACAGTAAGCTTTCTGAGCTTTTTGACTATAAATTTAGCATAAAAGGTACTGAAGAACCGTCATTTTTTGCTTTTTACTTTTTAATTTTTAATTTCTAAATAGGGATCCTAAATAAATTGTGATAATTTTTTTCCCTACTCCCTACTCCCTACTCCCTACTCCCTACTCCCTTCGCTAAAGTACTCAATACTCACCACTAAGCATTAGCCAAATCAACAGCGTTTAATTCCCCTTGCTTAAGAGTCCAGCAACGGTCAGCAATAGGCAGTAAATCCTTAGCATCGTGAGTCACCACTAGGAGTGTCCAATGGGTTTTGAGTTTTGCCAGCAGATTGACTAACTGTCTTCGCATAGACCAGTCTAATCCAGCTGTTGGTTCATCCAACATCAGTATATGGGGTTGACGAATCAGTTGTACTGCTAGAGCAAGGCGTCGCTGCTGACCACCACTCATAGCATGGGGTGAGGTATGCAAGGGAAAATCCGCCAGTCCCACTTCCCCCAAAGCTTCATAAACCCTCTGTGACCCCAACTCTGGATGTCCCATCCGCAATTCTTCCAGAATAGTCTTACCACAGAAATGCCGTTCTGGAAACTGAAACACTAATCCTGCCAATTGTGGTAGGTGGTCGTTTGTCAGTTCGGTTTCTCCCCAAAAGATTTTTCCTGCGGTGGGCTGGGCTAATCCTGCCAAAATTTCCAATAATGTGCTTTTACCAGAACCACTAACACCAATCACTAGTCCCAATTCTTGTGGTGCTAGCTCTAGATTGAGACCCTTCAAGATCGGGGTGGAGCTAGCTGGTGGATGATACGTTAAGTCTCTAAGATATAGCATTTCCTTCTGCCCACTCCTTCCCCTCTTCCAAGACTCGGGAGGTTTCAAAATTTGATAGACATTACTATCTTAAGCACTCAGCTTAAGCGCTACGCGCACGCGTGCGCGTTCAGCGATCAGTTATCAGCTTAAGCGCTACGCGCACGCGTGCGCGTTCAGCCATTAGCCTTTGGGCCACGCTACTGGAATCGCGGACGGCTGACGGCTGACGGCTGACCGCTCAATGCTGACA
>NZ_JAAHHS010000398.1 GCF_010692395.1 Moorena sp. SIO3H5
TATGGCGCACGGGTGGCGGATCTCGACGGAGATGGCAAAGATGAGGTTTTGGGCGGGACAATCATCTCACCGGACGGAGAGATGTTGTTGAAAATTCCTATAAAAGGTCATATTGACTCCCTGTTTGTGGCTGATGTGCGTCCAGACATCCCAGGATTAGAGGTAGTCGCTCTGGAAGAGGGGGGTGGCAATCGGGTTTTTCTTTATAACCGCGTTCGCGAAGCGGTTCCTTCGGAACATCGCGTAATTTGGAAAACCCACTACAAGCATCAAGAACCACAAAATGCTGCTATTGGTGATTTTGACCCCCAACGACCGGGATTAGAAGTTTGGTGCCGCAGCCGTTACCAGAAGCACCAGAAACCCTTTGTATTTGATGCCCAAGGTCAACTGATTGCTGAGTATCAAATGGATGATGTTGCTCCCAAGGGATGGACAGACAAAGGTGTAGAGGTGATCTTCTCGATTGATTGGACAGGAGAGTCGAGGCAATTAGTGGCTGTCAAAGAGCGCCATAAATCAGGAGACGTAGGGATTTTCGATGCCCTGAGTGGGCAATTTCTCCATCGGTTCAAAGAACAGGCGGATCGACTTTACGTTGCTGATGTATCTGGGGATTGGCGGGAAGAGGTGATGGTTCTCAATGGGAATCAGCTGCATATTTACAGCAACCCTGAACCAAATCCCAATCTTGATCGCCCACGGCTATGGACTCAAAACCACTACCGCCGCAGTAAGATGACTTGGAATTACTACAGTCCATAAACTTAAAAACCATGAAAAAAAAGTTAGGTACTAATAAAAAATTTATTCTTACGATAATTAAATGCGGCGTTTCCATAGTGCTACTTTCTTGGGCGTTGCGCAAGACAAATCTGCCCGAAATTTTCCTAGCTGTGAGTTCTGCCAAGGTTCCTCTGTTAATGGCAGCGTTTGTGGTCTACTTAGCCAGTTACTACATCAGAGCTCATCGGTGGCGGGTACTGCTTTTGGCTCAGAATGTAAAAGCTACCATCCCTTATTTGTATAAGTCCTACATGGTCAGCATTTTCTTCAGTAATTTTTTGCCCTCTACTATTGGTGGGGATGCTGTTAGGGCTTATGATGCCTGGCGGTTGGGAACGAGCAAGTCAGTCGCACTAGCCACTGTGTTTTTGGATCGTTTCCTTGGTTTACTAGGTTTAATGCTGTTTGGCCTCGGGGCGCTGTTTTTTTCTCAGACATTGATCGCCCAGTTACCATTGCTTAACCTGTGGATGATGCTAGGTAGCGCAGGAATTATGCTTGTAGTCTCAATGATTTTCATACCATCTCAGAAGATTTCAACCTTTCTTAGCAAGATCCAACTACCCTTTTGGAAGCACATAAAAAACAAGGTATTGAATATTATTAAAGCTTTCCTTGCCTTTGGTAACCGCAAACATGCCTTGGCTATGTCTATGGGGTTGTCACTAATGGTGCAAATTAGTGTCATCGCTCATTATTACCTAATTGCAAAGGCACTGGATTTACCGGTTCCCCTTCTTAGTTTCTTTGTGATCATTCCCCTAGTCTCCTTGATCATGGTCTTGCCTGTATCGATCAACGCCATTGGTCTCCGTGAGAATGCATTTGTATTCTTTTTTGCGGCTTACGGCTACAATTTTGCCAGATCCGAAGCAATAGCCTTTGCTTGGCTGGCTTACGGAATTGTGATCATTCAGGGGCTGTTGGGGGGAATTGTGTATGCTTTGCGCAAGTAAAGGGGATTTACTAAGATCAGGTAATCGGGTAATCAGGTCATCAGGTCATCAGGTGTGATGGTGAGTAATAAACAATACTCATAGCAATTACCAATTACCAAATATAAATTACCAATTACCAATTACCAAATATAAATTACCAATTACCAATTACCAAATATAAATTACCAATTACCAAATATAAATTACCAATTACCAAATATAAATTACCAATTACCAATTACCAAATAATCCAATGCCATCACCAGTAGGACACACATTAGCCGGTATTTGTGGATTTGTTCTGGCACGCCCTCATATAGCTTGGCATCAGCAAACTCGGCTGTTGTATGGTTCACTATTGCTCACAAACTTGCCAGACATAGACATTCTACCTGGATTGCTGCTGCTGGGAGATCCAGGATCTTTTCACCGTCAGGCCACCCACAGCTTGATAGTAGCCGCCCTAATTGGCATCTTCGTTGCTTGGCTAGTGGGACGTTGGAGGTTAAATCGGCTCCGGTGGGGACTTTGGGCAGCTCTAGTTTATGGCAGCCATATCCTCTTGGATATGCTAGTAGCTGACCCAACAGCACCTTTTGGAGTCCAGGCACTCTGGCCTTTTTCCCTAGAGTATTTTATTTCACCCATTACCATCTTTGCCCGATTTGATTATTTTAATCCAGAATTGGGTATGGTGCGCACCATACTAAGTATTACCAACGTCTTGGGAATACTTTGGGAAATCGTAGTACTTACACCCTTAGTAGGACTTGCATGGTATGGATTTGGTAAAACTGACATCAGAAAACCATTGGGAAGATAGAGGGGAAGGCTGATGGGGTTATCAGGTGTAATGGTGATGGAAAGAATTATATATCTTTTGCATAAATCTCTAAAACAAGGCCCATGAGTAATATAAGCGTGTGTCCAAATTTACTTATGTTGATGGGGATCAACCATCTTTTCCGAGCCATGATCAACCCTGGTCTGATCACGGTAGTTCTTAATACTGATTGTAGATAAGGTTGGTCAGGTGCATGAAAGCAGAAAAACTTAATTCAACAGAAACCTCAATCCAAGCAGATTGGCTTTGGGAATCGATTCCCATCGCCTTAATTTTGGTATTGGCGGCTGGGTTGTACCTCTATCAACTTGGCACAGAGAGCCTGTGGGTGGATGAACTCTACAGTGTTAATGATGCCAAACGCTTACCAGGGCATCTGGGTCTAATCCGCCCAGTGTATTTCATCCTCCTGTGGCTCTGGATGCAGTTTGGCACCAGCGATGCTTGGTTGCGGGGGTTGTCTGTCTTGTTTGGATTGGGCAGTGTATTTCTAATTTACCAGCTTGGTCGTCGTGTAGCGGGAAAGGCAACGGGCTTGATTGCTGCGCTTCTCTTGGCTTTATCGCCGCTGTTCATCAATTTTGCCCAAATGGTTCGTATGTACACCCTAGGTACTTGTCTCGGTCTAGGTGGTAGTCTAGCGCTAGTGCATGCTCTTGAGAATCCTACTACCACCTCCATGGCTTGGTGGGCTAGCCTACGACTGTTGGTAAACCTAACTGCCCCACTCAATGCCACCCTGCTCTTCGCAGACATCTTGTTGGTATTTTTTCGGTTTCGCAAGCAACGCGCTACATTATTAGCTTTCGGCAAATGGCTGTTGTTGGTGATCCTGTTGTGGTTACCATCTTTGTTCTCTCTAGTATCTGGAACCCTGCCCTTCCTAAGCAATGCCATTAATCCCATCGCCAAAATTGATTCATCGGCTACTCGACACTCATTTCCGAGTTTTGTGGATGTTTTACGTAAGTTAAAGAACTTTACAGCCTTTCCGTTTCCTTCCACATCAAAGGTAAGTAGCTTGTTTTATCAAGCCTACAGTCTACTATTAGCTGGGTTGGTCGGTATTGCCATCATCCACAAAAACCACAAACCACGCCTGTGTTGGATTGCTGCTTGGGCTTTTATACCGTCAGGGATGATTTTTTTAGTTTCTAAACGATTATGGATAGACCGTTACATACTGTTTTTATCCCCATACATTTTGATTATTCTGGCCGCTGGCTTGATGGGATTGTGGCGTTGGAAACGGATTTTTGCGATCGCAGTAGGAATTATCTATGCTATTACCGTTAGCACTGGACTAGTACGCTATTACACCGTGCAGGATCGCCAGGATTGGCGAAATGTAGCGCAAACAATTAGCATGAATGAAAAACCTGGTGATACCATCGTCTTATCCATAGGTTCGCCAAAAATGACCTCAGCGCTGAGTCATTACTATAGTGGAGATGCCCAGATCTATTCTCTCAAGAAACTTTGTCCTTCTGCTCAAGTCAAAAAGCCTGATGTAGAGGAAGCACTAAATAACTTGCCACCTACTTCCTCACGGCTGTGGCTAGTTTGCGGCACAGGTTTTGACGAAAAAAAGTTTCGCACTGTTTTCAAAGAACATTTTGACCTGGAAACACACGCAGCATTTACTAACGAGAACTTTTATAGACAGAATGATTTAATGCATCTATTTCTGGTCATACCCAATTCTCCCAATTCTACTGATACCAACGAAGAATCAACATCGGTCTAAGCTCTAGGGCTGTGATTATTGAGGTAGCATGAACGCCAACAACCACAAAACAGCAGCGCTCCTAGAGCGAGGAAATTGGTTCAAACAATGGATTCCCATTACTTTAATCTTACTATTAGCGACTGGACTATACCTCTATCAACTTGGTACAGAAAGCCTATGGGTGGATGAGCTCATTAGTATTCATCGTGCCAAGCACCTAGAGCAAGTCTTTAATAGTACACGCCCCCTCTATCAGATCTTTTTACGGGTCTGGATGATAGTTAGCAGTAGTGATACTTGGCTGCGGGGATTGTGCGTTGTTTTTAGTATTGGTACTGTTTTTGTTACCTATCGGCTTGGTCGGCGCTTAATGGGAGAGTCCACTGGCTTAATTGCTGCGCTAATCGTTGCCCTCTCACCCCTGTTTATCCATCATGCCCAAGAAGTCCGGATGTACGCACCGAGTACATTCTTTGGTGTTGCTGGCACACTGATCTTAACCCACGCCCTAGAACGTCCAACTACTCCCTTACTATTGGGATGGGCTGCTCTGCGATTCTTGGCAATTATCAGCACACCCGTTAACGTAGCGCTGCTGCTCCCAGACATAGTTGTGTTTGGCTGGAAGTATCGCAATCAACCTCGTGTTTTGTTCCGTTTCGGGGTAGGACTGTTACTGATTGGTATTTTATGGCTGCCATGGGTGTTTCCGCTAGTAACTAAGAGCGCCAAATTTATGGGAGGTGTGAAAGTACCGGGTACATCAGTTCCTGATCTCGGTGGACGCAATAGTCCTGGTGTACTGGATGTGATCATGCAGCCAGGTCGCTTTACAGCTTGGCCCTTTGGTCGAGCCAATTCTAATGCGATCTACTGGTTTTACAATGCCTACTCTGTCATGTTGACCTGCTTGCTGGGTCTTGTGCTATTCAACAAACCACGCTCAGCTAAGCTTGGTTGGATTGCGGCTTGGGCGTTTTTACCCTTAGTTCTCTTCTTTTCAGTGTCCCAAGTCTCTCGTTCTCTTTGGGTCAATCGTTACCTACTGTTAGCAGCCCCATACCTATTTATTCTTTTAGCAGCCGCTGGGATCGGCATTTGGCGTCGATGGCGGATTGGTGCGTTGGTGATAGCGCTGATCTATGCCATTGCTGTTGGTGGTGGGCTAAAACGTTACTATACCGTGCTGGATCGAGAAAATTGGCGTGGTTTAGTGGAAACCATTGCGACCAAAGAACAACCGGGTGATGTGATTGTTTGGTCTATTGGTCAGAAAATACCTGTGGCATTGAATCATTACTATCATGGCTCTGGGACTATTGAGATTAAGGATGTACTCCCGCCGTCGATTAGAAAAAACGATCAGCAAGCGATAGAAGATTGGGTTAGCAGTTTGCCCCCAACCCAATCTCGTTTATGGCTAGTTTACGTTAAGTCGTCGAAGCTATTTCGGTCTGTTGTTAAAGAGCAATTTCAGATTCAAACCCGAGAGAAACCAATTGATGGAATAGAAATCTTTCTGCTTAAACCACGTTCTGCTGAAAAAACGTCTCAGGAGTAGACTTCGCCGCAGTTGTGTATTACAGTTAGCCTAAAAGTAGTTATTGCCGATTTTTAGCGATCGCTTTTAGCGGAAGCTTCGCTTCATCGCGTAGCGTGGCCAGGGTAAGCGCAAGAATCAATAAGCTGTAGCTTATTGAGAAAAAAAGGGCATTATTCTCAACAATTAAACTCTATTGAGAATAAAGTTCTACGAGATTATAGGGGTTTCGAGCCACGATCAACCGATATCCAGCCAATGCACATTATGGGCAATTTTTTCTTGCGCTTACCCTGGTAGCGTGGCCTACGGCCAATCGCAATTTCTTGACATCCTCCCACCGCTAAATCTTTTATTATAGCGGGGAATTCCTAAGACTCACGACTTAGGTTTCTGCTTCCTTCTCTCCTTTTTTGGAGTTTTTCGCACCAGCCCTCCGAGACTTACTCTCTTGAGGTCTTACGGTCGCTCCACAGACTGACACGGCAAGCCCTGCCGCCAAGATATTAATTGATGCATTAATATCGCGATTAGCCCTTCGGGCTACGCTACGCGAACGTGGTGAGTATTACAAGATGGGCAATCCCATTCCCGAATACTCAGGGGTAAAGATTCGACGCGATTGAGGCATACAGAACACAACTTGCTACTGGGAAACCATCTGTCAATAGAAATAGCTTTACGGCTGTACCACTCTGATTTATATTTGACCTGACGGATTATTTCCCCCCAGTTAGCATCACTGATCACCTGAGCTAGTTTTTGATTTTTGACCATGTTTTTCACCGCTAAGTCTTCAAACGCAATCAATTGGTTTTCTCTGACCAGTTTAGTGGTTAGCTTGTGAGTAAAATCTTTTCTAGCGTCCTTGATATTTGCGTGTATTTTAGCTACCTTTAATCTGGCTTTGTAACGATTATTGGAACCTTTTTGTTTTCGTGACAAAG
>NZ_JAAHHS010000399.1 GCF_010692395.1 Moorena sp. SIO3H5
TTCTGTGGCTACTGATATTGTTATCGATTGGTACAGGACTATTTTATGGGGTTCAGAAAACTCGACGCTATTAGGGGAATAGGGAGCAGGGAGTAGGGGGTAGGGAGTAGGGGTAAAAAAATTGACTGTAGCTAAGAATTCAGCATTCAGCTATCAGTCTTGGCCTTTGGATCACGCTACAAAAGATGCTTTGTTGCACAGGCTTAATGCCTGTGACGTAATGCTGACGGCTGACAGCTGAATGCTTTCGCTTCGGTCGTCAGCTATCATAATTTCGGGTATCAGCCGTTTTGAGGGTTTTCCCTGAATACCTATCTAATCGCGACCTTCAGCTGATATTATCTCACGATAATTACCCTTAATAAAAATTTCCCTCGGTGCGCTTACAGTCGTCGAATTAAATTCGCCACTGGTCCCACCGCTCCCCATCTCCCCATCTCCCCACACCTCTAGCGCCTCCCTACCCTCCCCGCGCACCCAAAATTGATGGGTATTCAACCAGACTTGAGATAAGTCTAATATCGGTAAGAATTGAGCCTAGTAAGGCACCACGGAAATAAAAATACTTTTGAAAAATAGCGAAAGGCTTATATAATAATAATTCTGCTCAGAGCTGATAGTTGAGGGCTCAGCCCCCGTCCGCTGAGGGCTGACAGTAGAATCTATTGCGAAAATCCTTGACTACTAAGTGGTTATAGGGAATAGAGATAGGTTAATCTTGAACAAACGTGAGGTAACGACAATTAACATGGAAGCTATTGAACTGGAAGTCAGCCAACTAAAATTTTTACTGAAGCTACTGAGCAAACCGGATTATCGGGCATTGATTACTGAAGCGAAACCCAATTCTAAAACCTCAGCGGGTGAACGAGATCGAATTTGTCAGGCATTATGCGATCGCAATTTGATTGAGTCTAATCAAGAAATCACCAAAATTCAGATCACTGATGCAGGCAAGGAACTTCTAACCCAAGATCAGGATGAAGTACCAATGAGCACGAAAGAGCGCAAAATTCTAAAAGCCTGTGAAACAGAACCCACTACTCCGGCCAAGACAAACGTTAAGCCTGCTAAGACCCGAAAGGAAATCATGGACAGTTTGATAGAACGGGGTTATATCACAGTCGCAGAAACTAAATTCAAAGATGTTTGGATTACTGAAACAGGTATTGAGTACTTATTAAATAATTATAAACCCGTTGGTCGTGGCAATATCAATTTGTCTAAAACCATGCTAGCGGATTACATCGATTTCCTGCGGAAACAGCTGCCAAACTCAACCAGTACAATCTCAGATCTAGTCAATCCCCCTAGTAATGAAGAAATATTACAAATTATCAAGGATTTAGACCAAGAACTGGCTACAGAAAACTATTTGCCACTGTTTCATTTGCGCCAAAAGTTACAACCGCCTTTGTCTAGGGAAGAATTAGATAAAGCACTGTATAGCTTGCAAGCAGAAGATAAAATTGATCTGAGTGCTTTGCAAGAAGCCAACATGTATACTGAGGAACAAATTGAAGCTGGTATTCCTCAAAATACCGGGGGGAGGCTATTTTTCATTATGGTGCAGTAAAGTATGATACAAAGTATGATACTCTAACCCCAGGCTTCCCAATTGTTAATCCTCTATCCTTGTCCACTCTATAGAAGATGGAATTAAAGAGATGGCAACGATCCAGGAAATAATTAAACAAGCCCTAAATCCCTTTGACCCCGTGACCTTTGCTACGGGGAATTTTTGGGAAGATCCAGACAATGGTGCTGTTAATGTCAACTCGATTCATCAACATGAAATCAATCAGATAACCACCACCCTCAGTGCGGTGAATCAAGACCATCGACCCCGCACTATCTTACTGGCTGGTGATTCGGGTTCGGGGAAAAGTTATCTATTAAAACGCCTCAAACAACAGCTCAATCAAGACGCCTTTTTTGCTTATATCGGTCCTTGGGCAAATAGCGATCGCATCTGGCGCTATATTCTTAGGGAAACCGTTGACAGTATGCTAAAAATCCCAGAAGGGGAAAAAGAATCTCAGTTGCTGCTGTGGCTAAAGAGTCTCCCGGCCTTTAAAAAAACCGGCTGGCTCCGGAATGAGCGAAAACGGTTTATTGGTGACCTCAGAGCTAGCTATCCAGGGGGAATTCATAGAGATAAAGAATTTTTTGGAGTGCTCTATGACCTCACTAATCCAGAACTGTATCACCTGGCTTATCAATGGTTAAGGGGAGAAGATTTAGATGAAGATGACCTGAAAACCCTTGGGGTCAGAGGGTCTATAGATAACGAAGACGATGCTCAGAACATCTTAATCAACTTCGGGAGAATTTCGTCATCCACCAAGCCGATTGTGCTGTGTTTTGACCAATTGGATAATATTCCTCGTTTGCCCGATGGTTCTCTGGATCTACAAGCGCTGTTTAATGTCAACTCTACCCTTCATACTCGCCGTGTCAAATTTCTGATTATTATCAGTATAGTCACCGATACCTGGAGACGGAATCAGAAAAAACTTCAAGGGGCTGATCTCGCTAGACTTAATTCAAAAATTCTGCTCAAAAACATTACCCTAGAGCAAGCAGAATCCCTTTGGGCAAGCAAACTCTATCCCTTACATCAGCAAGCTGACCCAAAACCCACTTCACCGATTTCCCCTTTAACTCGGCAAGACTTAGAACAAGTATTTCCTGGTGGCAAAACCACTCCCCGCCAGACCTTAAGCCTGGGAAATAAGCTAATTCAAAGGTATAAAACTCAGGTAGTTAACTCAGAGTTATCAAGGATTGACTTAATTAGTGAGGATACCGAGGGAGTTAAGATTTCAGAGCCATCAAGGATTGACTTAACTAGTGAGGATATCGAGAGAGTTAGCATTTCAGAGCCATCAAAGATTGACTCAACTACTAAAAAGGAGACCGCTGGCGAATCAATACCAATAGAAGACAAACGCCTAGCCTCATTTAAATTAAAGTGGCAGAAAGAATTTAAAAAGACTGAGCAACAAATTACCCGCATCCAAGATATTGGTGAATCGGAATTGATTGGGATGTTACGAGAGGCATTAGAAGCTCTGGAGATTAGGGGTATTAAACCAAAATTATTGTTAGGTAGTTTTGCCAGTCATTCCCTAAGTTACCAGTTGTCATCACCCCAGGGACGGATCGGAGTAGCCTGGGTAGAAACTACTAATGGTACCAGCTTCTATCATCTGATGAATGCCTGTGATAAAGCTATAAAAGGCAATCGCTGCCAAACCTTATACCTGATTCGCCATACAAAAATTAGCCTAAAACGTGATACTAAAGGGTACAAAATATACAGCCAACTATTCAAGGCTTCTAGGCATATTCACATCAAATTAGAAGACCTCTCCTCTGTCCATTACTTAGCCACTTATCATAGCTTAGTTAATGAGGCTTGTTCCCAAGAGTTAGTTCTTGCTGATAAAACAATAACACTAACAGAGTTAAAGAGTCTAATCCGAGAATCAGAAATTTTGCAGGATTGTCCTTTACTAAAGGATTTGAATATTCTTTCGAGAGCAGACAATAAAGTACCCCTTAATCCGGTTAAGGAATTTGTGTTAAATGTCCTCAAACAAGACCAAGTTATTGGTCTTAAGGTTTTAATTAAAACTACTCACCGTCAATTTAATCGGCTCAAAGAAATAGAAATTCAACAACGGATTAAGGAACTTTGTCAGGAAAATGAACTAAAACTTATCCCTGTGGATGGTTCCCCAGAAACACAATCAGTATATTTGGTACCGTAAGCTATCAGCTATCAGTTATCAGCTATCAGCTATCAGTAATCAGCTATAGCAATTATATTTCCCATGAGCTACAAAGGGATCCCCCTAAATCCCCCTTAAAAAGGGGGACTTTGAGGTTTAAAAGTGTAGCTCATAAATGCAATAACCGCTATATCAGCTATCAGCTCTCAGCTCTCAGACCAATTCAAGTAGGGTGGGCAAAGTAATATAATCCAGAATTATCAAAAGAAGCAAACTGTTTTTGCCCACCCTACAAGCTCTGTTCCCTGTTCCCTGTTCCCTGTTCCCTGTTCCCTGTTCCCTAAAAACCAGGCTAGAAGCCTGTGCCACCCTACTTGAGGTGCCAAAGGCTGACGGCTGACGGCTGACGGCTGACTGCTAAAGATTATTATGCCATAACAAAAATTCGGATAACAAGCGCCAATGTACCTGACTCAACTAGCCCAGCTCCAAGAGTTAATCCTTAATTTATCAGCATCAAAAATTCTCTGGTTAGATACGGAAATAGCTGACTGGAATACCCCTAATCCTAGATTATCTCTGATTCAGGTATTGGCTGATCCGACGGATATAAATGGTGACAAAGCTTACATCTTAGATGTATTAGACAAACCGGAAGTAGTGCAATACTTTGTTAACCATATTATGGTTAATCCTAACATTGAAAAAGTCTTTCACAATGCTAGTTTTGATTTACGGTATCTAGGGGGTAAAGACCAAGCGAAGAATGTAACCTGTACCTATCAAATAGCTCGAAAGCTGACGAACAAGAAACTGTCTAATCCATTACAGGTATCCAATAATAAATTAAAAACACTAGCGCGAGAGCTGTGCAATTTCGCCAATGTCGATACAGAGGAACAAAGCAGTGATTGGGGAAAACGTCCGCTCAGCCAAAAACAGCTGAAGTATGCAAAACTCGATACAGTGTATCTGGCCCATGTCCATAGCCGCTTACTAGAAATTAGTGATAAAAATAGCTGGAGTCGAGAGCAGATGGTCACAAGAAAATTGCCGACCCAACAATCGCAATCCCGTCGCTTCAGTGTTACCCAAGTTAGGGTAGCCCTTGAATGTCCTCGCTTATTTTATTTGAGTAAGCGCTTTGGTGGAAAACCCATATTTATACCACAATCCCACTCACCAGGTATTGGGACAGTATTCCATCAGCTCTGTGAACAGTGTACTGACAAACTCCAGCAAGATTCCCGATTTCAAGCTTTATTTTCCCCCACAGCAAGTCAGCTAGACCAAAGCCAGATTAGCTCTAAGATCCAAGCGCTACTGTATGAGCTAGTTGTTTTCCCCAAAATCACCAATCAAAAGATAGCCTCGATCTTACTTCAACTGTGGCAAGGATTAAAATCACTAATTCCCCATTGGACTCAATTGCTAGTTGCTAATCGAGGCTATTGTCAGCCAGAGGAAGTAATTAGTAAAACCTTTATTGCTCAAGAAATAAAGCTCAGTTATAACTTCACTCTTCCTGATGGTACCCAGCAACGAGTTAATGGAAAATTCGATAGCTTAATTTTCGACTGTGAGCGCGATCGCTATTGTGTCGTAGACTATAAAACCTATCAACCGGTAGATCCATCCGCTAACCTAGCTCAAGTAGCTCTCTATAGTTACATGCTCCACCAAGAAAAAGGAGTAGCAATCGATGCAGCGGTTTATTCCGTTTTGCCAGAATTCCAAGAACACTACTATTCCTGGGAAGAGCTACAGAATACAGTGCATCAGCTCATTCCCGATAAATTACAACAGATGCGCCAATGGCTGACTTGGAAACCTGCCCAGGTCGAAGAGGAGGGAGATGGGGAAACTATAAAAAACCATTGCACTCCCACAATCGGTAAGGGCAACCTGGAGCCACCACCACCGACACGACAGCCTCACCTATGCAACATTTGCCCTCAACAGCAGACCTGTCAAACCTTTTTTGAGGATGGGAAAACTGAGCAAAAGCCAGTCAAGGCACCATCCCGCCAAACTCCTGATATTGAGCAAAAGTCGGTCAAGGCAGCATCCCCCAAAACTCCTGATATTGAACAAAAGCCGGTCAAGGCAGCATCCCCCAAAATTCCTGAGACTAAGCAAAAGCCGGTCAAAGCACCATCCCGGCAAAGTCTTGATGCTGATCAGACCGGGGAAAAATTGGTGAGTACTCTAGAAGACTTTAAAATTAGTGTAGATTATGTCAACGCAACAGTTGCTCCAGCATTTGTCCGGATCAAGGTAAAACCCAATCGTGGGGTAAAAGTCATATCGATACAGAATCGATCGAAGGATTTACAAGTACACTTAGGTCTGGAGAATCCTCCCTTGATTACTCCTGAAGCTGGGTATGTCAGTGTGGATTTACCACGGAAGGATGAGGATAGAGAAGTAGCTAGATTTGATGACTATATCCAGGTTCACCAAAGCTCCAGTAATCCTCCCAAGATTGGGCTTGGAGTAAATTTAGATGGGAAATTGGTAGAAGCGGATTTATCGGATCCCAATACTTGTCACTTTTTAGTAGGGGGCACAACCGGAAGTGGCAAGAGTGAATTTTTGCGATCGCTTCTGCTATCCCTACTTTATCAGCATTCTCCTCAACAGCTCAAAATTGCTCTAGTTGATCCCAAGCGCGTCACTTTCCCAGAATTTGAGGACATGAAATGGTTGCTCTCACCAATCGTTAAAGATTGCGATCGCGCTATCGAACTGATGGAGCAATTAGTTGACGAAATGGAGGAGCGTTACCGGAAATTTGAACAAGCGAAGTGTGCTCACCTGGATGCTTATAATCAGCAATTGATTAATAAACAAATTTTACCATTACCTCGGATAGTCTGTATATTTGATGAATATGCTGACTTCATGGCAGAAAAAGAAATCCGCAAAGAGTTAGAATCAAGTATTAAGCGTTTAGGAGCCAAAGCTAGAGCAGCTGGAATTCATTTGATTATTGCTACTCAACGACCAGAAGCGAAAGTTGTTACTCCGATTATTCGC
>NZ_JAAHHS010000004.1:0-31385 GCF_010692395.1 Moorena sp. SIO3H5
GAGAAGAGGGCTTGCTGGCTTATGAGACCATTCGCCTCCCGAACGACGCCAAGTACTACTTTTTCCTGCGTCGTCGGCAGCAGGGCATTCTTCGGATTTGGCTGGATGGGTATTTGTGGGAAGGGGAATAACAAGGGGCAGGGTTCAGGGGTGGACCCCACAACAGCAGCAGGGAATGTCCCAGACTGTTAGGGGGAGATGACACTGCTACGGTCAGGAAGTTGCAGCCTTCTAGGTAAGAAGAGGCTAAGCCGTGGCTGTACCAAGAGGTAACGAAGGTTGTACCAGTCAGCCACCCACCCAAAGCCATGTAGGCACAGGGGAACAACAGAATGCCGGACCAACCGACGAATACAAAGCGGTCGCGCTTGAGCCAGTCGTCAAGGATGTCAAACCATCCTCTGGTGCTGGGGGCGCGTCCTACTGCTACTGTCATAGCAAGGATCTCCAAATATTTATAAGTACGGTAAGGCGACTTACTTTCTTTATTAAAGGTAGTCTAAGTAAAGAAAAGTAAACTTCGTCTAATATAACTATCATAATATGTCATAATTCTTAATTTTGCTACCCCCTTAAAAAAAATTAGGTAATAACTGCACCCAAGATACTGCTATACACGGTGGTTTGGGCTGGGGTCTAAGATAAGAAAAAGAAGTAAATTAATAGAACGCGCTACGGCTTGATACTCCATGTTCACCATTGACTTGATTCTAAGAAATACACCCATGCCACTATCTGTGCAACGTAAGTCAGAAGAAGAGGCGCAAGCGACCTACCAGGAAATTTTGACAGCCATGCGCTCTGGCCATCCTCAGTTGTTAGAACTCAGCTGCGATCACCAGTCAGAGAAGAAAATTGGCGTTCTCAGCGATCAGATCAGTGCAGCAGTGATTTCTCAAAAATCTGGAGCCACAGGCTCAGGACGTACTCCCGGCTTCTTTGCCATAGCTGAATAAATGCATGGAGCAAGAGATCTGATGACTCAACCAGCAATTCAAGTAACAGAGGTTGGCTTCAACTGGCCTAAAGGGGGGACAGTGTTGCAATCTTGCTCCCTGGAAGTCCCTAAGGGGGAATTTTGGATGCTCTTGGGAACCAATGGCAGTGGTAAATCAACTTTACTTAGATTACTGGCTGGTTTATTGTCCCCCCAATCCGGTGAAATTTACCTACGCGGTTCAGCAGGTTTTGTTTTCCAGAATCCTGATCATCAGCTAGTGATGCCTACCGTAGGTGCCGATGTAGCCTTTGGACTGGTAGCCGAAAAGCTCGACCTAGCTCAAGTTCAAGCCCGGGTAAAAGAAGCTCTAGCTGCGGTGAATTTACTAGAGCTAGAGCGACGACCGATCTATGCCCTCAGCGGTGGTCAGAAGCAGCGAATTGCGATCGCTGGTGCGATCGCAAGACAGTGCCAGATTTTATTGTTAGATGAACCCACTGCCCTACTCGATCCCGATACCCAGATGGATTTAGTCTCACAAGTACGAAATTTAGTCAAAAGTCGAGGATTGACAGCTATTTGGGTTACCCACCGTTTGGATGAGCTGGATTATTGTGATGGAGCATTTTTGTTAGACCAGGGTCGGGTTATTGACCAAGGTGAACCGGAACGCCTGAAGCAAAGACTGGTAAGTCATAATCACTGATTCTCGGGAAGTTTCCAGAAAGTCGTAGGGTTTGTAATCTGCTAACTGTTAAATAATAAGCGTTAATTATAACACATCAAATGTTGTGACTATAACATTTGATGTGTTAATAGTTAGATGTTGGGTGTCATTTTTGCTCAATCCTTTTGCCTTTTTCTCAAGTGCAATTTATACTAATATAAAGAAATGTTAAATTTATTGTGACCAATATGAGCAGTCCATAGGGACTGTAAGTAGTATAGTCCCATGGAAAATGTCTTGTTCTTCACCGCTGGCTATTTTACTAGTTGATGGCTATAACGTCATTGGCTCTTGGTCTTTCCTGAAAAATACCCGTGATCGTGATGGTCTCATGAGTTCTCGCCAAGAGTTAATTGAGACCCTAGCCAATTACAGTGCCTTTGTCGGCTATGACACTGAGATTGTCTTTGATGCTCACTCACTCAATACCCCTAACAGTCGTGAGGTGATAACTAATCACTTATCGGTTTACTACACCGATTTTGGGGAGACAGCAGACACTTACATCGAAAAATTTTGCGCCTCATATAGAACCAATCTTGTTAAACCCACTAAACGTCTGATCGTCGCTACCTCAGATCGGGCAGAGCAATTGACGGTTGTGGGGTATGGTGCTCAGTGCATGTCTTCCCAGCAGTTGCTCACCGATGTTGAATTGACAGTTCGTCGAACCCGCCGCAAATATCGACCACAGAAATCCTCTCGTGGTCGTTTTTTAGTAAATTCCTTAGATGCCAAGGCTCAGCAGCGCCTAGAACAGTTGCGACATAGAATCAAGTAAAGGGACTGGAAAAAAATTTTCCTGATCAAACACTTGACACAAACCAAAATATCCACTACACTTATAAAAGTGAAATCAACAAGCCCCCATCGTCTAGAGGCCTAGGACACCTCCCTTTCACGGAGGCGACAGGGATTCGAATTCCCTTGGGGGTATCTAAAGAAGCGAAAAATACAAGAGTAAGCACTCAGCTATCAGCTATCAGCTATCAGCTTTTTAATAAAAGAGGTAAGCATTGGTTTAATCTGAGTTAAGTCTGCTGACGGCTGACGGCTGACGGCTGACGGCTGACGGCTGAATGCTTACATACAAGAGTTAAAGGTAGGCGATTTGCAATCAGATTGCCTACCTTTGAGCTAGTCTATCCAGTCTTTCTCTAATGGCTAAGTTAATCAGAGAACGCAGCAAAATCAAAAACCAGAATCCGGAAAAGGCAAAGGCGGCTATCGCCCATCCACTATGAGGAACAGATAGGAAAATAGTACCAGCTACCAGGCTAAAACCAGTTAAACAAGCATAAATAAGGCTTTTTAGAGCAAGGGTGATCTGCTTGAGAGTGCGATCGCTTTCTACAGAACGCACGTGTAATTGTAACTCTCCCAGCTCGAGCCGCTCTTCTAAGCGTCGAATGGCTAGTTCGGTAGGGCTAGCCTTACGTAAGTTATATTTCACAAAATCCCTAGCTTGTTTAGCTAGTTCCCCCACTATATTCCCCCGCCCTTGAAAAACAGCCAGGCTTTTAACAAAAGGCTCAGTAGCAACTAACAAATTATATTGGGGATCTAGGGCACGAGCGATTCCATCAAGAGTTGTTAGTGACTTTAAAATAAATGTCAGTTGTGCTGGTAGGCGAAAAGGTTGCTGCTCAAACATTAAGTAAAGTTCGCTACTGATTTCCTCAAAAGCTTGTAATTCTATGGGCTTTTCGGTAAATTTTTCCAGTAGAAAAGCAACTAATCGCTTGACTGGCTTGAGATCTGACATGGGTTCAATTAACCCCATGTAAGTTAAACTATTAACGACCTGATCAGTGTCCTTACGCAGTACAGCAAAAAAAGTCTGGAGCATTTGGTCTTTATTCATGGACTTGACCTCCAGCATTGTGCCAAAGTCATAGAAAATCAGACTGCCCTCTGTAGAGACTGCCATATTTCCAGGATGGGGGTCAGACTGAAAAAAGCCATCTTGTAATAACTGCTTGAGGTAGCAACAAATTCCCAGCTGAATAATTTCTTTAGGATTTATGCCGAGGGATTCCAGGGTCTGACGGTCATCAATTTTAATCCCCGGCATATACTCGATAGTCAAAACTTTTTTAGTTGTATATCGCCAGTAGACTTTCGGGACACTAATGCGAGGATAATTGCTGAAATTGTGACGAAAATTCTCAGCATTCTTCCCTTCATGGATGTAGTCAATTTCTTGATAGAGCAGGTTAAAAAACTCATGGGTTATGGAATCCAAATCATATTTTTTGGTTCCCGGAACAAATCGATTGACAAAACGAATCAATCGATGGATAATCTCAAAATCTAAGTTAAATAGCTTTTCTAAGCCAGGACGCTGAACCTTAACGACTACATCTTCCCCGGTGTGCAATCGGGCTTTATGAACTTGTCCCAAACTCGCAGCGGCTAGAGGAAAATGCTCAAAATCCCGATACAAACTATGAATGTCGTGACCAAGTTCTGATTCAATTAGAGTTATTGCATCGGTTACACTAAATTCTGGGATCCGATCTTGTAATTGCGCCAAGGCATTCACATATTCTAAGCTAAGTAAATCAGGGCGTGTGGATAGTGCCTGCCCAATCTTGATGAATGTTGGACCTAAGTCTAAGAGTTTTCTAACTAACCACTGGGCTCGACGATTTCTTTGCTTGGGGGAATTATTAGCCCATACCTTGTCCCACCATAAATAAACCATAAACTGCGCTGCCGCAGTAAAAATATCGATCTGGCGAGCCAGGGGGGAATAGTTAGGTTTTTGCCAACGTGGTGGCTTGGGCGCATCAGTTGTGAGCATACTCAGCTATTCATAGTTACTCCAATCCAATCCGGGAGTATAAATCAGATCATATCCGCTTTAATACCTATTGTTCCCAGTTAGTTTTCCGAGCTATTAGTCATTAGTTTTGCCTTCTTACTTACTAATGACTAAGTTTTACATAAAAGATTGAACCTGGGGCAGAGTAATTGTGAAAGATACCCGAGACGTGCGAGGAGTGTCAGACGGGCCAGTGGAGACATCTACTGTGCCATTGAGATGCTGCACTAAGCATTTTACTAGCGCTAGACCCAAACCAGTACCCTGAACTGCTTTTTGGGTCATCCCCTGACCGCGATGGAATTTATCAAAAATATGTCTGAGGTCTTCTGGAGAGATCCCCTGACCAATATTGCTCAAACTCATCACAATCTGCTTAACCGATTGCTGGATTTGCTCAGTTACCTCGATCACCACTGTAGTATTTGGGTAAGAATACTTACCAGCATTGGTTAAAAGTTCCAACAAGATACGGTTAAGGCTCTCAGCGTCGGTGTTGATAAACAGCGATGGTAGTGAACTATTGATTGTTAAGGTTAAGCCTTTCTCCGCCCATTTGTACTCAAAGGATTTAGCCAAGTGCTTAATCATCGGCATCAGGTCAATTCTTTGCAGCTGGATTTGGGACTGGTCAGATTCCAGCTGCTGTAGACTCAACAGGTCATTAATTAGCTCAATTTCTTGATTACACTGTTGCTCAAGGATTTCTAGATATTTAGCACGACGCTCAAGATCAAGTTTGGGTTGACGTAACATCCGAATCGCTAGACTCATTGCAGTCAAAGGTGTCCGCAACTCATGATTCATGCTACTGAGAAATTCGTCTTTGAGCCGATTTAATTCCTTTAACTGTCCCATTTGCTGGCGAGTTCTTTCGTATAACTCTGCCTGAACTTTCAGACTATGTTGTAACTGAGCGGTGCGTTCTTCAACAAGGGATTGTACTTGCTCGAGAGTCTGATTTTGGATAATAGTGCTACTAACTTGTGTACTGACCCACTTGACCAAGTTGATTTCATTCTCTAGCCAAGGGCGAAGTTGACTATTTTGCAAGACCAAGAACCCCAAAACCTTAACGGATAGCAAGCCATGATTATCTGCCCCAACCAGAGGACAGATCAGTAACCCTGGCTTTAGGTTCCGATCTAGGAGTGAGATGCTCTGGTGCTCAGCAATACCGATCGGGTCATCTGGTCTATGGGTGATGACTATTGGTTCAGGGGCTTCCTTGATAGCCTGTTGGTACCAAGAACACTGAGAAACTGGGAAGGATTTATTTAACAGTGCGTCGCCTTTTGAAAATAGATCAGTACTAGAGGTTTCCTTTAACCATTCACAAACCACTGTCAAATCATGTTTTGGTGAATGCTTTCCTGGTAGAGTGCAAGAGAGGGGATTCGTGTCATCTAAGAGTAGCAGTAGTGCCCGTGAAACCTGAAGTGCTTCAGCAACAGCCGTGGTAGCTATCTGGAAAATATCCAGGAGATTGAGAGAGCTATGCATCACTTGACTCAATTGGTTGAGCAGAGTTTGGTCTCGAGTAGCAGCCTTCACTTGGTGGGTTAGCTGAACTTGAGAAATTGCTACCGATACCCATTGGGAAACAACAATTAACTGTTCTTGCTCTGTCTTTGTCCATTGGTAAGGCTGGGCTTTTCCTAAAACAATTACCCCGTTGACTACAGACTGAAACTTTGTGGAGGTCTTCAGGATTGCCCTGGCAGATAGCACTTCTTCACCCAAATCTAAGTTAGACCAAGCATCGGATTTTTGCCAATCTGAAATTACCAGTACTGAGTCCCTGCCTAAGTCATCCTCTGTGGTTATGAGTTCCAGCAGTTGCACTGGATTTTTGTAGTATCGGTGTTCTGGGTCAAGGTGTTGATCAGCACGCCACCAGGCTAGTTGGGGTATAGTGCTAGGGTTAGCCAGCGCCCCAATTAAACAGTTATCCACCTGAAAACTCTCTCCTATAGCCTTGGCGAGCATCGCCAACAGAGTTTGCGTTTCTGAGGTATTTAGTATCGTTTTAGCAATTTGTTGCCCGATCTGAGCTAACTCTGTCGGGTAAGGCATGAGTGAACCTTGATGCTCCTGGCTAAAGGTTGGTTCAAATGTACCTGGGAGACGGGAGTTGATGGAATTTACTCTTGGGGCAAAAATCGCGCTTTCTGCATCCATTATGCTTGTTGCACAACTTGTGAATACTGGTCTTGACTAGAGCAACTACTGCTAAAACAGTAATCTCGCTAGGATTAGTGTTCCCGGCATCAGAGTGCTTTTGATCAAGAGATTGGAGTTTTTTACGACAACCGACCGACACACCCGTTCAATCATCACTCTGGTTAGAGGAGAAGCTGTGGGTCGGTGGCACAACTCCCATCATGTAATCGTCACAGTTGAGTTAAACTCGCCCCCGGTGCGCTTACAGTCGTCGAATTTAATTCGCGTGATTGTCGTGCCTCCAAGGCCGTGAGGGATGGCTCACGGCCTTGGGTCGCGCCTATCGGCAAAGCTGACGCGGGGCGCTAAAGGGCGCGCACCGCGATATCAAAATGGTTACTGCTCGAGATTCGTTTACCCAATTAATTTTGATTGGTAGATTGGGTGAGGTATTTTTGGAGTTTCGACCTAAGCACAGAGCGTAAAAATCCCAAAAGGCGAGCTTTCCAAGGCCGCGAGGGATTGCTCGCGGCCAAGAGCGCGCACCTCTGGGATTGACATCGATTAACTTTGAAGACCAGATTAAACACCGATTGAGCACCTTTTTATATCGTTTTTTAAACAAAACTGATTTAAAACTTCAATTCAACACCACTAGGAGCGCTTCTTTCTAGCTTGTTTTTGAGCTTCCTCACTGTTTTTTCGATAAAGTATAACCCGATAACGAGCTATCTGGTAGCGTTGGTCATCAGGTTTTACAGTCTCCATTAGATTTGATGCCCGTTCCCACTTAGCTGCCACATCTAACCATTGAGCTGAGGTTTCGACACTTTCGCCTGCTGCGGCTGCTTCTTGAGCTAGGCGCATTGCCTCAGTAAAGGGGTCCTGAGTAAAGGGGGGGTCTGGATTACTAGAAAATCCCTCGGAAAAAGAATTGGCTGGGTCTTTTGCCCAATCGTCGGCTTGAGTTGGGTTTAGGGATTCGATTTCCCTCCCAAACCAATCATTGAGTAACCAACCTACTAGGATCAGGAATAAACCCAAACCTAACCCAATCACAACACCTTGCCGCAATCGACCTTTTTTACGTAGTTGACTGTAAGAAGCTGGCGGTAAGACCAGTTGCTGATTCGGTAGTTTTTTTTGGCTCAGTTGACGGGAAAATCCTGGTGTTAGAGCCAGTTGTTGGGTCGGTAGGTTTTGGCGATTGTTGAAGGTTTGAGCCAGTTGCTTGAAGAAATTTGGCCTAGTAAGGGTTATGTCTTCGTACCATAACAGCTGATTGTCTGGGTCACGGCTAATTTCTTCTAACCAGAGTAATTGTTCCTCTCGCACGATGCGGCTGTTGATCCTGACACGACGAATGTTACGCGGTGAAATTTCTTCCAGAATTTCCTGGATTTGACTGACTAGAATCGATTGTTCCAGCTGTTCTGGTTTTGCTGCTTCACACAAAACTTGCAATACCCCATCAGCCAGAATTGCTCTAGTTCTCACCCCAAAATCGGCTAATCGTTCATTCAGTGTTTGAATAATTGCCACCACGCTACCCTGGTGGGCTTGTCTAGCAATATCTTCCATGGTACCAGACATTTTTTTTAGCTATGACATTGGATTAGTGTGTTTGACTTTACTTAATATAGTTTTTCCCTTTAGAGTACCAGGATCTTCCATTAGTGCATGTATTGTTCCTTTTTCTTTCCCCGTGGAGACCACTGCTAAAACCCAGGTTGCCCTAGTAAATATCATTTTTATGAGGTACAAAAAAAATATTTTACTTACCAGTACTGTAAAAGCCTAATATTCAATAAATTAACTCTTAAAAACACTCCTAAAATTCCGAATTACGACTCCCGATTCCCCAGTAATTTGTACCTCATAAAAATGATTATGATATATATCGATCATATCAAGTAGCGCCAATGACCCACACGGCGGGAGTAAACAGCGGCTTACGGACTGCTGTCTACAGTCAGTAAGTTGAATTTCACTGGTGGGCTTACAGTCGTCGAATTAAATTTGCTCAAGGGGCGACCCAAGGGGTCGCCCCGCATCGGCTTTGATTGGTTTGCCCCGGAATTCACATGGTGACCATTGACTAATGCCTAAAAAGATGAAAAAATATACTTTGTGTGCAGGAGGTTTCTAGATGCTGTTAAAATCCACCACTCGTCACGTCCGAATCTATACAGCAGAGGTGAAAAATAACGAACTAGTCGGGAGCGATAACGTCTTAACCTTAGACATTGACCCCGATAACGAATTCAATTGGAATGAAGACGCTCTACAGCAGGTTTACCGGAAGTTCGATGAGTTGGTTGAATCCTACAGCGGATTTGATTTAACCGAATACAACCTCCGTCGTATCGGTTCTGACCTAGAACACCTTGTGCGATCGCTTTTGCAAAATGGACAAATTAGCTACAATACCGAAAGCCGAGTGATTAATTACAGTATGGGGTTGCCCCAAGTAGAACCTCAGAATTAGGTCCAACGCAGATAGGCTGACAAGGTGCTTTAAAAGCAAGTCACAACGGTAGCGAATAACGCGTATCGGCTGTCTACCTTCATCCCCCGCCACAATGTAGCTGGTTGACTTGACCTTTTTATGCTTTTATTAATCAATCCTCTGCTTAATACAAACAACTAAGACGTGGTAGCTTAGAAGACTAATCTTGTCTACACAAAAGAAATTCAATCCCTGGAGTTATAAGCCTTGGTGGTGCCAACCCTGGTCAATAATCTTGACCGGAGGGCTCATCATATTCAGTATCTGGCTAGTTTTCAAAACCATCTGGATAACAGTACTAGGTGCTATGCCAATTCTGCTTTGGTGGACCTACTTTTTGCTGATCTGGCCTGAGCTAATCAAAAGTATTGCTACAAGTAGTGAGGGTACGCCATCAATATTGCGCAATGACTAATACATAAAACTTAATCCTGATCTTCCCCATAGACCCGCTCGGTAACCATTGCTGCGAACGAATGTTTAAGCGCAACTCATTCATTATAGAAGTAGATCATTAACCAGCCCGTAAGTCAAGCGCTACAATCTTTAATCAATGGGCTGATTTTGGCACTTCCTTTGTGGGCACATAACTCCTTCAAAGAAAGCTGTGCTAATGTTAACCCGGTTCCATCAGGCTATCTTTAGCAGCAAAGAGTTTCATGGACAATCCGGCGGCAACGCTCCACTGCCCAAATCATCAATGTCAGACTCCCAATCCCCAGACCAACAAGTTCTGCCAAAAATGTCGCACGCCGCTGCTCAGACGATACTTGTGGGCTATTGGGTCAGGCATAAAAGCCGATCAACCGGGAGAAATTATTGCTAAGCGCTACCTCCTGATTCACTCTCGTGTTCTTTTAGATACTCAACCAGCGGTACCGCCAGAGACCCCACTAGAGATTCCTCAAACCATAACCCCATACTTGAGACTGGTTTCCCATGGATTACACCTGCCTCAAGTGTATGGTCTGCTAACACCGAAGCCAAGGCATAACAAAGAGATTTGGTTACTCGAAGGAGTACCAATTCAGGCAACAGGTAACATTAATACTCTTGGACAACTGTTACCAGAACTGACCAGCGTATGGAAAGATTCCTCACCAATACGCCAACTCAACTGGCTGCAGCAATGGGCTTCACTTTGGCAACCGTTGAGCCGAGAAGGGGTAGCGTCTAGCTTACTGAAATCAAACCTGGTGCGGGTGGAAGGAGCCTTGCTAAGGTTGTTGGAATTGCAGCCTGATCAAACGCCAGCACCAACCTTAAAACAGCTGGGTCAGCTGTGGTCACAACTGCTTGAGGGAGCTTCCCCTGTTATTAGTGAGTTTTACCAACAACTTTGTTCCCAGCTTACAAAAGGACAGATACAGACATCAGAGCAGCTGTTAGCATTACTGGCGAAAGGGTTGTTTGAATGCCGTTCATGGCAATCGAGAACCTATAAGACTCTCACTCGTACCGATACCGGTCCAGCTCGTAGCCACAATGAAGACGCTTGCTACCCTCCTAATGGTAAGCTAATTAGCTCTTCGAGAGGTAAAGAAGCGATCGCAATGGTTTGCGATGGCATTGGTGGACAAGCAGGTGGTGAAATTGCCTCCCAACTGGCAATTGACACTCTGCGACAACAGCTCAAACAACTGCCAGCTAAACTGGAGGAGTGGAACCCAAGCACTCTAAGCCTGCAATTGGAAAATGCTGTCTGTGCTGCCAATGACTCCATTAGCCAACGCAATGATCATGAGAACCGATTTGATCGCCAGCGTATGGGAACAACCTTGGTCATGGCTAGAACCCATGGCCATGAAATATACATTACCCATGTCGGGGATAGCAGAATCTATTGGGTAAGTCGCCATGGTTGTCACCAAGTTACTCTAGATGATGATTTAGCCACCAGAGAAGTGCGGCTTGGGTATACCCTTTACCGACATGCTCTACAACAACCAACATCTGGTGCCCTAGTGCAAGCTTTAGGGATGGGTTCATCAACCACACTACACCCGACTGTACAGCGCTTGGTGTTGGATGAAGATTGTGTGTTTCTCCTGTGTTCTGATGGTCTTAGTGACAATGACCGAGTCGAGCAGTACTGGGAAACAGAAATCCTGCCCATTCTCGACGGTCAAATTGATATCAAAAAAGCAGCAGAACGAATCATTGAGCTTGCTAACACCAAAAACGGACACGACAATGTCACGGTGGGGTTGATTTACTGTCAAGTCACACCAAGCCAGCCTTCGATGCCCATCCAACTATCACCCCCACAGCTAGAATCCATTGGCAATCTCGAGACCAACAATACTGTAATGTTAAACGTTAAGAGTGATCAGCAACCCGCTTCTATTGATGAACAAAAAACAGCGTTGCTCACACTTAACGTCATGGAAGATGGGGAAGCCTCTGGTGAACAAAATCCTAATTATTCAGCTTCAACCTCTCCTGAGAAGACTGGGAGACTGTTATTGGGCATATTCGTGCTTTTGGTGTTAGGAGGGGTAGTTATTTATCTGTTGAGTCCAGTGTTGAGTCTAAAGGCGAGTGGACAGATAAATCGCTTCCTGAGTGCGGTTTTTAGTCTCGGTAAGGGGCAAGAAATAAGCCGTTCTAAAACCCCTACACAGAGTCCAGAAACTAAAGCTATCCCAGGACAAACCCCTGAGTCCGGGACCACTGCTAAGCCAGCTGCCTTAATTAAAAACCAAGATATTATTAGAACAGTGGGTCAAACTGTACAACTTTTGGTTAACCCTGAAAAGCAATCAATCCTTGGGAGAGTTACTGCTGGTAGTGTTTTGCAGGTTATTGCCAGAAAAAGGTATCCTCAGGAAGAGACTTGGTGGATTAAATTAAGAGTTTGCTCACCCGGAACCAACACAACTGATATTCCATCGGATCAAATGGCTAGCTCCCCCAAAGTTGGCTCATCCTCAGTACCGTTAAACTCTAAGCAGACTAAACCCTCTGCTACCTTGGTGTCACAGGGACAGGAAGGGTGGATAAGAGAAAAGGAGATTTTACCTATGATGGCTCGTAATTTTACACCAACCCCTACCCAAGCCAGTCAATGTAAGAAAAATACGCCTCCGTCTAGTTCTGCTCGACCTACTCAATCTCCCTAAGTCTTGAGCAAGTAGTCATTAGCTTATTACTTTTAAGTTTTAGCTGACCAAAGCTTTCTGACTAACCACTCAACTCTTCAACTAAGAACTGGAAACTAATGATGTCCTACTAATGACCAATTCCTCATTATTGATAGCACCAATACTACCCGAGACTCGATAGACTGATCCTCACATCGGTATATTCCCTATAATGATGAACCTTTAATGTCTGGTATCGAAAATCCTTGCCTCAGTTTAGCGATCGCTCGTCTATCTGCCGCTGGCAGAGAAAACTTGGCTATCTGGGTCCTGAAAGCTCCTTACCCAGGGGGTATGGTTCATCATGATTCTACTTGGTCTGAATACATGACTAAGTCCTGGCTGGCTTGGCAGGAAATGTTTTCCCCATTTTCAAACCATGTGCCGATTAGTGGTCATCACAACCAGTATCCCACCACTTTGCCCTCAGAGAATCAAAACGGTGCTACAGGTCCGGAGATTAGCTACAGTGGTCGTTTGATGCAAGGTTTGGGCATTGACCTCTGGCAGTGGCTGTTTCAAGGCTCAATTCGCAATGCCCTCGAACGAAGTCAAGGCATTGCCTTGGGACAAAATAAACCCCTTCGCCTGCGCTTAGAAGTCCGCGCTCCAGATTTCATTCCCCTCCCCTGGGAAATTATGCAACCCATGGCTGGTAAACAGGCAATTTCCCTTTCTCAGCAAATCCTGTTTAGCCGCACCACTAGTGATGTAGACGCCCTCGAACCCCTACGCTCCCACCAGGCTCTCAATATTTTGTTAGTTCTAGGAGAGAAGGTTCAAAAATTAAATGGTTCGACTACCAATTTGGATCTCGAAAAAGAAGCGGCTACTTTGGTAAATGCCCTTCAAGCTGGTAGAGCCGCTCAAACTTCTAGGAACCAATCCGTTCCACCAGTTACCTGCAACGTCTCAAAACTAATACAACCGACACCAGCTGAACTGATTAAAGCACTCGAAACTGGTGCCTATAACATCCTCTTCTATGCTGGTCATGGTGAAAGCGCACCAGACGGAGGTTTGCTATTTTTACGCTCGGATGCGAAAATTAGTGGTACGGAATTGGCTCAGGTTTTGGTCCGCACCCAGGTTGCCTTAGCTGTATTCAATGCCTGTTGGAGTGCCAAACCTGACCAAGTGAATTCCCAAACCATTCCCCGTAGTAGTTTAGCTGAGGTGCTCATTCACCACGGTGTCCCAGCAGTTTTGGGGATGCGGGACTCCATTGCTGACCAAGAAGCCGTGAGTTTTATTCAAGCATTCGCCCAAGCCTTGGCGGAGCGCATGCCAGTTGACCATGCTGTAGCTGTGGCCAGACAGCACATGTTGACCCTTTACAAGTTTAACCAACCAGCCTGGACCTTGCCTATCCTTTATATGCATCCTCAGTTTGATGGGGAGTTAATCGAACCGGTGGGAGAAGGAATTACAGAACTGCCTACCATCACCTCAAGCTGGCTTGAAAGTCCACCCCCAACTGCGTCTTTGCGTTCCATAGGAAAAACCGATCAGGTCTGGCCGATTCGAGGTGGATTGATGCGAGTGGGACGCCTACAATCTCACAACGATTTGGTGATTCCCGAAGTTTGTGTTAGTAAGCAACATGCTGAAATTATCTGCCGTGATGCTTTCACTGACCAAGGCTCGGATCCAACTTACTTCTTGAGGGATTTTTCTCGTAATGGTACGAGAATATTAATCGATAATGGCTGGAAAACTGTTCATCATCAGGAAGTTAAGCTAAGGTCGGGTATTCAGCTTAAGTTTGGTGGTCCTCGTGGTCAGATCTTTGAGTTTATTATTGACTCCCCAGAATCTTGAGTAGGACTATCCTCCTGCTGAAGATAAAGTCGAGCTTATGCTGTTAACTATGCTGTTAACAATATGCTGTTAACAATGGGAGTTTCACAAGGATACTGGTTAGAGTCAAATGGCAACTACTGGCTGTCTACCTCAGGGAGTCTCTCAATAGCTCACTTATATCACACATAAGTTGAGGAACGAAAGTGCTGTTGCCATGGGAATTAAACACGCGCTGAGAAGTTCAGATTATTTTTTCAGCTGTTGCGGAACTTCCTCAAAAATTGATGTAGCTATTTTATGTCAGGTTTCATCTACTAACCCAAACAGGAGGGGCATTATGAACAGCCAAGCTATTCAATATCAACAACATCAACAATCATATTTTGAGGATACTTCGGTTCAAATCCAAGAAGAACTACTAGAATTACTATTACAACCAGAAGAGGAGTTTTATCCTTGGGATCCAACTCATCCAGAAGCAGAGGCTTATTTTGCTGAGCTAGAAGGAGGTTTTTCCATCGACGAAATCCAAGATGACCAGGAAATTGCTCAAGCTTCTCTTGCCTTTTTTGAGCGACTAAATCAGTGTTGGGAATTACCGCTCGAATCAACCATCGAATCCAACATCGAATCCAGCATCGAATCCAACATTGACTCATTGAAGACAGCTTTAGCTAACGGATGTGCTTCTTGCATGCCTACCGAATGGCTAGAAGCGATCGCTTCTAGAGCCCAAGAGGTTGTTGACAAGAACTTGTCCTTAGCAGAGCAACTTGTGCTTTGTGTCAAGCCATTGTTACAAAACTGGACAGAAGACGATCTATTGGTTTTAGCTCGTCCGTGGGCTTACGCCATGCGCAGTGGCTCAGACTCCACGAATGTCAGTGCTTCAGTTAAATCCCAACAGTGGCAATCTTTGTCTTCTATCCAACAAGTGCGCTTAAGCCTAGAAGTAGCTCATTCGGCTCTAATCGAACTAAACAATCACACTAGTAACTAATCATCTTACTAATTATCTCACTAATCATCGATATTAGTATCGTAATTACTGCGCTTGGCGTAATTACTGATTAGTCATTAGCACCAAGCTGGGTTTGAACCGAAAAACCGTTTTCTGGTTCTGTGTTTGCCTATATTAATTATAATCCGGACATGATAGTTATCCCAAGTTAGCACCATTACCTCCCATATTCTCATCTGTGGTTTCTACCGTCTACCCAATCCAGAATGCACTTTTATAGCGGTTTTCAGATTTTTCTTCCGATTATTACAACCGGTGATTGCACTCGGAATTTCCCAGAGGCGTGCTGTGTATTCTACCCTCGCTGGAAACCGCTATAAATTTTTACCTTGACATAAGACTAAAGGGAGCTCGGTAACAGTGGTAGTAACAGAGTGACAAAATAATAGACCAAAGGCGCAGTGAACACATAGCTGTCTGTTCGGTCTAGAATGCCACCATGACCAGGAATTAATTGCCCGGAATCTTTGACTCCAGCATCCCGTTTCATTAAGGACTCAGTTAAGTCTCCTAAGAGGCTAGCTACACCAATTATGACTCCGAGCATCATGCCACTCAACTGCCAGCACGGCCAATTCAGATACCAAGCTCCTGCGATTCCTACAGCAATACTACTGACAAGGCCAAATATAGCGCCTTCCACAGTCTTTTTAGGACTGATCATAGAAAGGCGAGTGCGACCAAAAAATTTGCCGAAGGTGTAAGCTCCGATATCTGCTGCCCAAATACAGCTAAATGCTAGGAGAGTTGAACTTAGCCCAGCAGGTAGGTGACTTAGATTAATCGAAAAATTAGACCAGTATTCACTCCCGGGTAGGTTCGTAGCAGCCACTGTAGCATCTCTAGGTAGGGAGGACGTTTCAGTTAAACCCACTCGCAGACGAACCCAATAGCCAGGCAGATAACCACCATAGAGTAAACCTAATATGGAAGCCCCAATATCCGCAATGGTTGCTATCTTAGGTTGGAAGAGTAAGTAAAAGCAAATAAATGTTCCAGCAATGGGAAACACCGCATCAGCCAGGGTTGATGAAATGGTAGCTGTAATTATTAGTAGCTGAGACACAAACATGGTGCTTTTGGTTGCTGGCACCATGCCTTTTGCTTTTACTAGTTTAAAAAGTTCTAACTGACCTAAATAGACAATGACACAGAAGCCGATGGTAAAATACCATCCCCCAAGTAAGATCATCCCCATTGCCAGGGCGATCGCAACTATTCCACTAAAAATCCGTAACCAGGGCATATGACGTTTTTTTTTGACACTCCTGTTCTCACACAAGAACAGGTTATTTATATTATTATTGTTAATTTTGTTCCCTGAAGGGGTCTATTCCTTACTCTAACTTCTCACCACTAAGAATAAAAATGGGGTTAACTGCTGCAAATGTTTGATAATTCCCCCTTGTCTCTAGGCGATTGACCGCTGACTGAACGACTTCGATATTGCGAGCCTGTAACTCCGCTAAGCCTTCTGATATGGCATAGAGTCCTTCTAGATTGTTGGTGGTTGCGACTATCCTCCCTGGAGATTGTAGGTAGGGCCAGACTTCTTTGAGTAGAGTTTTGATTGGTCGTCCTCCTTCAAGGCAAACTCGGTGGGGTTTCAATGGTAGATCTTTGAGACATTCTGGGGCGTTACCTTCGATCACTTCTACGTTGGTGACATTAAAGCGATCGCAATTGTGTCGAATCAGGTTGGCTACTTCTTCATCCCGTTCTACGGCAATAATCTCACTTTTGGGACACAGTAGTCCAATTTCTACAGGAATGGTACCGGTTCCAGCACCGATATCCCACAACCGGTCTTGGGTTCCTAGTCGTAGGGCAGAAATGATCAGCAGTCTGACTTCTCGCTTACTTAAGGGAATACCGGGTAGGCGTTCAAAGAGGTGATCTGGGATTCCAGGAGTAATGTACGGCCAAATTGGGGATGACATTTGTGGTATTTAGGTTTCGGGGTATTTTTTTTCCTTTAGTTATTTTGATTTATTAAACTAACCACTTCAGGTATAGAACACAAAAAGAGTATGAGCAAGATGCCTCTTCGGTACCTGTTAGGCTAAATTTTTAATTTTAATCGACTAAAACGATTACTGTGTCTAGTTTTGATAGTTTTATAATGTATTTTTTCTCCTAAATAGGAGATCATTTTTATTAAAAATTAGCATCCCTTTATACGGAATAACGATAAATATTTACGAAGATTATAACCTTGATCATACTTATGAAGTCCATTGAATTTTATTCCCTCTTTATTAAGGGGGGAAACCCCCAATCCCTCTATGCAGCGCTACTCCCTACTCCCTACTCCCTCGGTGCGCTTTCCGTTGGCGAATTAAATTCGCCACGGGTCGCACCGCTCCCTACTCCCATTAAACCAGCACGGGGTACCTCACCTAATTTAAAACTACTATACTACTCAATAATCACCTTTAGGGTTTTGAGGCTGGGGTCGCTACAACCGGTAATTTGACCACCTAAGGTTAGGATTTTTTGGAGGTATTCAATAGTAGTTGATTTGATTTGTTCTCCTGGCATTAGGGCTGGTATTCCTGGTGGATAGGGACAGATTAATTCTGCACTGATCCGGTTTATGGTTTCGGTTACCGGTAGGGTTTCGGTGGCAGCAAAGAAGGCTTCACGGGGGGAGAGTAAGGTTTGCAGGTTGCCAGTTGCAGGTTGTAGGTTACAGAAGGCAGGTTGCTTGGTGGAGGAATTGTCATTATTTTGGGCAAGTTTGGTGAAAGCTTGTACAAGTTGCTGAATATCCCTTTGGGTATTGCCTAGGCTAATGATAAACGTTAAGTGGTGAAGTGTGGGTAACTCCGCTGTGACACCAAGCTGTTGATGAAGAATTTCATCGGCTTCAAATCCGCTTAATCCTAATTCTGTCACTCTTATGGTTAAGCGAGTTGGGTCTAGGTCTTGGAATCTTAGGGGTTTTATCGGTTCAAAAACTGATAATCCAGGAATTTCACTGATTTTACTCCTGGCATCCTGGGCTAGCTGCAAGGTACGACTCATTAGTCGTTCTCCATGGAGTGCCATTTGTTGTCGTGCCGCATCTAGGGAAGCAAGTAGTAAGTAACTGGGACTGGTGGATTGAACTAGCTGTAAGGCTTTACTCAACCGCTGAGCATCAATTCGATGGCCCTGAATGTGCAACATCGATGCCTGAGTCATGGCACCGATTACTTTATGAGTTGATTGTACGGTTAAATCGGCTCCGGCTGATAGGGCATCCAGGGGTAAATCGGGATGGAAAGCAAAGTGAGGTCCATGGGCTTCATCCACCAGTAGGGGAATATTATGTTGGTGAACTATTTTTGCGATCGCTTTTATGTCACCACAGATTCCTTGATAGGTTGGATACACCATCATCACTGCTTTGGTGTCCGGATGCTGATTCAGGGCTTGGTTAACTGCAGTTGGGGTGATGCTATAAACCAAGTCTGTGGATGGGTCGTATTCGGGGTTAATAAAGATCGGGATAGCACCACACAAGACTAATCCTGCGATCGCGGATTGGTGGATATTACGCGGTAATAGGATTTTCTCCCCGGTATAGCAGGTGGCTAGTATAGCAGCCATCACCCCACAAGTAGAACCGTTGACCAGGAACCAAGTTTTGCTTGCACCAAAGGCTGCTGCTGCTAGGTCTTGGGCTTCTTGGATTACCCCTTCTGGTGCAAAAAGATTATCTAACTCCGGTAATTCTGGCAAATCAGCCCTAAATACTGATTTTCCTAACAAATCAGCTAATGGCTCAGGTATTCCCTTCCCTTGTTTGTGTCCTGGTGCATAAAAGGCTGCATGGGGCTTCTGGGCTGATGCCCGCAGAGCGTCTAATAAAGGTGTTTTTTCCTGAGAAGGTGGTCGATTATTCACAAATTTTTCCCCATGGCTCTAGCTTATCGAAAATTGAGCCAATTTTAAACCTTTGTGAGGGGAGCGGGGATTAAAAACCAGTGTGCTAGGGGAATCGCGAAAAGTGATATCCTTGTTCAGATTATAAAGTCATTTTTCAGTTAATGATCTCAACTATTACTGACTCACTATAAATTCGGTTTATTGCTAGTAACAAATAATCAAATACTAGTCCACACACGGCTAGATACGGGCATGGATAAATTGCTGGCTGATTGATAAGCAGGATATCAATAATTTTTAATTTAAATTATCTCCGAAAGTTCGGATCACTGATACCTTAGACATTTCAGATCACTTTATAATCCGAGATAGTCTCTATCCATACCCTTGCTCCACAATGTAGGGGATTATCAGGACGATACATAACTCGACATGGTCCATTGACTTCCACCGTATGACCATAAGTGTTTTTAGACCCTCGTTTTACAGTAATCACAGGGTTGCGCTCTCCGGTCTTGAGATTTTGGCGAATCACTTTCTGGTTAACGTGAATCACCGCAGGAGTGTAATTTGTGCGCTTTGACCAATTCCGCTTTGGTCCGCGAGTGCCGGGAGTGACCACTGGCATGCCGTCAAACAGAGGAATCACCCAAGTTCTACCCACTTTATAGGCTCCTTTGACTCTGCCTTTGCCCAGAAGGTAACGGACGCGAGTGGCGGAAACACCTAGTAAATTGGCGGCTTGTGCGGTGGAAATCATCATGGCGGCTTAACCATTGCGTTTACTATACTGTTTATATTAGCATGATTTTACTTAAGATGCAACAAATAAAAAAACTATTGCACTGTAGCAATGTAAAATACTATAAGTGCTGTAAATAGGGTAAGTGTGATAAATAGGGTAAGTGTTGGGAGGTGGGGAAAAAGTATTGCTAGGTATGAATTGAACTTGAGTACAGAAAAACTATTGCACTCTAAGAATAGATTGAGTTAGTGGTTGTTCAAGGCTTGGTACTGATGACTGATATGGTAAAAATGCGATGCTCAGTACGAGCCGCTAAGCGATTGGCCGTAGGCCACGCCAAAGGCGATGGGCGAAGCCCCGCTTTCAGCGATCGCAGTATCTTGTTAGTAAGACAAATACCAATTAACGTAGGGTGGGCAAAGCCATCTAATCATTAATACTCATTGGAACCAAACTGTGTCTTGATGCAGTCGCTCATGGGGGAAACCACGCCAGTTGCTCATGGTTTGAAGTTACCGTAAGACAGTTGAGCCTTAATCAATAAGTTTTACCCCTTTTCTGCATAGCCGACCAACCATAAAGGCTCAACTGTCTAAGGTTTCGTCTCCGGGGGAACCCCCAAGACCGCACTGGCTCCCCAAGACCGCGCTGCATCGCTTTTTGCCCACCCGACAAGTAAGACTTCCCCCGATTCCCGATTCCCGATTCCCGATTCCCGATTCCCGATTCCCGATTCCCGATTCCCGATTCCCGATTCTTGATTTCCTGTTCAAGACTAATCGGATTCAAGACTAATGACCAAATCCTGATGGTGCCATCCTCCCCACCACTAACAATAGTGTTTCCATCTGGACTAATAGCAACTGACCAAACCCAGCCATCATGTCCAGATAGAGTGCGCAGCAATTGTCTACTCTCTACATCCCACAGTTTAATAGTTTTATCACTACCAGCACTAGCGATAGTTTTGCCATCGGAACTAATCGCAATGGTAATAATTGGTGCGGAGTGACTTTCGAGGGTAGCTAATTCTTCGCCACTGTTGATATCCCACAACTTGACGGTTTTATCAACACTAGCAACTAGGATGTTGCTATCTTCACTAATGGCAATATCAGAAATCTGACCAGGTTGTTTTGATATGGTTTTCCGCAATTCTAGGGTAGATAAATCCCAAATCTTGATAGAACGATCTGACCCGCCACTGGCACTAACGATAGTGTTTCCATCGGGACTAATCGCAACAGCAGTAACCCAGTCGGAATGATCGGTAATGGTGCCTAAATTTTTCCCAGTGAGGACATCCCACACCATAACGGTCTTGTCAGGAGAGCCACTTACTAGGATTTTGCCATCAGGACTAATTGCTATTGATCGGACTATACCCGTATGTCCTTTCAAGGTACGAGGTGGTGCTCCAGTTTCTAGGTTCCAGATATTAATTTGTCTTTCTGTTGCGGCAGCAAGACGTTTACCATCAGCACTGATTACTAGAGCACTGGGGGTTCTGGTAAACCCTTTGATCGTCCTCTGTAGCATACCATCCCTGAGATTCCAGAACTTGATGGTTTTGTCTTTACTACTACTAATTAGGGTTTGGCTATCTGGACTAATGGCGAGAGAGTTAACATCTGACCGATGACCTGAAATAAGTTGAGTCAGCTGAGCCTCTTGCCAAGACTGGGCTAGCAATGGTTGTTGAGAATGTGAGCGTCCTATGGTTAGCGGATAGACTATCCCTGTAGCCATAGTTAAGATAACCGTAGTGCTAGATATAGCCAACAGCGCTATTAATCTTTTCTTAAACATTAGTTGGATTGTCAATACCCCTTCACCCTGCTAACGCTAATCCATCACCACGGGGTTCAGATGCCGCTACCAAAACCCCTGACTGATGCAAGATTACTTGACCTTTACCAAAATTTATGCTATCTGCCATAACCTGAATATCATGACCCATCTCAGCTAGCTCCAGAGCAATATGACGGGGTACACTCTGTTCCAACAGGACTTGTGACCCATCTACAAACCGCCATCTGGGAGCATCTAGAGCAGCTTGAGGATTCATCCCGTAATCTGCCAGATTAACCACTACCTGTACATGTCCCTGAGGCTGCATGGGGCCTCCCATAACTCCAAATGGCCCTAGAGGTTGACCATTTTGAGTCAGAAAACCCGGAATAATGGTGTGATATGACCGCTTACCTGGTGCGACTTGATTAGGATGACCGGATTCTAAGGTAAACCCTAAGGCTCGGTTTTGCAAGGCAATCCCAGTGCCAGGAATAACAATCCCACTCCCAAAGCCTTGAAAGTTGGATTGGATAAAGGATACCATTAATTCCCCATCTGCTGCTGCTAGATAAACTGTCCCACCTTTGGGTAAACCGGGTTTTGCTAAGGCGATCGCTTCTTGCCCAATTAACTTCCGGCGTTCTGTTGCATAGCCATGGTCTAATAGGGTTTCGATTGGGACTTCCATAAACCGGGGGTCAGTGATATGGCGGTGAACATCAGCAAAGGCTAGCTTCATGGCTTCGATTTGTAGATGGTAGCTTTGGGCTGATTCACGGGGATAGTGGCTTAAGTCAAAACCTTCAATTATATTCAATGCCATTAAGGCCGCCATCCCTTGGGTGTTGGGGGGAATCTCCCATACGGTCAGGTCACGATAGTTAGTTGAAATCGGGTTTACCCACTCAGCTTGGTGGCTAGCTAGGTCAGCTTTGGTCAGCACGCCACCAGTATTAGCCGCAAAGTTTGCGATCGCATCAGCAATTTCCCCTTGATAAAAGCTTTCACCACCACTGTTTGCGATCGCTTTCAAGGTCTTAGCATGATCCTTACTCCCCCATACCTCCCCAGCTACTGGTGCGCGCTGGTTAGGGAAGAATACCTGTTTAAATGGTTCAAATTCTGCTCCGGTCAGGGGGAGATACAGAGCTTCCGCCCGTTTCCAAGCTCTTGCTGTGACTGGAGAGACGGGAAATCCAGCTTCGGCGTATCGAATGGCTGGGGCAAACAATTGCTCAAAGGGTAGCTTTCCCCACCGTTGCCACAAACTACGCCATGCTGATACCGCTCCTGGCACTGTTACCGATAACCAGCCGATAGCAGGAATTTGACTCATGCCAGCAAAATGCTGAAGGGTCAGGTGTTGAGGGCTTTTGCCAGAGCCATTGATGCCATGGAGTCTACCATCCCATACTAAGGCGAAGGCATCGGAACCGATACCATTAGAAGTAGGTTCAACCACTGTCAATGCGATCGCTGTGGCTATAGCAGCATCTACAGCATTGCCTCCAGCCCAAAACATTTCCATACCAGCTAGGGTGGCTAGGGATTGGCTGGTGGCTACGGCAAATCGATTACCCATAACTACCCGTCGTCTGGAGGGGTACGGATAATGGGTTAAGTTACCCTTGAGCATAATTTTCGATTATTAAATGTTCTGTAGTTATTTTATAAACAAGCTGCATAACCCCTAAGCTTAGGTACTAAGTAGATAATGAGGTTTCCTTATACCAAAATATCCAGAAATGTGAGAGCCCTGCGTCTTTAGACCGGGGATGAAACAGAGCGACGGTATTAATCCCGTCGTATCCATAAACTTGGGAAATCTTTTAGTTTTAAATATGTCATAATATGTATAAGGAGGTGATAGCAAAATGTATAAAACAATTCCAGTAAAAGCAATATTCACAGATGAAGAAAAAGCTTTTTGGCTGTTTCAAGGCGAACAAGCGAATAGCTTATGGAATTGTGCTACCTATTACTCCAAGCAAAAACATTATACTTGGCTAAAACAGCAACCAGAAGCTTTTACTACTTACTGGAAAGAAGATGTGCTGCGTTATGGTTGGAAGACGTATAAGTGTAATGTTAAGTACGCGGAACTTTGTAAAGAGCTAAAAGATAATCCTCATTACAAAGCGATGGCGGCTCAATCAGCACAGCAAACTTTAAAGTCTGTGGCTGAATCAATTACAGGTTATAACCAATTAGTCGGACTTTATTATAAAGGCCAGGTAGATAGACCAAGACTTCTTAGATATCGCCAAAAAGGCGGGTTGACTGGTGTCACTTTTCCGAGACAAGCTCTTACCTATAAAAAAGGCTTATTTTATCCCTCTGTCAGCAAAGAGAGTAAACCAGAACTGCTAACAGAAATTGTACTAGAAGCTCCAGATTTTATAGATCCAGATTGGGTCAAAGAGGTGACAATTCGCCCGTACCTGGGAGAATTATGGATTGATTGGGTGATCGACGACGGGAAGCAACCAGTCGAGAACAACCCCAATCTTGATTATTCACAGGCTTGGAGCTTCGATCATGGTGGGGATAATTGGCTAACCGGAGTTTCGACCCATGGAAAGAGCCTGATTATTGATGGTCGGAAACTCAAATCCATGAATCAGGGGTACGCCAGATTGGTTGCCAAATATAAAGCCGGTAAATCAGATTTTTACTGGGATAGCAACCTGGATCGTGTCCAACGGAAACGCAACAATCAGATGCGAGATGCGATTCGGCGAAGCCGACGCTACGCGAACAACAAGGCAGCCAGATTTATAATTAACCGATGCCTCAATGATCATATTGGAAACTTGATAGTTGGATGGAATGAACGTCAAAAAGATTCATCAAAGATGGGTAAACGGGGAAATCAGAACTTTGTAGTTATTCCCACTAAGAGGTTAATCAAAAGACTAAAGCAACTAGCCTGCGAATATGGAATAAAACTAACGATTACCGAGGAAGCGTACACCAGTAAAGCGTCTTACCTTGACGACGACAGCCTCCCAAAACATGGCGAAAAACCCAAAGGATGGACACCGTCGGGCAAAAGGGTAAAACGTGGATTATACAAGTCTTCTGAAGGGCACCTAATCAATGCTGACTGTAACGGGGCAGGCAATATTGCTAGGAAAGTAGCTGCACAGTTAGGAATTGACTTAACCAAGGCAGGTAGGGGATCAATGACAGTCCCACACCGGTACGATCTGTTTAACTCTCTTTCTAGATCGTACAGGACAAGAAGTGAAGTGGCACGGGTTCACCCTGCCACGTAACAACATTGTAGAATCCCCCGTGCTTTAGCCGGGGGAGATGTCAATTAGTTGTTTGAGCTATGAATCGATTTAAGTTAGGAGTTAAGGTAAAGCGCTACTAAAAGCTAGGGTAAAGAATCAATGCCTACTAACAACTCAGGTATTAAACCGTTTTCGACATCTATTTATTTAAAAGACCATCAAGGTGATAGGGGGCTCGAAGCGGTTTTTCAATCTAATTCTAGATTAGAGGCTTTCATGGCACATCTAGTCCAGTCTGAGCCAGACAGGAGCGAAGCCCAGTGGGCTGATTGCTTCTTATATCAGTTGAGACAAGCATCTGATATTGCTCGGATTTTATCCATTACTAATCTTCCGATCGGGGTGATTAGAGCTTATCTGTTATTGTTAACATTATCTGAACAGCTCTTATTCAATTACCTACAGTTTGTTTGTTGGTCTGCAGCTCAAGCGATCGCCCATCAGCTGAGTAAATCTCATAATCTTGCGTTACATTATCCTGTAGAAGAATGTTTCATCATTGCTAGTGAAGCAGCCAGCAAGCCAGCTAAACTCCTCAGAGGATTTAATTTTTATGCTAAGTCTTCTATCAATGCCTATGCTTTCAATGCCCTCAAGCGAATTATTAGAAATCAAGTCGCCAAGGAACTCAGGTTAAAATCTATCAAATTTTCTGATTATGGCTTGTTGCGATATTTGGATAAAACCGAACTTGATCAAGCACTTAAAAACTATGGAATCACTAATCAAGATTTAAACTATTATCGTCTGGCTTGGCAATCGTTTAAAGACTACTTTAACGATATGANAGAAAAACGGGATATGTTGAAATTGAAGCCTTACTGACAGTACACACAACTAGTGAAACCCAAGCTAACTCAATCTTAAGGCGACTGAGCGCAGAGGGTTTTTGGGCAATGGTTGTTGATAGTCGCCGAGTTACCCTACTAAAACGTAAGGTAGTTCGCTTGTGAACTAGTTCCGTTTTAACTAGGTAATGTTAATTACTAATTAACATTATTAATTAACATTATTAATAAGCCGTTGCTGCTATACAAGAAATAGCGATACCTAACACCAAACCAACAAGCACCTGAAAGGGTGTATGACCTAATAATTCCTTAAGGCGGTCTTCTTTCAACTCTTTGTCTTCGCTAAAAAACTGATCGATAATTTGGTTGAGAATGCGAGCTTGCTTACCGGCAGCTTGCCGGACACCAGCAGCATCATACATGACTATGATGGCAAACACTAAAGCGATCGCAAACTCTGGAGAAGCCCATCCTACTGTTTGTCCTACACCAAATGCCAAGGCAGTGACTAATGCTGAGTGAGAACTAGGCATTCCACCAGCAGTCATCAATACCTGAAGATTAGGTTTGCGATTTTTGGTTAGATCAACCAAAAACTTAAATAGTTGAGCCACCAGACAAGCAATGAGCGCAACCAGCAACACCTGGTTGTTTAGGATGTCGCTAAAGTCCTGCATAATTATTTATTTTAAATTGGTCATTGGTCATCGATAACTCAGCATTGGGGAAACGATGAAGTATGAAGGATTAAGTATTTATTATGAAGTATGTTCCCTGGATAGCGTCCCTTCTAGGGTATAATCAAGGATGAAGTATGTTTTATTGGTGTTCCTGTAGGCTAGGATTAAACACTTCATCCTTTAACTGTCCTTGGCCTTACCCCAATACCAAGTACCTTAATGAGTGCGATTCACAATAAAGTCAGCGATCGCAATCAGGGGTTGAGCTTTTTCCCCAAAGGATTCAATTTGAGCTTTTGCCTCATTCACCAGCTCTTGGGCTTTTGCTTTTGATGCCTCTAGCCCCCAGAGGCTAGGATAAGTTGCCTTTTGTGCTTTAATATCCTTACCTGCTGTTTTACCCAGTTCCTCCTGAGTAGCAGTTATGTCTAGGATGTCATCGACAATTTGAAATGCTAAACCAATATTTTGGGCATATTTGGATAGCCTTTGTAAGTTAGCTGTCGTTGCCCCTGCCAATATTCCACCACAAACTACACAGGCTTCTAACAAAGCACCAGTTTTATGAGTATGGATAAAGGAGAGGGTTTCTTCTTTAATATCCGACTTACCTTCTGATTCGAGATCAAGCACTTGACCCCCAACCAATCCGGATCCCCCAACTGCTTTACCCAACCACGCAACTACCTGCAAAACTTGGGGAGCTGGTACATTTTTAGTTTGAGCCGCCGCATATTCAAATGCGTAAGCTAGTAAGCCATCACCTGCGAGAATGGCAATGTCCTCACCAAATACTTTGTGGTTAGTTAGTTTACCCCGACGGTAATCGTCATTGTCCATTGCTGGTAGGTCATCATGAATCAATGACATGGTATGGATCATTTCCAGAGCGCAGGAGGTTGGCATTGCCATCTCCACCGTGCCACCCATCAGTTCACAGGTAGCTAAGCACAGAATCGGGCGCAAGCGTTTACCTCCAGCCAAAAGAGAATAACGCATTGCTTCGTAAATTTTGTCAGGCTCCATTCGGGGGAGAGCCTGGTCTAAAGCTGACTCAATTAGAGCCTTTCGCTGTTTTAAGTAAGTTACTAAGTCTAAACTTGGGGATTCCCTCTTGGGGGTAGGTCGCCCCTCCGTCACTACCATGCCTTGATTCCTTGATTATCTGATTCCTCTAACAATTTTACGGGGCTGGGGGTCTTCTTGAAACTACCTTGTCTAATTCTCCTGCTTCTCGTTTTATGGACAAAACTCTTTACTGATGCTACTTAGGATTGTCGAGTTTTGAAATTTATCAGTAGCGCTAAACTAAAGTCTAACCCTGTCAATCCCCACATTTAATCTGTTCTTAAACAAACAACACAGATTTATAATAATCTTATTTTTTATAACTTTCAGTTTTCTTAATTAGTTTTTTTGTTGACCTAGCTTGCTGTGAAATGAAATTATTTTACTCATAAACAACGGTTTAATTGATTGATTGTTATCAATCTTCACGAGAGCAAAACTGTTCAAGAATACCTCTTTGTATAACTAAGGATTGTATTATTTAGTAGCATAGCCACTGTCATCGGTCCGACGCCACCAGGGACAGGGGTAATATATCGGGCGGTTTCCTGAACAGAGTCAAAGTGGACATCTCCTACAAGACGAGATTTTTCTTGTTGATCACTAACGCGATTGATACCAACATCAATTACCACAGCACCTGGTTTTACCATGTCCCTGGTAATCAGTTGAGGTCGTCCCACAGCTGCTACCAAAATATCAGCTCGACGTGTCAGCTCCCCCAGATCTTGGGTGCGCGAATGAGCAATTGTTACTGTAGCGTTGGCTTCTAGTAGCATCAGTGCCAGAGGTTTACCTACTAAAATACTACGTCCTACCACTACTGTCTGTTTACCAGACAAATTAATCTGGTACTCTTG
Organism: Moorena sp. SIO3H5; assembly: GCF_010692395.1. Classification (GTDB taxonomy): domain Bacteria; phylum Cyanobacteriota; class Cyanobacteriia; order Cyanobacteriales; family Coleofasciculaceae; genus Moorena. The sequence continues at coordinate 28,244 of NZ_JAAHHS010000004.1, forward strand.
CAACAGGTGCATTATCCCTGCTGGTGTACAGCTACGTAAACCAGGCTCTCCCCTGAGCAGACGACCTAGATTAACAGGGTGTAATCCATCAACATCTTTATCCGGATGGATTTGGTGCAGTAATGAAACAGCATCTAGGTGGTCGGGTAAGGGCAGCTGGACCAGAATTCCATCTACACCCTGATCTTGATTGAGGGCGTTAATGGTTTGCTCGAGTTCTGCTTGGGACGTGTTACTGGGAAAATGACGACCAAAAGAAGCAATCCCTACCTTAGCACAGGCACGTTCCTTATTACGAACATAGGCAGCGCTAGCAGGGTTGTCACCTACCATCAACACTGCTAATCCAGGAGGTCGTCCATGTTTCAAGGTCAGCTTCTGTGTCTGTTCTTGCAGCTGGGTCTGAATTTTTTTAGCTATGGTCTTACCATCGAGTATGTTGGTCATTGGTCAATTGGGTTAAACAGTGTAGACGGGTGTACAGATGCTGCCTACTTGGGTTAGAACATTGTAGATGCATGGAGCGACTTACTTTAGGCTGGGGAACGAACATTTATGTTTCAACCTACTTCCTTTTTCACTCCTCCAAACAGAGTTCATTGGCAACTGACAACTGAAAACATCATAGGATTTCAATATGCCAACTAAGTATTGGTCAACTCTTTTACCGTTTTGGGTTTTACTTGTAGGAGCAGGGACTGTTGGCTGTAGTCCCTTAGCCCATAATGGCATTCATCAGCTTAATATTAGCTACCCTGGTGTAAAGGTCACAAAAATCCGTGATATACCACAAAATCAGAATACTATCGATACAGTCTACCTTCGGGGTAAAGTTACTAATCAAGCACCACTTTTAGATGCGAATGCTTATGAACTCAAAGATGCCACTAGTACCATTTGGGTAGTCTCTCAGGGAACTTTGCCCAATATCGGTGATCAAGTCTTGATCCAAGGTAAGCCTCAATTTCAAAGCATTCCCATCGCTGGACAAGATTTGGGTGAATTCTTTGTTCAAGAGCTTGAGCAGCTAAAACGGCAAGTCTATCAACCCAAGTCCCCCTTACTTCCAGCACCAACAGATGAGCAGTAAGCAAGTTCAAGTAGCGATCGCTATTCTATATCGGCAAGGTCAGTTCCTGATGCAGCTACGGGACAATATTCCTGGTATTCTTTACCCTGGTTTGTGGGGTTTATTTGGGGGGCACATCGAACCCGGAGAAACCCCTATCGAAGCTCTGAAGCGGGAATTGGTTGAGGAAATTAGCTATGCACTACCCTCAGCATCTTTGTTTGGCCATTATCCTGAACCCCATGTGTTCCGCCATGTGTTTGCAGTACCCCTGACAGTGGAAGTCTCACAGTTGGTCTTAGGGGAAGGCTGGGATATGGGGTTGTTGACTCCTGAGCAGATTCGTCAGGGCGAGTCTTATTCTGCCAAGGCTGGTCAGGTGCGACCCCTTGGTCCTGCTCATCAGCGAATTCTACTGGATTTTCTGGAGAAGGGATCCAGCTTGGTATAAGCTACTCTATACCGGACACCTGGGCAAGAACAACCAGATAACCTACCCTAAACCGAACGCCAAAGGCGAACAACTGGATCACCTTAAATCTTCAACCCTTCACGGACAGCAAAGCATTATCAAGAATGCTTGTTGTCCTTTTTGTTATTTTGGGCATCTCTCTGCACAACGGCCACTGAAATGCCTTCGCGTAGCGTGACCTACGGTCAATCGCTTTTTAGTACTCACTAATTTGATGTTCTAATTTGATGTTAACGATTGATTAATTGCAATGTGATTAAATAATTAATTCCTTTAATGGGCGTTATTGGTATTTACAGCTGCACATTAATACGCTTAGTTTTTGTGTTTTTATATGTGAAAGTAGAGATCATGTGTTCCTGGGTTAGTATTAGGTCAGGCCGTAGTCGATAGTATGGCGCTAGGGCTTTCGGGAGAAACTCAACAGGAACACACGGGTCTTGGGTTGACCTTTTGTTGAGTGGTTGTAAGCGGAGAAAATATGCATTGCTTTCCGGAAGGCATGGGCAATACTCTACAATTGTGCGCGTTGCCTTTGTTGGTGGGACTGGCTTGTGGCGGTTGTCCCTTTTGAAAACTTTCCGGAAAAAGTTATTAACCTACGAAGTATCCCATTAAAATGGATTTTCAATTTTTCATCAATGGTTCCATCTCTGGGAATGATTCTATCGCACCAAACCAAGACCATACTCCATAAGGAACACAGGCAATTAATGCCGCTTTTTTCGCACCACCTAAAAATACCCTCGAAGGTTTGGCAGAAAACGGGAAGTGAACGACTCTTGCCTTTGACTGGCAAGACTGAAAAGGTTTGGCAGGTGCTAGATGCAGTGTCACATATTTTGCCTTTCAAACGCCTTAAAGCCTTTACTGTGAATCAAAGCCTATTCCGGGCATTCTTCTCTACAGTCATTGGAAGTTTATTCAAGACTGAGTATAGGGGAAGCTTAAGAAATTTATGACCAAGTCATGGTGAAGTTCCCTGTGTGAAAGGGTTTCAAGGCTGTTGGCACTTCGTAACAGCAACTCTTGCATTACGCCGATTTTATGGTCTGAACTTGCCCACACTCTGAGTTAGTCTCAAGCCTCATAAATCTCTCTATTTTCAGCGGGGTTTGAAGGCTCTATCCCAGTTACAACAAGAGTTAGAGCCTTCAAGTCATCCTTAAAGCAACTTGTGATACTGGGTTGGGTGTCCGATTTGACGCCCTAAGCTATTAGGGCGTAAGTCAACTTATGGTAGTTACTTAATAGCAAGGGAGTGCTTAGTCTGCATTCCCTTTGTGTGGGAGTATGTCACAACCAGGGGAGTGATTGATTGCCTGGAACCCGCTCAAGGTTCTATACATTAAACTTTGTTTTTTGTCTGTTACTTTTTTACAAAAATGATTACTATATGAGGTTTATGAGGTTTTCTATGAGGTTTATGAGGTTTTCTATGAGGTTTATGAGATTTTCTATGAGGTTTATGAGATTTTCTATGAGATTTATAGCAATCCTAAATCATTTGTAAAATAGGCAAAATCCTAAATCTTTGCTGGGCAAGGGTTATAGCGATAGCTTCGGCCACTATCTTTCACGAATCATATAGGATGGCTATA
>NZ_JAAHHS010000004.1:31485-64095 GCF_010692395.1 Moorena sp. SIO3H5
TTTTCTATGAGATTTATAGCAATCCTAAATCATTTGTAAAATAGGCAAAATCCTAAATCTTTGCTGGGCAAGGGTTATAGCGATAGCTTCGGCCACTATCTTTCACGAATCATATAGGATGGCTATATGAGGTTTTCTATCAGGGTAAACGCATCTAAATTAACTAGGTTTTAAAAAATCTATATTTGTGATTTTTAACTAGTAACAATCAATAGATTTAACCTCACTAAACATTTTCTAGCGCCTCTTCAGTTATTTTCCGACATTTTAACTCATCAATTTAGGCGATGGTTCAGCTAATTTTTACAGTTTCCCGAAAAGTCGATAATTATTTACTAGCAGATGCTAAAATCTTTACTAAATAGTTATTGTCCATAGCTGCTCGATAGCGTTTCATTCTTAAACTTCCTTTAAAAGTCGTTTCTTGTTTCATGAGATTTAAAGCTAAACGACGCAGTAAAGCAAAGTTTTCAGGAGAATTATCTTTACGAATACGACTACTATCTTCAGCAAATGTGACATCTAATGTCCAATGTAAGCTGTTTTCAATACCCCAATGACTGCGAATAGCTTTACCAATTTTATTAGCATTATTTCCCAAGCTACTTACATAAAAACGAACTTCTGTGGTTGTTTTATTCCATAAACGTCGCTCACTCTTTACCATCACCATTGTGGTTAATCCTGTCCAGAGGGACTGGTTGGGAACACGGGGTAAGCTAGACACAGGAACTGCCCATACTTCTCTTTTCTCAATCCGATTATGTCCACTTTCTGTTTCTTGATAATAACTATAGTCTTTTCCGACAAAGCCAGATTTTATGGCTAAATCAAACCAAGTTTTTACTTCTTCATAAAGAAGTTTTTGATTAGCTTTTAAACCCAAAATATAATCAGCTTTTTTATTATAAATCAGGGAGGTAATCTCTTTTTGACACCCCATAGCATCAATTGTAATTATGCTTCCTTCAATTGACAACATTTCTATCAATGCAGGTATAGCAGTAATTTCATTGGATTTCTCATTAACTTTATGTTGTCCTAAGACTAATTTGTGAGAGTCAGACCATGCACTAACTATATGTAAAGCTTTTTGTTTTTGATTCCTGTCATAAGATTGCTTCAGAGTTTTGCCATCTATTGCTATAACTTTTACTCCTAGTTTTTCAGTGATTGAATTAACCCAATTTAAAAAACATTGTTGAAATTCTTCGGGATTTAATCTTGCAAAAACTCTACTAAATGTATCATGAGACGGGATTCCATTTGGTAAGTCAAGAAATTCGGATAACCATTCAAATTTAGCTTGCCCATAAGTTTCAATTCCTACCCATCCGTCAGCTCCACTGATGACAGCTAAAATAGCGATCGCTATAATATCTATTAATAAATGCTGTTTAGTTCTGTCTAATTTTGGGTCATTCAATCTTCCAAAATGGTTAGAAAAAAGGGATTTTAAAAACCTATTTTTTTTTGTATAATCCGCTTTTTCGGGTGGTTTTAAAGGGGGCATAAAACCATTTTTCATTTGTCAGACACCCTAAGGATTTCCTAAAAATCAGTCATGAATTCATTATCTCATATTTGGTGCTCAACTTAACTTGGGGTAAGATTAGCACATTTTTGCTTATTTGTCAATTTAATTTAGGTAAGCATTCAGGTGTAGGGGTTGACAAAGCCATCCCAATTACTCAAAGCCAGGAATCAGAGACAATTCGTGAGAACGCTCCCGCACTGCCAAGGAAAGAGATCGTCCCAAAAACTCAACAGCTGAACGACCCTGAGCCCGACAAGACTGAATCCCACTCAGCAATGTCGCCGAACGGATAAACCCATCCCACGAACGAGACCCACCGGCTACTTTCCGCTTAGTAACCGCCAGACGCAATGACCGCTCTGCCCGATTGTTATCGGGGGGCACTTGGGGGTAGTCAAGGAAATACCACCATTGATCAGACTTGTTCCTCAAGGACTTCAACAACAGCCCCGCTGCATGACCGGCTTTTGGACTCCAGGTCTCAATTGCCTCAGTTACTCGCCTCTTGAAAGACTCAGCCCAAGAAGCATAAGCGGATGCCTCACGGGTTTCGCGCCACTGGCGGTGTTGGGCAAAGGCTTCGTCAATCAGGTCGAGAAAAGCCTGACCCAAAGCTTGCTGATGAGGCGGTTTCAGACGAGTGACTTGCTTAAAATGTCGTCGCAGATGGGCTAAACATTTCTGCTGAGCCGTCACTTGATAGCCGTTATAGACACTGAAATCGTCTGAAATGAGGACTCCAGCAAAACTCTGACCAAGTAAGTATTCCAGTTCAACTCGTGAGCGAGTGTCTCCAGCATGGAACAAACTATATCCCTCTCCCGAGAGTACCCACATCCATTCTTTAACTCCCTTGACCAACCACGGGGACTCATCAACGTGAACGTGAGGTTGGGTCTTCACCCACTCTTTCAACTCCTTCACTTGTGATGTCAGAGCTTCAGCCACCCGCCGCGTGGTCGATTCTAGAGTTCCTAAGCTCACCTCGATTTTCCCGAACTCTCGCAACCACTCTTGTTGCTTCTGATAAGACAAATGACCGTAGTGTCCCAACCAGGCCAGCATTCCTTGCAAGTTGGCTGACAAGTCTTGTCCGGGGATGACATTTTCCGGTAACTCCCCCCCAACCAGAGTTCCACAGTGGTGACACACCCGTCGCTTCTGCTGGTACTCTACAATTTCGATGGGATGCTCTACCAGTTGAGCCACGACATAGCTTCGGGTTGACTCACACTTACTTTCCCAGTGGTTTCCCTGACATACCGGACAGCTTTGGGGTTCGACTACCACCGAGCGGTCTACTCGTCCAAATCCTTTTCGGGTTTTCCCTTTGTGTCCTGGTTGTCCTCCGGGTTTGCGTTCACAGGAGTCCGATTTCTTCTTTGTTGGTTTCTCTGACCTTTTAATCAGGTCACTTGATGGGGGCTTTGATGAGGTCTTGCTGTCTTTCGACCGCAGACTTTTGAGGTGTTCCACCTCAACCATGAGTTGTTCAATAACTTGTTGTTGTTGCAGCACCAGCTCCACCAGAACCGATTGGGGCAGGAGTTCGAGAGCTTCAAAGCTGTTGGGGATGGCTGGTGGTTTAATTTCCATGGTTCTAAAATACTAGTCATCTTTCCCCTTTTGTCAACCCCACCACCTGAATGCTTACTAATTTAGATGCGTTTGCCCTGGGTTTTCTATGAGGTTTTCTATGAGGTTTTCTATGAGGTTTATGAGGTTTTCTATGAGATTTATAGCAATCCTAAATCATTTGTAAAATAGGCAAAATCCTAAATCTTTGCTGGGCAAGGGTTATAGCGATAGCTTCGGCCACTATCTTTCACGAATCATATAGGATGGCTATATGAGGTTTTCTATGAGGTTTTCTATGAGTTTTATGAGGTTTATAAGTTTAAAAAAAATTTATAATGTATAAAGCATTGGAAGATGTATCCAAACACAATTTAAGTATTAAATTGCACAACCCCGATGCAGAATTAGGGTCAATTTTGGATGGCATCAAGTCTAATGATATTAGGCAAGTTTCTGTCTAATAAATAACCGACAGAGGACAGAAAATCAAATTTTGTCCAAAGTCCAACAGAAGATTTAGGAGTTGTATATGACTGATTTGTTAGATCCCAGAGAATTTGGACTTGGCGACGTTGCCGTCGAAGAAAACTATTATCGGGAACACGCTCTGACTTTCGATGCTTTACAGCGGCAGAGTCGTCTGCGCTGGGCTTTTGAGGAGCAGCCAGAATTCGACGCTCGAACGCGAGGATGGGTTACTCCTCCGAAGAATCAAGGAAGCTGCAGTTCCTGCTGGGCATTTGCTGCTGTTGGTACGATGGAGTCGCGAATCCTGAAAGAGAATGGGTCTGAATTTGACCTTTCAGAACAGCAGCAAGTTTCCTGCAACCTTAACCATAGTGGTTGCTGCGGAGGTAGCGGGCGTTCTCTATTGTTTTATCAAAACAATCGCCCCTGGCTTGAAACCTGCGCTCCTTACAGTGAAAGTAGGACATCTTGTCCCACTGAACGAACAAAGAATTGCCAAGACTGGCAGTGTTCCGGTGTAAACTTTGAGGTGAGAGGGTTCTACACGGTAGATCTTAATCAGGACGCGATGAAACGATCAATCATGCAGCACGGTCCTTGTTACTTTCGCTACGATGTTTACGACGATTTCTATCAGTACTGGAATTCCTCTAATGCTGGTTCGGTATACACTCAAAGTACAGGTGTAAGACTGGGAGGACACGCTGTACTTGTCATCGGTTGGAGTGACAGTAAGTTGGCTTGGTTACTCAAAAATAGCTGGGGTGACCAAGTCGGTCCCAACAAGGACGGCACGTTTTGGATAGCCTATTCAGGACATACCAGCAACCTGAACATACAGATGTTCAACTTCAGTAATTTGGTAATAACAGGTTAAACTCTTAACTAAGCGGATGCAATCGCATTCGTTAAAGGCTGAGATCTTGCACCAAGCTCAAAAAATCGAAAAAACCGGATTTTGAGAATCACCAAACCCCATTGAATTCCTTGTAATTTGGCTCAAAATCTGGTTTTCAACATTAGGTGCAAGATCTCAGCCCCCCACGGACGCAAGCGCATCCGCAATAGATGAAACTAACACATTTTACTGTAAAATCTAAAATCCTTGCTGGGTAAGGGTTTCCCAATGTGTTAGTTAAGAGTAAAGACGCTTTCTGAGTAAGGGGGTTGGTTTGCCAGAGCTTGAAGTCAAACGGATCGAGATCTATCTTTTGCGGCCCGGATGCCCGCCCGAACATTTTAGGGAGTTTGTGCGCGAGGTGACATCCCCAAGGGAGATTGAAGAAGTATTGTCAGCCTTGGTTGGCAAAATTACTCAGCCGAGCCCGTCGCTAGCCGAAGACGGTGCAGCGGTCTACGAATATCGCATTTTTCGGATTGACGGAAGTACTGAACGAAGGATATTACCCATTCGTGACAACTTAAAATAATAAGCTCTTCTAGAGTATTTGGTGATGATTGCCATGTGTAGTGATAACTTCTTCACACTTTTTGAGAACGCGAGCCAGCCTCTTGTCAATAGAGCATCTTTATTGCGGTGAGCAGTTACTGAATCTTTTGCCGTCAACGCCCTAAAACTTGTTGATGATGAAATAGTTGAGGATGATTGCACCTGGGGATTTGATCAATTGTTCCATGCCAGGAAAGCTCCAGAGATGATAGCTGCCTACACTATCGATTAGCCCACTTTCCGCTTTCCGTCTAAAACCCCAATTTCTGAACCGCCCTACCCTTAACCTCCTCACCCTGCCTATCGTACTTAGCGGTAGTCACAGGGGAAGACAGAAGAGGCGGGACTCAGTAAGTCCATTTTACCCCATCAGTTGCGTCATTTTCTGCTCACTTAGTTGAAAAAACAAGGGATTGATGATGCCCTAATCCAACCCTATTCCGGGCATTCTTCTTGATAGTCATTGGAAGTGTCTTCAAGACTGAGTATAGGGTTCGCTCAAGCGTCTTTATGACCGCTTTGGGTAATTCAAAATTCAAAATTCAAACTTCAAAATAAAGAAAATCAGTTCGCGCAGCGTGGCCTACGGCCTTAATTTGGCAATTTTTTAATTCTGGGTACAAGCCCCCACGGCAATATTATTGCAGTGGTCTTCAATCAGTGGCGGGTACAAGCCCCCACTGATAGTCATTTTGAATTAATAATTTTGAATTTTGAATTGGAGCGCGTTAAGCAGCGTGACCTGCATGTCGAGCGACTTGACCAAGTAATGGTGAAGTTCCCTGTAGGGGGATTATCGGTACTTAAAGAGGCTATAATAGTACTAGATGCGCGAGCAACTTCATCACAATTAATGGCACCGTGGATAGTCATACCCCAAACCACATCACCCCTCAACCTGACCACCTGACCATTACTACAGCAAACCTACTGGAGGCTTTTGCTGATTTCCTCGATATCGATGTGGCAGCAGGAGATGCTGCGGCTGATACCGTCAATACCTACCGCCGCCAGGTTCAGCAGTTTGTGAACTGGTGCGATCGCATAAATCTTCATCCAGCCGCAGTTACTAAAGACGACATTAAGCGTTACCGCCGCTGGATGGTAGACACTAAAAAATTTAAGCCAGCGACGGTATCACTAAAGTTGTCAGTTGTCAAGCGTTTTTATCAAGCTGCTGTGGAAAAAGGACTGATTACGATCAATCCAGCCCTTGGGGTGAAACCGCCACGGGAAAAGCTGGACCCGGCGGCAAGGATTACCTATTTGGAAAAGCCTGAAGTTGAGAAGTTGTTAGCAGCTGTAGCCAATGATGGTAGCCTTAAGGCAAAGCGGGATAAACTTCTGCTGGCAATCATGATATTGGAAGGTCCCCGTAGCATTGAGTTACATCGGGCAAATGTCTCTGATGTAGTTAAGCAGGGGGGTAATCTGGGAATTCGGGTCGAAGGGAAGCGTAATATTAGAATAGTGCCATTAACACCAGATCTTGCTGAGTTGCTGATGGCTTATCTCGAAGCAAGGGCAGAAAATGGGGAAGTGGTCAAACCATCTAGTGCTCTATTTATAGCTGTTGGAAATAGGGCGGGTGGCAAGCGGATTTCCCGGCGGGGGATTCGGCTAGTTGTAGATAGCTATTTAGAGCAAACTAACCTTAAGCAAACACCAGGAAGAACTATCTCAGCCCATAGCTTGAGACATACGGCAGGTACGTTAGCTCTCCGTTCTGGTGCTGAGTTACGGCAAGTGCAAGATTTGTTGGGACATGCTGATCCCAGAACAACTTGTATTTATGCCCACGTAGCAGATCGCTGGGAAATTGACACTCCCCGGTCTAAAGACGCGGGGATTCTTCACTCAACGATCCAACTTGCTTAACCAGGTCGAAACCAGGAAAAGTAGAGGTCGAATCTCCTGAAGCGTTGGGATCTACGTTCGCGTAGCGTGACCTACGGTCAATCCAGGTTCCGGTGTGCCCCACCGTACCCAAGGCTCTCTTTAAAATGTTGATCGCAGCGTTGTGGTCACGGTCTAATTCACAGCCACATTTGCAGACGTGAGTTCTAGTAGATAGTGACTTCTTCACAACTTCGCCGCACTCAGAGCAGTTTTGACTTGTATAGGCAGGATTCACCGCAACAGTGACCCTGCCAAATTTCTGCCCAAAATGCTCCAACCATTTCCTAAATTGATACCAACCTGCGTCGTTAATAGACTTAGCCAGACAGTGATTCTTGACCAGGTTTTTGACTCTTAAATCTTCATAGGCGACCAGGTCGTTAGACCGGACTACGCAACGTGCCAGTCTCTTGGCATGTTCTTCACGCTGCCTACTTATTTTAAGATGCTGTCTACCTAGTCTATTAACGGCTTTGTTACGGTTAGATGAGCCTTTTTTCTTGCGAGATACTCGACGCTGATCAAACTTTAGACGCTTTTCTGCCTTACGGTAAAATCTGGGATTGGGTTCGGTATTTCCCCTAGAATCGGTATAAAACTCTTTTAGTCCTACATCCAGTCCTACGGTGGCATCTGCTGGATCCAACTGTTCACTTACATCAACAGAAATGCAAAACTGAACATAATAACCATCAGCCCTTTTGACAATCCGAACCCGTTTGATAAGCTTTTCATCAAAGCGCCACAAGTCCCAAGTGCCTTTGAGTTTTAGTTTCCCGATTCCTTTCTTATCGCTGAAGGTAATTGATTTCTTGTCAGAAGAAAGCTTCCATCCTGATTGCTTATACTCAACCGACCTACAGTGTTTATGAAAACGAGGATAGCCTTTCTTCCCAGGTACTTTTTTCTTGCAGTTTTCAAAGAAGCGAGAAATTGATGACCATGCTCTTTCAGCCGCAGCTTGTCGAGCAGTAGAGTTTAGTTCATTGGCAAACGGGAAATTCTTGGCTAGTATTCTACAGTACTTGTTTAAGTCGTATTTATTCAACCCTTTATTGTCCATCCACAGACGAAGACAACTATTTCTCACGAACTTGACTGTCCGGATTGCCTCGTTTACTGCTTGATATTGGTGGGGTTTTCCGTATGCTTTAAACTCTACTATGATCATCAGAAATCGACCTTTTCTGTTCTGTTATTATGCTACCACAACTAGCGCAAACTAGCAAGTGTTTAGTGATATTTTTCTTAAAGGCGACTAAAGTCGCTATGCACTTTCATCTCCGCTCTAAAGAGACGGAGTTTTCAGTGTGAGGCGTTCTAATAATCCAGCATTGAAGCTGGGCATTAACCTATCGTGATCATCTCAAGGGGAAATGAATAGCTAATTATTTTGGCAACTGGGGAACAGTAACTGGCACTCCTCCTTGGTGAAGGGATTGGCTTAAACAAGTGAGAATGTGTACTAATTGAGCACCAACCCAGCCAGATGATATTGATGAAGGTTGGGACAAGCGGACACTGTTAAGAAAGCGATCGCATACTGAATAAAGTGGTTCAAATGATTCGAGATCAAGAACTTCACGATGTTGACCAGCAGGGATAAAGTACTCCCCGTTCTGTTCAAAATAACCATGTTGGATAGTTAGGGGTGCTTGGGCAACCATTTCATCAAAAATCAAGGTTCCCTGTGTTCCTACAATCCCAAGCCGCCGCTGTTTATCTGGATTGAGCCAGCACAGATGAATGAATGCTTGGAAGCCAGTGGGATAGGTAAGTGTGACCTGAACTAAGTCAGCTAATCCTTGAGGGGTTGAAGGTTGGAGGTTGGCAGGTTGAAGGTTAGCAGGTTGAAGGTTAGCAGGTTGAAGGTTAGCAGGTTGAAGGTTAGCAGGTTGAAGGTTAGTAGGTTGAAGGTTAGCAGGTTGAAGGTTAGCAGGTTGAAGGTTAGGAGGTTGAAGGTTAGGAGGTTGAAGGTTATCGGGTTTAAGGTTATCTGTTGTAACCGGCAAGTTGCTAACTTGAAAGTCTTTTTGAAACTGTAGCCACACCCTACCAGTAGCTTGGACTTGAACAGGTAGCTGTCCTAAGCAATGGTTGAAAATAGCAATGTCGTGAATGGCTAAATCCCAGAGAGAATCGACATCTTGACGTACTGGTCCTAAGTTAGTACGGGCGGCGTATCCATAGCGTAAGTCTCCTAAGCATCCTGAGTTCACAACCTCTTGAGCACGCTTGACCGCTGGGTGAAATAGATAGGTATGGTCAACCATGAGCTGTCGCTGCTGTTCTTGAGCCAGGTCGCACAATTCTAGACACTCAGCCACATCAAGGGTTAAGGGTTTTTCTGCTAAGACGTGTTTCCCCTGCTGTAGAGCATCCTTAATTAGGGTGTAATGGGTAACTGCTGGAGTAGCAATTACTACTGCCTCAATTGTCGGGATATCCCGTATCGATTCCCAATCTGTTGCCAAACGTACCTCAGGAGCGAGGTTATATTTATCTTTAATTGCTGCTAAGGTTTCTGGGTATGGATCAACCACTGCCACTAAGCAAGCATCAGGGTGTGTCAAAAAATTCCTGACCAAGTGTTTGCCCCAGCGACCTGCTCCCAATATCGCTACTCCGGTTTGTTTCATTTTTCGCCTCTCAATTCCAGAAATGCTTGTTTGGCTGCTGCTTGTTCCGCAGCTTTTTTCGATCTTCCTGTACCTTCACCTAATTGTCGATTTTGTAGCCAAACTTGGGCAGTGAAGCGGTTGTTTGCCCCATGCACTTGTAGGTTTTCCGTCAGATGATACTTTGGGAGCAGTTTGTAGTGAGCTTGAGTCCATTCCTGAAGAGCATCTTTGTAGTTTTGGCGGGCGGGGTCTTGACGAATTTCAGTAGTCAGTTTTTGTAAGTGAGGGTCTAGCCAAGGACGGACTAATTCTAGGGTATGGGTACTTAAATATAATGCTCCCAATACTGCTTCAAAGGCATCAGCTAACCGGGATGTTTCCCCAGCTTTGTCCCCAGCGGCACTATTGGAAACGAGTAAATAACGCTCTAGCCCATAGCTGCGAGCGAGTTGAGACAGAATGCGATCGCTTACCAGTACAGAACGAATGGCAGCAAACTCACCAACGGAAGAGTTAGGATAATTTTCCCATAGCCATTCTGAGCTAGCTAAACGTATAACAGCATCACCAACAAATTCCAACTGCTCATAGTTGTGTTCTGCTGAGATACTACAATGAGTCAGTGCTAAATCTAGCAACAACCAATTCACAGCTGTAGTCTGAGATAGTCCTAACTTTTGAACTAACTTCTCTAATTGCTTCTGACGACGGGGGTCTTTGATGGTCATGGGTTGTCTTTTGTCCTGAGTCAGAGAGTCTTTTGTGACTAACCAGAGTCTGGGAGTACTAATGACTAATGACTAATGACTAAATTGAGAGAAAGTCGGACATAAGCCGGGTTCTGTTCTCCCTAGCAACAATCAACATGCTACTAAAGAGGGTGGTTATCTATCTAGGACGGCTGTTACCAGACGCCTCATGCGGTTCTCCATATCCGGAACTGGTAAAAGACCAACCGTAGTTCCTCTCGACCTTGCTCCCAACCGGGGTTTACCGAGCCAGCACCTCTCGATGCTGCTGGTGCGCTCTTACCACACCTTTGCACCCTTACCTGTGAAAGAATCAGGAAAAAGGCCGGAAGAATACATTCATCCTGGAGCCTTCTACCTTTATCCTTCCCATCGGCGGTATGTTTCTGTGGCACTATCCTCACGGTCACCCGCACTGGGCGTTACCCAGCAAGTTTGGTCTTTCGGGAGCCCGGACTTTCCTCAGACTCGCAGAAAAATGCGAATCCGCAACCACCTGCGCCTACTTTCTCTCTACTCTAGTTTAGACTTGATTAGGGATTGGTTGTTAGCTGCTGGAGTTGGAGTTAATCCAGAGGCAGACACCATTATCTGTCCCAGGAGCAACAACTAGGGAAATGGAATGGGCATTGGAACCGCTACGCGAACGCAAAAGCTAATCCTCTAGAATTTGTTGGATTACACTCCTAAGATCTTTGTCATCAGGGCGTTTTTCAAACTGCTCATGAGTGTATATCCAAACAAGTGTAATAACTGATCTGTTTGTATTAACTACATAGATCAATCTGATTTGTCCAGAAGCGCCTTGGGCAAACCTAAACTCTAGTTTATGAAATGTGCATCCTTGCGGTAACTTACTCTTTTTTGGTAAAGGTTCTTGGCGGGAATTCCTGGGATATGGGTCTTGTTTTAAATTTTCTACGATTTGGGTGACAAGCTCAACAAAGCTATTCCCGTGAACTTTCGCAACTTTTTTTAAAGAAGGCTTGAACTTATGTGACGCTTCAATCGAGAAGGGATTTGATCCAGTCACCCACTTCTCCTTTACAAATAAGATTTGAAGATGGAGAAGTAAAAGCGTCCTCCAAAACTGCTGATATCACCGATTCATATGCAGGGTGCTGACGTTCTATTTCATCAAGCTTCTGCTCACCTAGTGCTTTCATATCCTTACGAAGAATTGGCTCAGTTGACCTAGCGTCAGATCGTAAACCTTTGCGAGCTTTTTGCCAAGGAAACTCGCAGTGGGTCATATTACTAAGTCGAAAAGCATGGTAGCCACCAAAATAGTCCCAAGTTTCTTCTAGAAGCTCTATCTTCTCATCAGGGATAGTTGAGAGGAAGTCTTTTTTAGGGATAGGTAATTGCTCAGCTTCAAACTTACTGTAAAAGCTGTAAGCACGAGGACACACAGGACCGTATCGCCATGCTTGAATTTGTTCATCAAACAATGGCTGATCGTAAAGGGCTAGATGTAGGCTTTGTGCATAATACAGAAGCTTTTGAAGCTTCATGTTGGTCATTTCAGCTTCCATGCCATCATCGTAAGCTTTTACGATGAAGTAGCGAGCCGCATTGAGACAATCAAGCATAACTTAGACTCGCAAATCTAATTTAAATAACCTTTAATAGTAGCAATTTATCATAATTGCTTGTCTGTACCATTATAACCCAAAATAAGTCAATAGTACATTTATACTATTGACTAGACCAGTTGTTCGCGTAGCATGGCCAAAAGGCCATCGATAGCAATCCGATTTTAGTGGTGAAACACCACAAGAGGGAGAGAGGGGTAAGAAGGGAAAGAATATGACTATTTTTATTAACAAATTAATTTCCATCGGGCTGGATCACGTACAAGGAAATCTAGCTTGATGGGATCACTCTCAAATAACTATTGCGCTGAAAATACTCTTCGACGAAGATGCCTCAAGTAGTGGCATTGGTGAATATTGGAATCCAAAGGATAGTTGCCTCAGTTACCAATTAAGTAGTGGGACAAACGTTTTGATAACTGTGTTAACTTTGGTGAAGTTAACTCAAAGCTGATCAGCTATAAAGATGGTTCGTATTTTACATTTCTTAATATAATTTCATTTATTTATTGATTTCCGACTAATTACCAAGTACTAATTACTAAGTACTTGGTAATTAGTACTAATTACCAAGTACTAATTACCAATTACCAATTACCGATGAGTCTTGGAGCAGGTACAAAAGCATCTAGACTTGAGTCAGCACTGACAAACAAGTAAAACCTACTCTTGAGGAGGGTTTGCATTGACTGAAAACCAAATTTCCCTCCAGACAATCTCGCGTAGTGAACTGCGACAGCTGGTGCGTTCTCAACTGCAGATACTGCTGGAGCAAGGTAATCTTCAGGGTGCTAAGCAAGTGCTGGTACCAGTACAACCAGTAGACATTGCGGAAGCGATTGAAGGATTACCGGAAGCAATGCAAGTGATTGCCTTCCGCTTATTGTCTAAATCTGAGGCCATTGAGGTGTATGAAAATCTTGACTCCAGTGTCCAACAGTCTCTAGTTGAGAAGTTTAAACATCAGGAGGTACTGGATATCGTAGATAAGATGTCGCCAGATGATCGAGCGAAGTTGTTTGATGAGTTACCAGCTAAGGTAGTCCGACGCTTGCAGTCACAGTTAAGTCCCAAGGAGCGCCGAGCAACAGCCCTGTTGTTGGGGTATGAGGAGGGAACAGCAGGGCGAATCATGACCCCTGAATATATTTCCCTCAAGGAAAACTTGACGGTTAGCGAGACCTTGGATCAGATTCGTAGCTTAGCCAAAACCTCGGAAGTCGTATATTACCTATATATAACTGATAACTCTCGACATTTGACTGGGATTGTTTCCCTGCGGGATTTGGTGATTTCTTCCACCGAGACCACCATGGGTGAAATTATGACTCGTGATGTGGTTTATGTCCATACCTATGCAGACCAGGAAGAGGTAGCACGGATGATCCAACGCTATGACTTTCTGGCTGTACCAGTGGTTGACCGGGAGCAGCGTCTAGTGGGTATTGTCACTGTGGATGATGTGATTGATATCTTGGAGCAGGAAGCAACAGAAGATATGTACGCGGTCGGTGGTGGTGTCCAATCGGAGGGAGATAATTATTTTCAAACCAATTTATTCACAGTTGCCCGCCGACGGGTAGTTTGGTTATTTGTCTTGTTACTCACTAATACGGTTACGGGTACGATTATAAAGTCCCAAGAGTCTATTTTGCAGCAGGTTGTTACCCTAGCAGCTTTTATCCCTTTACTCACTGGCACTGGTGGTAATGTGGGAGCTCAGTCTTCTACGGTGGTGATTCGCGGCTTGAATACTGATGAAATTCGTGACTTAGGCCCCGGTCAAGTGATTTGGCGAGAGGCACTGGCGGGGTTATTACTAGGAGTAATTCTGGGTACGATGGCTACTGGATGGGCTTACTGGTTACAAGGAGATTTGTCAGTAGCCCTATCGGTGGGAGTGAGTCTGATTGCGATCGCACTTTTAGCATCAATTGCCGGTTCAGCCTTACCGTTTCTGTTCCGTCATCTAGGCTTAGACCCAGCCCTGATGTCCGCACCATTCATTACAACAGTTGTTGATGTCTTGGGTGTGCTGATTTATTTCAATATTGCTAAATCAGTCTTAGGGCTTTAGCATCAAAGGCAAAAGGGAACAGGGAACAGGGAACAGGGAACAAAAAAAACTAATCTGTACTTAAAATTGTCGCAAATCGCTAAAATTAACTGTATAACTAACTGTATAATTAACAGTCCTGGTGCCAGTACTTTTGAACCTCCCCACCCGTCGCAGGGATGGGGATTCCCAGGCACAACCTAAATGGCTGTTAATTCCGTGGGCGTAACTTTCCCTCGGACCGTTCGCGTAGCGTGGCCTATGGCCAGGGTAGCTGAGTGGGGTCAATACCCAGTTGTTTTAGACCCTTATTCCTGATATTTACTCCGCCATTTATATCGGCATCATCGTGATACCCACATTCAGTGCAGACAAATTTCTCACCACTTCGGTTATCTGCACTGATGTAATGGCATTTTGGGCACTGTTGAGATGTATGTCTTGGGTTAACTTTAATCACAGGAATGCCTGACTTTGCAGCCACGACTTCTACCTTTTTGATTAGTTCTCCCCAGGCAGCATCAGAGATTACACGATTAAGCCCCTTTTTGGCAGATTGCCCGTTGGGATCATAACCACCATTTTCATTGGGCTTAGGCTTACAACGGGATTTCATTCCCCTGATATTTAAATCTTCAAATATCAGGGCGTCTGTGCCATCGGTTAACTCCTTTGCCACCTGCCAATGGTATGCAGAACGCTTATTACTTATATTCTCGTGTAAAGAGGCAACCTTACCAAATAATTTCTGGCGATTATTAGATCCTTTTTTCTTTCGACTTGCAGCTCTTTGTCTAAGTTTCAAACGTCTTGCTTGACGCTTGAATTTATTGGTATTAGCCGGATTTACGATAGTCTCCCCGTCAGAAGTGCTAACCAGCTTTTTGATCCCAAGATCACATCCCTTGACGCGACCTGGCCTAATCTCGTTGACTGTTTTGACTGGAGACAATGGAACCGACTTGTCTTCAATTTGAATACTGACAAACCAACCCCGAGATTTTCTGCGTACTGTTACAGATTTCATCGTAAAACCGTCTGGTATAGGACGGGAGTTGTAAAAGCCCATCCAGCCAATTCCAGGTAAATAGATTTGATCGCGTAGCGTCGGCTCTCCCGAATCGCTGTCTAGTTTTACCTGACCTGGGGAATACTTGAAGCTCCGATAGCGAGAACGTCTTTTAGGTCTAGGGTACTTAGCCTCCCCTTTAAAAAACTTCGTGAAAGCAGTATCCAACTGTCTTAACATTTGTTGTAAAACAGTTGAGTGAATTTTTTTATACCAAGGACGTTGTTTCTTTAGCACAGGAAGAGTTGAGCTTTGAATCTCGTAAGCATTACGCCTAGGATTTTTATGGCTCTTTTTCCATGGATAGCCAACAGAGCTTGATTTACTTACCGAGCAAGTAAGTGGGCACGCTTCTCCATAACTCCTTAGATCGCAGTAATTACCCAGCTTTGGAGACCTGGCTTGTTCATAAGAATCATTCCTGTCTCTCAACAAATAATTATATTGGGCTAACAACATGTCTAGCCATTCAACCATGGTGGCTTTTTGCTGAGGACTAGGTTTGAGTTTGTAGACGTAACCCAGTTGCATATAATCGATATATTAACTATGTTATATTAATAATACAATACCAAAATTAATATGACAATATAATGGTAAAAAAATCTAGAAAAGTAGGAGGCACCTGTCTTTATTACGAACCAAAAACAACACACACCATCAAGGCAAAAAATACAGCCTGGAACGGATTAAAGCAGTTAGCACTCAAAGCAGACTTAAGTTGATCTGAGTATGTACGAATTACTGGGGAGAACCGGCATATTGCCTGACTTATCGATTGTAGCTTGCACTATTTGAGAGGAAAAAGAATATTTCCTCTCAAACTCTCCCTTTTGATAAACCGAGAAATCTTCTGCACCCATAGAGGCTTCCGGTATGATTGAAACGCGATCGCTTCCCCAAGCTTCCTTAGCTGCTGCTTCCAACAACTGAGTTAAGGCGAGGTCATTTTGTACTGATGGTACTCCCCGCTGATAGTTGATGTGATAGCGAGCGCCATAAGCATTACAGACATTGGCCACAATCTTTTCAATCCAATTGGGTAAGTCAGCATAGGTTTGGGGATGAAGCGATCGCACTGTTCCTACTAGCTGCACTTGGTCAGCAATAATATTCGGAGCTCGCCCACCACTAATTTGTCCAATTGTCAAGACCATCGGGTGTAATGGGTTCTGGGTGCGACTAATAGCTTGTTGGAGGGTGGTAATCACCTGGGCAGCAATCCAAATCGCGTCAATAGCTTGGTGAGGGCGAGCTCCATGACCGGATTCTCCCATAATTACGATTTCTAAATCATCCGCTGCTGCTGTTAATGCCCCATAGCGGATACCAATAGACCCTGCTGGAATTGATGGGAAAACGTGAAGACCAAAGATAGCACTGACATCCTTCATTCCCCCATCTTTAACAATCCAGTTTGCACCTTGAGCAATTTCCTCAGCGGGTTGGAACAGAAAGCGAGTATTACCAGGAAACCTTTCTCCGAGCTGGGATAGAACCATAGCTGTGCCTAAGCCTACAGTTGTGTGGACATCATGACCACAGGCATGCATAATTCCCGGTTGATGTGAGGCAAAATCCAGACAAGTTTGTTCGGTGATGGGTAGAGCGTCCATATCAGTGCGCAGTGCGACTAATCGCTCATCGGTACCACCAATCAATTCACCGATAAGACCAGTTTTGCCAATCCCTTCTTGTACATTAAGACCACAGGAGGATAAGATCTCAGCTACGTAAGCCGCTGTTTGGTGTTCTTGACCACTCAATTCTGGGTGAGAATGGAGATGACGGCGAATTTCTATCAGACGCGGGGCAATTTCTTGGGCTAACTCTTTAATCTGGGAGAGCATGCTGCTAGATTAAATTTTTTGATACTTAACTCTTTATACTTCTTTTTTAATTGTTGTTGGATAAATCTTCTTTTCGAGAGAGAATGTAATAGTTCGAGATTTTATCGAACTGAAAATCTGGGGCTTTGCCCATCAAAGCATATGCCCATAGGGCATATGAACCTCAAGCTGATGACTGATAGCTGAACGCGCACGCGTGCGTGGCACAGGCTTCTAGCCTGTGATAAGTGCGCATATGCTTACACCTTTTTAGCTTTTATTATCTTGAGACATGAGACTAAAAACACGACTCCCAATTGGTGCAGTTCTGCTGGGATCGATAATTACATCCACAAGAAAAGGAACAGTAGATGCCATTGCCACCTCCAGTGCTGGTTGAAGACCGGACTCTCTTTTGACACGAATGCCATCTGCTCCTATTCCATTCGCTATCGCTACGAAATCTGCCTGGGGAAATTGCGTATCTGCTCCCTTCAGTTTCCGTAAATAATTTCCCTGTTGGCACATATTGTAACAAGCGTCATTGAGAACAATCCAAACAGCAGGAATTCCATATTTGACTGCTGTATTAATTTCATTATTCATTAGCATAGCTCCATCCCCAACAATAGCGACTGCTTTACAATTTCCTGCTAAAGCCGCGCCCAAAACCCCAGTAGTAATGTGCCCCATTGCACCCCAGTTAGTACTAATTCGGTAACGAGGTTGAGTAAATTGCAGTAGGTGAGTAGTCCAAGCAAAGGAATTACCAGCCTCAGCCATGATAATCGCATTATTTGGAACGACAATCATCTGTTGAATAACATTCATTAATACTTCTGGTCTTACAGGACTTTCTGAAGTCGAATCAATGACATTAAATTGAGGACAAGGTAGAGATATAACGTTTGGTTTGTGAGCAAGTGGAAATTTGTCTAGTAGTGCCTTTAGAAACATTTTCAGTTCTGAGTGAATAGAAAATGTTTCCGCAGATGGGTAGGCAGATCCTGGTACGTCTGGATCAATATCCACATGGATGAATCCCCTTTCAGGAACCATTAATGAACTCCAAAAGGAAGTAGGTTCACCTAGACGTGTTCCCAAAACCAATATTCGCAATGGACTTTTTTCCTGCATATATTTCATCACTGAGTCATGTCCACTGAGACCTGTGACACCAATAAACTGAGGGTGATCTTCAGGAAAAATGCCCTTGGCACGGGGGGAACACATCACCGCTGCGGCTGTTCTTTCGGCAAATTGACGAATTTCGGAAGCAGCACCCCTAGCACCAAAACCAACCCAGATGGCAAATGACCCTTCACAGAGTAACTTTACGCATTCTGAAATTACTTCTTCCCCAGCAGTAGGTGGAGAGAGAGAGAAGGTGACACGGGGCAATGATTCGGTAACAAAATTGGTTTGAATATCTGTAGGAATACTAATATGGCTGACGAACCCGTCTGGTTTTGCCATTCCAATGGTCAGTCGGCGAGCAATCTCTGGTAGTTGATCGGATGACTCAATAACAGTAGCATAATGAAACATCTGACCGGAAGTAAAAAAGCCTAGGCCAGACATTGTATAAGCACTGGTTTCTTGACAAGCCCACCGTCCGCGATTAGCAACAGAGGTGAAACCGGAAAGAAGAATTATCTTTGCTCCTTCACTTCTGGCGGCCATAATACCAGTTAAAACGTTAGTGATGCCTGGACCTGTTGTAGTAAATACAACCACAGGGCGTTCACTCGCTAAATATGCTTCAGTGGCAGCAAAAGCAGCTCCAGATTCATGGCGGAAGTGAAGCACTTTAATCGGGCTTTGTTCCAAGGTAGTCCATAGAGATGCAATTGCACCTCCTGAAACCCCAAAGGCATACTTTACCCCCAGTTCTAGAAGCATTTCCACTACTGCCTCTGAAATAGACTTGAGACTACTAGTTTCTTTCATCTTGTTAAGATACAACCGCTGCTGAAACGATGCCTTGCTCCTCAAGCACTGCAGCAACTCTAAGAATCATTGCTTCATGGTACGGTGCAGCAATAATTTGTACCCCTAAGGGCATTTGACCAGGACGGTGAATTGGTACTGATAAGACCGGTAAGCCAATGAAGGATAAGGGTTGAGTAAATAATCCTAAGTTTGGACGAACCAACACTTCTTCTCCGGCAATGACCATTTTTTCTTGACCCAGTAGGGGAGCAAGACAGGGTGTAGTGGGAGCGAGGATAATATCCACATCTTGGAAGACTTCCCGAACGCGATCGCGGAACCATTGTCGAAACCGTTGGGCTTGAATATACCAAGTCCCTGGAATTAGGGCACCTGCTAAAAAGCGATCGCGTGTAGCTGGATCAAAATCATCGGGACGTTTACGCAAATTGTCCAAATGCAGGTTTGACCCTTCATTAGCCGTAATAATATAAGCTGCTGCTCTGGCTCGCTTGGCTTCTGGGATAGTAACCGAGGCAGTTACACCCAAGCTACTAGCAACTTTAGCCACAGCATCCAAGACTTCTGGTTCTGCCCCTTGAGCAAAATACCCATCCGCAACCCCAATCCGTAACCCGTCAATCCCCTCGTTAAGCTGGGGAACACAGAGTTCTGGGAGACGATTAGTACAAACTGGATCAGCGGGATCTGCTCCCTGAAGGATATCAAAGATAGTAGCAATATCCCGTACAGAACGAGCAAACGGACCGATATGATCCAAACTAGCAGAAAACAAGAAAACCCCTGCCCGAGACAATCGTCCGTAGGTAGGTTTTAAGCCAAAAGTACCACACAAAGCTGCTGGTACCCGGATCGAACCATTGGTATCAGAACCGAGAGTGATCGGTACTAATCCCGCCGCCACTGCTGCTGCCGAGCCACCAGAGGAACCACCAGCAATGCGAGTGAGATCATGGGGATTATGAGTTGCACCGTAATGGCTATTTTCCGTTACAAAGCCATAGGCGTACTCATCCATATTTAATGCTCCAACTAGGATAGCACCCGCTTGTTTTAGTTTAGCTACAGCAGTAGCATCACGGTAAGCCGGAGGATTTTCAGCATTAATTTTTGACCCAGCTAATGTTATTAAGCCAGCGATATCATATAAGTTTTTAACCGCAAAAGGCACTCCTGCCAATGGACCCGGATTGTTCCCTTTGGCAATAGCATGATCAATGTCTTCAGCATCGGATAAGGCTTCGTCAGTGGTAACCGTTGTGAAACAGTTAAGGGATTGGTTACGGATAGTTATTTTTTCGAGACACTTAGTAATGACTGTTTTGGCGGTGACTTGACCTTCTCGAATCGCAGTGGCAATTCCAATTGCATCAGTTTGGTTCACGGTTAGCATCCTAATTTATGCTATTATTATGATTATTTATTTACGTTTATAAACCATTATCCTAAGGTTTAAATACAGGAGCAGCTGCGATATCATCAGGTAAGGTAAATTCTGTTACTAAAGATGCGATCGCATAAATTGTAGCGAAGTTTTTGATAACACCAGGACGGTGTTCGGGGTTAAGGTCTAAATCAAGGAGTTCTGCCATTGCTGCGACATAGGTAGCCGTTTCAAGTTTTTTGGGCATCATTACTAGTTAGTCTTTACTAATTTAGTAGTTAAAAATAATTGTAATATATAAATATAATATAATTTTAAAACCTGTCGTTATTACTAAAAACTCAACCATCAAAACTCGGCAGTCTCTTCAAAACTATCTTCAAACAAACAACGTTAAGTTTTTCGTTACCTTAAAGATATAAAGACACCCGATAGGGCTATGACTCAAACGAAAGCCGAACCTATTATCCGATGGGAAAAACTCCCCGAGGAATTTCAATTACCCGATGACCCAGTGGAAAATCTCTATCATCCCTTATTAGCGGCTATCCTCCGAGAGATTCTGGAATTAGCCGGATTTATCAATAATTCAATGCTGATTGCTTCAAACTTTGGACTATGTGCCAATGTGGACGGTAAAACAGTAGTGAAAGCACCAGACTGGTTTTATGTACCTTCCGTGTTTCCAGTCTTACCAGGGGTGATTCGCCGGAGCTATACCCCTCACACCGAAGGAGAGGTACCAGCAGTGGTTATGGAATTTTTATCCGAGAAGGAGCAAGGAGAATATTCCATGAACCCTCGTTACCCTTATGGCAAATGGTACTTTTACGAGCAAATCCTACAAGTACCAATTTATGTGATTTTTGACCCAGCCTCCGGAAGTTTGGAGATGCGATCGCTTAATTCAGGAAGCTATACCCTACAACAACCCGATGCTAATGGACGCTACTGGATTGAATCCATGGGTTTGTTTCTCGGAGTATGGTACGGGCAAAAATCAGAAATCACCAACTATTGGTTACGGTGGTGGGATAGCTCTGGAAATTTATTACCTTGGGGAGAGGAAAAAGTTCAACAAAGTCTACAGCAAGGCTTACAGCAAGGCTTACAGCAAGGAAAACTGGAGCTAATTATGCGTCAGTTGACACGCCAGGTTGGAACAATCGAGCCTACTCTAGAATCAGTAATCAACAACTTATCTGTTGCTGATTTGGATCAACTGAGTGAGGCATTGTTCGATTTTTCCGATGGGTCGGATTTATCCAGTTGGTTAGAGAGACTGAAAGGCTAATCAAATTAAATCTGGTGTCAGCTATCAGCTATCAGCCCTTAGCGGTCAGCTTAAAACAAGCTATCCGGCTGAGGAGTTCAACGGACTCAAAGCCAAATACAATGAATTCCTTGGCCGAAAGGCCAAGGAACTAAGATTAAACCAATGCTTACCTCTTTTATTCAAAAGCACCTCAAGTAGCGCATTAGCTGATAGCTGATAGCTGATAGCTGATAGCTGATAGCTGTTGGCGTAGCCTGCGCGTAGCGCATAAGCTTACAATCAGTAACGGCTACGAATAGGCTCAGCTAAATAATCATACATCAGTTGATATTGAGCTTCTGGTTCTTGCTGCCATTTCATCACTAAACCTGATTTGATCAATAGCTCTAGGATAAAATCTAAGTTGTCAGTAGATAACTGTAACTCTGCTCCTAAATCGTGTTTTGTTCGGAATGGCCGAGTGCCATTCTTATCCATTAACAAACCCAAAATTTTCCAAGCCGCGTTTTGGTTTTCTGAACCACAATCAGAAACAACCCCTTCTAAATAGCGCTCCACTAGCTTTTCTTTTGATCCGTTTTGCCGATAAGCCGCTAAAGTAGTGATTTGCTCAGTTTGCAGTTGCACTCCCACTATCTGTAATTCAATCGGGCTTACTTCTCCCACTGGTTCAGTCTTAGCTAAGTCGTTTACCAACTCATCGAGTAATGCATCCTCTAGGTAAAATTTAGCTCTAGTGGTTAGATTATAAATAATCGATTTTGCCTCTTCTGGAGAAAAATTACCGACATAATAAAGGATACCTTTATTAAGAATATCATTATTAATGGCATCCAAATCTACCTGACGAGCGCACTTTAATAATAGGTGTAGATAATCCTCCCGTAAACACAGGATCACTTTCAGATAGGGAATATTAAGACAGTCACGGAAAAACTCAAAGAACCGTTTTTGTTCAGCTGGCTCTCGGCAAGTAAAGAAAAACTCTTCAAATTGGTCAAAAATCAGGATGTTTCTCTGGTTTTGCCGTTGATTTTTTTGCAACTGGTCTAGAAGAGTAGCCGGTTCTTCGCGTAGCGTGGCCTTTTGGCCAAGGTTGTTTTTATAACCTTCAACCGTTAAACCTTCAACCTTTAAACTTTCACCCTTCGACTCTAAGATACGTTTACCCAGCTCTTTTTCCCAGTCAGTGTAAACCTTCAACCTAATTGGGACTATATCACGGTTACCAATGGGTTGCTGTTTTAGGGCGGGGATTAGCCCAGCTTCTAGTAAGGAACTCTTGCCCACTCCAGCCTGACCATAAATGACAGTTAGTTTGTGCTGGGTACTGGCAATGCGTTGCACTAGCTCTTGTACTTTGTGTTGCCAATCGGAAGCAGTCATTGCCTGAGATACGGTAGCGCTACCTTTACTCTTGGTCTGTGCTAACTGATTTTGTGCTAAGTGATTCTGTTGGGAGGATTTGAGTTTACTCGCACCGATAAAAGCAAGTAAACCATGCTGTTGTGCGATCGCAAGCCGTTCTTGTTTTAATCTAAATACTGCTTGATATCGTTTTTGTTGCCAGTAGAGGGTTCCTAGAGTTTCCAGGATTTCCAGGTACAGTTTCGGGTCATCACCAATGCCTAACTCCCTAGCCCGTTCCAGATGGCGAATCGCTTCGGAATGCTGACCCAAGTGCTGTTGGGCTTGAGCCAGAAGTAACAGATACCGAGCAACGGGAGATTTATTTGTAATCTGTTCTACATCTTGATCTATCTTAACTATGCCATTGAGGCAAGATAAAGCAGAATTTTCCTGATAGTCAGGGTACTGTTGCTGTTGTTGGGGTTGGATACTTGCGGGATGATAGGATAATTTTTTACTTCCCCCTCTTCCCTGTGTTCCATTGGCCAACAAATCTTCCCTATCCTGCGCAGCACCCTGTTCTTCTGTGACTTTTGTGATAATTACATTGGCATATAATGCGTTTGTGTAAGCCTCCTGCCAGCAGGATTTGTGTAGCGCTACTGTTGCTAAAAATCCATAATCCTGAGCCAGTTGCACAGGAGCAGAGTAACTTCTGTGTAGCGTTAGAGAGTTTTTAGCTAGACTTTCCAAATCTTCCCAGGCTTCAAGAGATTGCAGTATCTCACTGAGTTGATTAATAAACTTAGCCACTAAATCCGGTCGTTGTTTTTGCTCGAACACAACCAGACATTGCTCTAAATACTCTTTAGCCTTGTGCCAATTTTCTCCATAGCTAGGGTCTGTTCGTCTATACTGCTTAGCCTGATCGCAATAGCACAATCCTAGGTGAAACAGGATAACTGCTTCTCGCTCGCCACGTGGAGGGGCAATGGGTTTACGGGATATGAAGGTAGGCAGACCAAGTCCGGGTAGAATCTCACCGTTGTTTTCGGGCTTGCTCTGGTGCTTGCGGGGCTCCTGTTGCCAGAAGTCTAAACTTTTCTGATAGTGGGTGATAGCAACATCAATCTTGCCCAATCCATAAGCCTCTCGACCCCAGACAAAGTTTAGACTGGCTAGCAACTCTGGTGGCAACTCGTGGTTCCCACTTTCCAAATCCCGTAAGGCAAACTTAATTTCCTGACTATAACCAGCACCTAAGATAGCCTCATTGGGGTAAATTTCACTGGCACCTAATTCTAAGACTTTGGTAAATAAAGAACTGGTTTTTTGTTTTAGGTTGCTAATTAGGCTTGAGGTTGGGATTTCAAACATAACCGTTGTTGCCCAACTGTGAAAATCTGGTGTGATGCGAATCAACTTACACAGCACCTCATCGTTAATCCACAACACTAATGGAAACTCGAAATTTTTGCGAAACTCTTCTCTAACTTGGTTTGTGGCGATTAACAGTTCATCAAGGTCGGTGACTGACTCTAAACCAAACACCATCAAAGCGGCTGGCTGTTCCTCCCCGATTTCCTGTCGGAGGGTGGTGTAGAGTGTACAAGCAGATGGCTCTAGGAATACTTCCCGGATTGGCACAGAGGAAATTTTGTGTAGCCTGCGCACCACTCGCTTACGCCACTTGGCATAATTACAGTGTGCGAACATCAGTAAAAACTGTCCCTCACTAGCAGCTATTGCCCAGGCTAGTTCTTCTACAGTATCCCGGTGGTGATTAGCTACAGGGTCGAGTAGGGGTGATTTAATCATGATTTTAAGGATATTGCTTATGCCAGCAAGCGCTTATGCCAGCAAGTGAGGTAATTATGTTATCAGGGAATTAAATTCTATCCTGGTAGCAAAATAGCAATTTTTTGTGATTGTTTTGTGATTAGTCATGATAGGATTAAGTGTTAAGTAGTAACACTTAAATACTTAACACTACCTAGCACTATCTAACCGTACTACTTAACACTTATTAAAATTGCCATAGTTTTTTGCAATCCCATTCCAGACTGCTTCTGACAGAATCAGGACTCAGCAGGGAACCACTAACGACACCAACGACGCTCCCTCTTATTGACCTTAGTATTGTGCTTTAGATAATCCTGCAGCCAATCGCAAGCAAGGGAGTGTAGTTGATCAGGATTTCTGATAGTCTCTAAATTCCATATAATTACTCTAGCAGATGAATCTGAAGAAGCAATAGTTTTGCCATCGGGACTAAAACTGAGGCTAACTACATCATCATCATGGCCATAAAAGGTTTGAAGGTGTTTACCTTTGGTGTTCCAAAGCTTGACAGTTTGGTCAGCACTAGCGGTAGCAATGGTTTCACCATCGGGGCTAAACACCACACTCCAGACGGTATTCTCATGACCTTCAAGAGATGTTAGTTCCTCACCATCACTAACATTCCAGAGTTTAACCGTCTTATCCCTGCTAGCAGAGGCCAGGGTTTTACCATCGGGGCTGAAACGAACACTAAAAACCCAATTCTCATGACCATCGAGGGTTTGCAGTTCCTTGCCATCACTAACATTCCAGAGTTTGACGGTTGGGTCAGAACTAGCCGTAGCAGCACTAGCCGTAGCAATAGTCTCACCATCAGGACTGAATGTGACGCTATTAATCC
The DNA here is from genome assembly GCF_010692395.1 of Moorena sp. SIO3H5. Classification (GTDB taxonomy): domain Bacteria; phylum Cyanobacteriota; class Cyanobacteriia; order Cyanobacteriales; family Coleofasciculaceae; genus Moorena. Next base: position 56,983 of record NZ_JAAHHS010000004.1, read on the forward strand.
AATTGGTATGACCAGTCAGAGTTCTAATCTCAATACCATTCTTATTCCAGAGTTTAACTGTTTTGTCCCGACTAGCCGTAGCGATAATTTGGCCATCGGGACTGAAAGCGATACTCCTGACCACATTCTCATGACCAGATAGGGTGTGCAGTAACTTACCATTCTTATTCCAGATTTTGGCAGTCTTGTCTGCACTAGCGCTAGCAATAGTCTTACCATCAGGGCTGAAACTAACACCCCAAACCCAATCGGTATGACCAGTCAGAGTTCGCTGCAATTGACCATTTAAGCTCCAGAGTTGGATTGTGTTGTTCTTACTAGCGGTAGCAATAGTCTGACCGTCGGGGCTATAACTGACGCTGTAAACGGTATTCTCATCCCCTGTGGGAATAGGGAGTTCATTACCGTATCGACTCCAAAGTTTAACCGTTTTGTCAGCACTAGCACTAGCCAAGGTCTGGCTGTCGGGGCTGAAATTAACGCTCCATACCGTACTTTCATGACCGGTAAGGGTTTCGAGTAGCTTGCCATTTCGATTCCAAAGTTTGACGGTATTGTCAGCACTAGCGCTAGCAAGGGTCTGACCGTCGGGACTGAAACTGATGCTAGTCACAGTACTTTGATGACTTTCATGGTCATCATTTCCCAAGGTCTGATACCGAGTACCGTCCATTTTCCAGAGTTTGACAGTCTTATCTTTACTACCAGTAGCAATCAGTTTACCTTTGGGACTGAAACTGACGCTGAACACCGCATCCTCATGGGCTTGTATGGTTAGAGGTTTTCTGTTGTACAAGCCATTCCGGTCTCTACGCCAGAGTTTAACCGTGTTGTCAAAACTACCAGTTGCCAGCACCTTGCTATCGGGGCTGAAACTAATACTGAGCACTGGTTGATCATGGGCTTTAAAGATTTGGGCTTTTTTGCCTTCGAGGCTCCAGATGATAACTCTGCCATCCTCGCTAGAAGCAGCAAGGCTTTTGCGATCAGGGCTAAAACGCACGCTCCAAACTAAATTAGTATGCCCTGTCAGGGTTTGAATAAACTTACCATTCCGTTGCCAGACTTTAACGGTTTTATCTTTACTAGCGGTAGCAATCAACTTGCCATCAGGACTGAAGGTAACACTTCTGATTTCATCCTGATGTCCATCCTTTCCTGCTAACGTGTAGAGTTCTTTGCCTTCCTTGGACCAGATTTTGACAGTTTTGTCGGAACTAGCTGTAGCAATTAGCTCACCGTCGGGACTAAAACTAACACTTTTGAGTGTATCAGTATGACCTTCTAAGCGGTTGCGCTCTCTCACCCCATAAAAGGCTTTCTCTAGAGAACTCATCGCTATATCCTTAGTCTCAGAGCTTACCCCAAGTGACCTCTTAAGTTTTGTTGCTGCCTGTAAGGCATCTTTTAGGGGATCGAGGGCATGATTATTGGAACCGTAAAGGGCTTCTGAGGATTTAATCAAAGCTGTGATTTCGTTGTTTCTAGCTTGAGCCCAAAATATAGCAGCAGAAACGGTTGAGATCGCTAACATAGCAACTACAGCAATGGAGCCGGTGAGTGCTATCATCGATTTCTGTAACTGGGCTTGAGAAAGCCGATGTTGCTCTTGGGCTTCCTTAAGTTTGGCGAGTAATTCGCTATCTTGCTGCTGGCGAATCACAGAAACTAGATAATCATGAACCAGTTGATAGCGGTTAACCGGACTTTCTCGTAAGAGCACCACTAATCCTGATTCGACTAGGATATTTAATACTAAATCTAACTGGTCTATTTTTTCTATCGCTAAATCTACTGCCAAGGCGTTTAAATCTTTTTCCAAATCCTGGCGGGTTTTAGGCGGGCGGGTGTTATTTTCTTCAGTTAGTAAATACAATATCAATTCAGCAGCTTTTTCATTCTCGGATCCACAATCTGCGATCACTTCTTGCAGGTAACGCTGCACCAATTTTTCTTTAGGACCTTTTCTCCGATAATGAGCTAGGGTAGTAATTCCTTCAGTTTGTAGTTGAGCTCCTACTATCTGCAATTCAATGGGACGAACTTCGCCTTCACTGCTGCCTAGTTCCTGAACTAAGGTGTTTACTAAAGCTTCTTCTAAATAAAATTGAGAGCGCTCGGTTAGGCTGCGAATAATAGATTGAGAATCGTCTAAGGAGAAATTTCCTAAATAATAAAGAATATTTTTATCGAGAATGTTATTGTTGATTGGATAAAAGTTTTGATTACGAATTCCCTGCAACAAAAAGTACAAATCATTTTCCCGTAATGACAAGATTACCTTGACGAAAGGAATCTGAAGACACTCCCGGAAAAATTCAAAAAAGCGTTTTCTTTCCGTAGGATTGTCCCAAATAAAGAAAAACTCTTCAAACTGGTCAAAAATCAGCACCGTTAGCAAATTGCGGTGTTCATTTTGTCGCAATTTCTCTAAAATGGTGGCTGGTTGCAGGTTAGTTTGGGTTGAATGTTGCAGGTTAGTTTGGGTTGAATGTTGCAGGTTAGTTTGGGTTGAATGTTGCAGGTTAGAAAATTGATGTGAAGCTTCAACCTTGAACACAGAAGACCCTTGACCGTTCAACTGGTCAACTTTCAACGGAGAAGATGCTAAGGATTTCCAGACTTCCCTGACCCAATCGGTGTAAACCCTTACCAAAATTGGTACGACATCGCGGGTTCCAATTACCTTAGTTTTGAGAGTGGGGACTAATCCAGCTTCTAGCAGGGAACTCTTACCTACCCCTGACTGACCGTAAATCACTGTCAGTTTGTGCTGGGTGCTGCCAATACGTTCCACTAAGCGCTCTACATCGTTCTGACGTACAGAAGCAGTGATTTCCTCAGCAGCAGTTTCCTGCTCTAGGAGTAAGGTAGAAGTTTGGCGTAGATGAGGTTTAAGGCGACCAGGTCCGATAAAGGCACGGAAACCATATTGCTGCTCAACAGAGAATCGTTCTTGTTTGACCCGAAAGGCTTCTAGATACTGCTTTTGCCGGAAATAAAGCGTCCGCAATTTTTCCAAAATGCGAATATAAAGTTGTGGGGCATCCATTGGACCGGTTTCCTTAGCCCTTTCCAAGATAGCGATCGCTTCTTGCGAGAGACCCAAATGCTGCTTCGCTTGAGCCAGAAGCAGTAGATAGGACATCTGATACTCTCCTGAGGTATTAGTTAACCGTGTCAGGAGTTCTAACGCTTTCCTAGCTGCTTGCTGAGCGCCCATCCAACGGCAGTCTTGAAGGGCGACTGCAGCGATAAATCCATAATCTTGAGACAGTTGCAGTGAATTGCCATAGGTTCTGTGCAGGACCAGGGAGCGTTGCGCCAGACCTTGTAAGTCTTTCCAAGCTTCCAGTCGTTGTAGGGTTTCGCCCTGTTTAGTAATAAACTTGGCAATTAAATCTGGGCGTTTTGCTTGTTCAAATGTATCGATACACTTTTGAAAATACCCTCTGGCTGTGATCCAGTGGTGACGACTTTGGGATCGATTGAGTTCAGCCAGGCTCAGATAACACAAACCGATATGAAACAGCAGTAGAGCTTGACGTTCTAGTGGTGAAGGGGTTAGGGGTTCAGAGGGTGAAGGAGTTGAGGGCTGCTTAGACAACGTCCGGAGATAAGGAGGTATTGGGGTAGTTCGACCCAGTCCGGAGGAGAAACTACTCTGCTGTTGGATTTCCTGTTGTTGTGTTTCCCAGCTCCTGAATTCTTGCTGCCAAAAGGCTAAACTTTGCTGATAATACTCTAAGGCCTGATCGATCTGACCATTAGTATAAGCTTCTCGACCAAGCACAAATGGCAAACTAGCTTCTTGGGTTATGTCTAAGACATCTCCACGAGTTTGCAAATCCCTCAAAGCTGAGTCCAATTCTCGGCGATAGCTTGAACCCAAAATAGCGGTATTGGGTAGGAACTGATCCCCACCGGCATCTAAAATACGAGTAAATAAATAACTCTCTCGTTCTGCTAGAGCTTCAATTAATTGATTGGAGGAGAGGACAAAATCTGTGGTTGTTGCCCAACTCTCTAAATCCGGCACAGACCGAATCAGCTTTTGGAGTACGTCGTCATTTACCCATAACACTAGAGGGAAGGGGCAATGCTTGCGAAACTCCTCTCGCACTTGGTTGGTAGTGATTAGTACTTGCTCCAGGTTGCTCAGGGAGTCTAAACCAAAGACCATCACGGCAGCTGGCTGTTGATCCCCTAGCTGCTCCAAGATAGTGGTGTAGAGACTCTTAACCGACTGGTTCAGATATATTTCCTGGAATTCAATAGCACAGACTTGCCGCAACTTCCGCACAATGTAATCCTGTAAAGCTTCATAGTTGCGGCGGGCTAAAATCAGGGAAAACTCCCCTTGGGACGTCTCAATCGCCCAGGCGAGTTCCTGCATTGAATTTTTGTTGTAGGCATCCGCATCTTCTACGCGGTATAAGCTAGGCATGATTTGAATCCTTCCGCTTCTGCCAAAATGGGATTAACGTCAAACCAAGACCCATCTTGGTCTCGATACTCATAGACGAACATGCTGCGGATCAAGACTTGGTAACCTTCATCTCCAACTACCTTCTTGTGTTTAGCAACATGACACAATAGTTCCCACTCATCGTCTGAGATGGGTAGGGTTAGTTCATTGCGCCGGTCTCGAATTACAGTTTCTAACATGCCTTGAGACAGAGGTAATCGTCTTTCTTTCTTGATCCAGGTACTGAGGAACCGAAGCAAATTTCGCACATGACCCCCGCTAGCGTAACACAGGCGGTCTAAAGTGTCAGGGGAGTCGAACACCTCTTTTACTCTAGCAAGACGCTCTAAAGGCTCTAAATCAGGGAAGGCTCTTGCCAGTACCATTTGTCGCAGCAGTGCCATGCCCTGTTCATGGGGAGTGCCATCTCGTAACTTTACCGGTACCATTGGTAACACTTTGGGATCTACTACAAAGCGTTGAGTCAAGGCACTATAGTCATTAGAAAATCGTAGGGCTAGGGGCATGGTGTAGACTACATGACAGTGTAACCCCTTTAACTGAGCTCCGCGATCCACAAATAGATATTCCGGCTGATCACGTCCCCAAGGCTTCTGGGAAGCGTCCACCCGATCGAGGTTATCTACAATTACCACTAGCCCTTGTTTCCCCACTTGTTGGAGGTTTGCGATCGCAGGTTCGAGCAACTCTTGGTTAATCACTTCTAACAAGCGATTGGTTTGAGGTTCGAGATATTGCCGTAACCGACTGCGCAGATCCGGGCTATCCTTAGCCTTAGCCGTAATCTCACCAATCCCAACTGCAAGGGAAACCGCCCCCTCCGTGTCTACTCCAACCTCACCAATCCCAGGAACTCCTACCCGACCGCTTAATTCAATTTCAGTGAGCAATAGTTTAGCCGCACCTGCCAGTAATTTTTTAAAGCCTTTCGGTTCACCTAGCTTAATTTTGTCTAAGCTTTCACTGACTCGACGAGCAATAGCGAGTAAAATGTCACCAACATCTACATCTCCCATTTCCAAGTCTTGAGAAGACTCAAAATAGACCACGTGAAAGTCAGCTTCTTCCAATTCGGCTTTCAACCGCAGTAATTCCGTAGATTTACCACAACCAATATGTCCAGTAAATAGCTCACAGGTCGGCTCATCCATGGAGAAGAAGGTGATATTGTCCTTCAACTCTTCAATGATCTTGCCCCCTCGCACTGAGGAAAAATCGATATAATAATTACGGTCTTCAGGCTGTTCTACCGTTAAGGTTTTGCTGGGATTACAGGCTTTATAGAATTTTTGGATATTTACTGTCATAGGTTTCCTTTGTCATTATTCATTACTCATATCTGGCACCAAGTGAAAAATTTACCTACCTATTAAGGTAGGGAATCGGGAATCGGGAATCGGGAATCGGGAATCGGGAACAGGTAAAATTCATAATATTTGATTATTTTATAACTAATTCGAGCTCCAAGATTATTATTAATTAGTTACTTTTGCTTATTTTTTTATTATGTTGTGACTAATTATGGGATTATGATTTACTTGTTATTACCCATTCCATTTTATCAGTTACTCTAGGTATCTGCGTAGGAATTGTGATAAGTTTTTAGGCCATATTCCCTACTCCCGTCTTGATGCAGTCGATCATGGGGGAAACCCCCGCGTGAAGGCGCTGCATCGCTACTCCCTACTCCCTACTCCCTACTCCGTTTGCTATAACAATTTCAAACTGTAACTGATGGCTGTCTATAAAATCATGGGTAAAATGATCGACGACATTGGTATCAGCAAGTTCCAAATTGTAGAAATCTATAAATTCCTGGTCAAAATAGGGACCAGCGTGCCAAGTTCCTACTTCTAATTTAATAAAGCAGTTACCTGGAATCCGAAAAGCCGCAATATCCTCTAAAACTGGTCGGTCATCTTGAGTGGGAGGAGCTACAGCCATGAACCAGTCTTTGCCTTCTAGAGAACCGAGACACTGAGTACATTGGACGTGGCGAGTGATTTTATCAAACTTACGACCGTTGTGGTGTAGCCGCATGATATAAAACCGGGATATCCCATTTTCCAGGTTTAACTGAGCATCATCTTGATCACCCTTACCCCTTTAGATTTTAGATTTTAGATTTTGGATTTTGGATTGCATTTAAAATCCAAAATCTGCAATTTCCCATCTCAAATCGAGGGGCGGTATTTTTCTGTGGCACTATCCTCACGATCGCTCGCACTGGGCGTTACCCAGCAAGTTTGGTCTTTCGGGAGCCCGGACTTTCCTCAAATCGGTAGTGCTACCGACCTGTAACTGCCTACGCCTACTCTCCCCCACTATCTAGTGTAGTATTTATGTGGCATATTGCCATACTAAATTCAGTATTCATTTTTTACTTCTTTTGATTCCAGGGTAGGGCGTAAGTCCAAGGAAGTTTGCGGATAGTAAAGGGGCAGTTAAGAATACAAACTGGGGGCACATTTTGACCTTGAGCGATACCGTAGGCTGTTTCCGAGACCCGTAAAACTAAATCTAGGGAAAACTCAAATTCCACTTTTCTCTCCATGAAGTCTCCATAGTTACCTTGTTTAGGAACATCAATGATGGGACTACCGGGGGAATATGTACCAGTTTCA
>NZ_JAAHHS010000040.1 GCF_010692395.1 Moorena sp. SIO3H5
TCAAATCTTGCCCCTTGGTCCGATTGGGTATGGGAACTCTCCCTATGGCTCTTACTCAGCCATGGCAGGCAATCCCCTGCTCATTAGTCCAGAACAATTGCAAAAGCAGGGACTGCTCAAGGATGAAGACTTTGGCAATCTACCAGAGTTTCCCCTCGACTCAGTGGATTACGATCAGGTAATTCAAACCAAGATACCCCTGTTATACCAAGCTTGCGATCGCTTCCGTGGCAACGCCTCACCCCAACAGCACCAGAAATTTACAGAATTTTGTCAAGCAAAAGCCAGCTGGTTGGAAGACTATGCTTTATTTATGGCTGTTCGTGATGCCTTTGACCAGAGTAGCTGGCATACTTGGGAACGAGACATTGCTATGGCTCAACCCAAAGCAGTTGAGTATTGGCGGCAGAAATTGCAGGATGAAATTTATTTCTACAAATACCTACAATTTGAGTTTTTCTGCCAGTGGTCAGCTCTCAAACAGTACGCCAACCATCACCAGATCCAGATTATTGGTGATATTCCAATTTATGTGGCTCACGATAGTGCTGATGTCTGGGCTCATCGGGAAATCTTTGCCATTGATCACGAAACTGGCGAACCCACACTCATGGCTGGGGTGCCTCCGGACTATTTCAGTGCCACAGGTCAGTTGTGGGGTAATCCAGTTTATAACTGGGAACAGTTACAGGCAGATAACTTCCGATGGTGGATACAACGCTTCCACACCATCTTGGAGTATGTAGACATTGTGCGGATTGACCATTTCCGGGGATTTGAGGCCTACTGGCAAGTCAAGCAAGGAGAAACAACTGCCATCACTGGAGAATGGGTTAAGGCACCAGGAAAAGAATTTTTTGAAGTACTCCAAGACAAGTTGGGAAATTTGCCAATTATTGCCGAAGATTTAGGGATCATCACTCCAGAAGTAGAAGCATTACGCTCACGCTTCCAGTTTCCTGGTATGAAAATTTTACAGTTTGCCTTTAGTGGGGGATCAAGTAACCCTTACTTACCCTTTAACTATATCCAAAACTGTGTGGTTTACACCGGCACCCATGATAATGACACAACAGTGGGTTGGTTTAACAAACTCTCTGGTGAAGATAAGCAGATTATAATTAATTACTGCGGACCAGTCAGCCAAGAAGGCATCCATTGGGATTTAATCCGATTAGCGCTCAGTAGTATTGCCAACCAAGCGATTATTCCTGTGCAAGATATTTTAGGTCTGGACACAGATGCTCGAATGAATTTTCCCAGTACCGTGGAAGGTAACTGGCAATGGCGCTATCGACCGAATGCGTTGAGTGAAGAATTGGCTAATCGCCTCAAAATCCTTACTCATACTTACGGTCGTGCTCCCAGTTATGACTAGCAAGCCTAGTTATATTGTATTGGAATAGTTTTAACAATTAATCCTGTTAAGTTCATTATTAGTTGTTTATATTTTGACAAAAATGTTAATTATTAGTTGACAATCGTCAAATCACAATTATACACAATTATATACAATTTTATACAAGGTATTAACTGGACTTTATATAAGTTAAGTGCTATAGCATTTTAATTTGATATCTTCAAATTTAATTGATTAATCAAGGTAACAGGTAACATTAGTAAATATAGCCTAAACTTGGGATGGTTTTATGGTAAATCAGCATTGGTTTTAATGCATATATTTTTAATTTTAAATGCTATAAGTTGTGATTTTTTTTACATTTATAGGTTTTTGCCCCCAATTATATGCTTTTTTAATGTTTAAGATTGATGAATTTAATGCTTTTACCATAGAAAGCTTTACTACTGAAGAGAGGGTCTAGGTTTAGCAGCAAAAGTTAATGCTTGTACTGCACCAGGAGCCCCCATCTGCTTTGCCTGTTGGTTATTGAACTCAACGATTACATTCCCAGCATCGCCAGCTTTAACAAATAGTTTTTCGTTAGCAACCCAAGTCTGGTGCGCTCCTTCTTCTAGGATGCCTTCATATTTTTTCTTGCCATCTGCCACGATCAGAAGCCAAGATCTACCTTTGAGAGTGATATCCACCTGAACTGGCTTATTTGGACTCGACGGTATCTTGGTTAAGGCTAACTCCGCTTGGGAGTTAGTTTGATCTACATTACCGGGTGTCGGTAACGATTGAGCTGGAGACGAGTTTGGTTCCTTATCAGTTATTTGTGGCTTAGAAGGGTTGATTAGGACAGATAAGCTACTGACTGAACCAATAACCAAGCAAATGTAGAACAAATAAAGATGAAGCGGTCGCAGTTGAGGAACCCTACTGTTACCCCAGGAAAGTTTTGACCTTTTTACAGTTACCCCAGTGGGAAAAGCCTTGGCAAACTCGTCTCCATTTAAGCCTAGTGCATCCGCAAAGTGCTTGATAAACCCTTGAACATACACAGGTTCTGGTAATTGCTCTAGCTTGCCTTGCTCTATTGCCCTCAAAAATCGTGCATTAATTCGGGTGCAAGCGGCAATTTCCTCAATGGTTTTACACTGTTGAGTGCGTAACTGACACAGGGATGAACCCATTTCTGCCAGCTTCTTCTGTTGTTGTTGCTGCAACGGGACTTTGTTTTCATTCATACACGGTACTCCTCGACATCTGCTGGCATTTTTACTGAACAATGGTGGATTTACTGGTAAGAAAACTCACCTCTACATCCTTCAAGGCACGGTAGTCACCACAAGGAAGAATTTGCTCTCCTGGGAGATTTAATTTAATCGGGCCAATAGCAGTACGATGTAGATGAATCACTGGATAGCTTAGCAGTTGAGCAACACGACGGATCTGTCGGTTTCTCCCTTCGGTTAAGACTACCTCCAAAAGTGTGGATTGACCCTTACGCTTAAGTACACGGACTTGAGCGGGTAACGTTTTTTTACCCAGCAGATTAACACCTTCACGCCAAGTTTGCAGTACCGATTCTGGGGGATTACCCCGTACCCAAACCTGATACGTCTTAGGTATATGATGACTAGGATGGGTCAGGCGAAATGTTAGCTCACCATCATTGGTCAGTAGTAATGCACCTGTAGAATCCGCATCCAGCCTTCCTACAGGATGAATCCCCTGACCCTTAGTTAGTTGATCCGGTAATAAGTCAATTACTGTCCGACGATTCTGGGAATCTCGGCAAGTGGAAACTACTCCAGCAGGCTTGTTCAGTAAAAGGTAGATAGATTGAGGTCGGTGATAGGGGTTTATCGGTTTGCCATCTACTTCGATTACATCTGTTTCTGGATCAGCTTTCTGCCCCAAATGTACGGTCCTACCATTTAGGCGCACTTGTCCTGCGGCTATCATCTTCTCGGCTCGACGCCGTGACGCAATACCCCACTGTGAAAGAATTTTTTGTACTCTTTCCTCCATGACCCAACATTTGGCTTGAGCTTTGTCTTCTGGACTATGGTGATGCTGAATTTAGTTTGCCTTATGCTTATAGTGTGCCCAGGAGTTGATTTCCATTAGACAACGACTTCAAAATACTATGTACAAATAGTACAAGAAGGTGTTCTTTTGGTTAAAACTCCGAAAACTTCATTGCAAAAGCCAAGCCAGATTATCAGCAAAGTTATTTCCCCAGCGCTACGGCTGTGGCTGCGATCGCAAGTAGAGGAAGTTGCTACATTGCAAATAAGCATTGTGGGATGCGATCGCCAAATTCTGACTGGTTACATTCCTCAGGTTGCCCTTGCTGCCAAGCAAGCAGTTTATCAAGGACTGCATCTAAGCCAAATTCAGCTCGAAGGCAGTAATATTAGACTCAACCTGGGTCAGATAATTAAGGGTAAACCCCTACGTCTTTTAGAAGCAGTTCCCGTAGTGGGTCACCTATTACTCCTAGAACCAGACCTGCAATCATCTCTTGAAGCACCCTTGTTATCTAACGCTTTGACGGAGTTATTATATACATTCGTCAAATCAGATGATATCATTCAACCCGCTAACGACCCAAAACCGCCACAAATACGCTGGCAAAAGATTAATATCAATATAGGACAGCTGACCTTAAGAGGCATTTCAACTAATCCTGATGTTGCTAGCAACCTGATAGTAATTCGTGCTGGTATCCAACTGGCGACCCCCAACCAACTCGAACTGAACCCCTTACAAGTTCAGATAGATCATGATGCCCCCCCTATTAGCTTAGATGGCTTTGTAATCAATTTAGGACCAGAGGTGGAGCTTCAAGAACTGACCCTCACAACTGGACAACTGATATGTCGTGGAGGATTGAAGGTAATGCCTTAGTCGTTAGTCCTTGCTGCCTCCCCTGTTCCCTTGCTGCATAGCTGTAAGCCCTGTCGAGAAAGTCTTTTGCTTCACAATCGCTCCCTTTTCGTGCTGCATACGTTGCCAACTACAGGCGCGCCTTATGCTATTCCTTATCCATCCTCCCGTCAAATTGTTAAGTAATGTAACAATTTAGCTGTCATACCAGCTAAATGTCTTGACAGCTAGAGAGGAACCCGATAAGGTTAAATACATACCCGGGTACAACGATATAAAAAATATATGCAAGACAAGCAAAAAGTTACTCTTTATCTTCCACCAGGATTGCATCGCCGGCTCAAAATTAAAGCGGCTGTTGATTCTGAATCAATGTCAGCTATGGTTGAGAGGGCGATTCTATTCTACATAGAACACCAAGATGTGGTAGAAGAGGTAGACCAATATGGACAAACCCATAAAGTATACCCCTGTCCCGAGTGTTCTAGTGATTTGGTTGTCTCAGAGGGAAAATTAGTAGCTCTGAAAAACCAACCTGGTGTGATATCGGAAGAACTCCCAGTAGAAAAGGTAACAGCTAAAGTATGCTCCAGTACCGATTCTCAAGGAGAAGAGGAATTGGTTCCTTGTTAAGGTAGCCAAAGTTAAGGTAGACAAAAAATCTACTCCCAGAGCAGACTTAGTTAGCTCAGTGGTTCAGTTGAAGATGTTTGGGCAGTTGTAAGCCGTCTCTAATATTAGGTAGAGTTATGCAAGAAGAGATAAACGTTCTCATTCAAGCTCAATATCCTCTAATCTACCTCGTGACTCCCGAGGAGGAGCGGGCAGAGAGGGCAATAGCAATGATTGCTCAAAGGAAGTCTCAACAGCAACGAGTCTTCGTTTGGACCGTCACTCACGGGATTGTTGAGTATGGTCAATCACGCCACACCACTCAGCACAATACGGTCTCTCCTGAGGCAGCAGTTCAGTGGGTAATTCAACAAAAAGAACCTGGTATATACATCTTTAAAGACTTACATCCCTTTATAGATGCACCAGCAACTACCCGATGGTTGCGGGATGCGATGGCAAGCTTTAGAGAGGAAGCGAAGAAGTCTCTTAAAAAGTCTATCATCGTAATGTCCCCGGTGCAGCAGATTCCTATTGAGTTGGAAAAGGAAGTGGTCGTGCTTGACTTTCCCCTACCAAACCTTAAGGAACTTAACCAAGTCCTATCCCACCAACTGGATCAGAGTAAAACTCGTCGAACGACTACAGAAACTAGGGAAAAGCTTCTCAAAGCAGCATTAGGCTTGACCCGCGATGAAGCAGAGAAGGTTTATCGCAAAGCCTACGTTAAAGCTGGTCGTCTCACCGAAGCTGAAGTCGATATTGTTCTATCCGAGAAAAAGCAGATCATCCGCCGCAACGGGATCCTAGATTATATCGAAGAAGATGAAACCCTCGATTCTATAGGAGGGTTAGAGGAACTGAAGCGTTGGCTCAAGCAGCGCTCTAATGCCTTTACCGAGAGGGCTAGAGAATATGGTTTGCCTCAACCGAAGGGAATGTTGATTCTAGGGGTTCCTGGCTGTGGTAAATCTCTAATTGCCAAAACTACGTCTCGTTTATGGGGTCTGCCACTATTGCGCCTGGATATGGGGCGAGTATACGATGGCTCGATGGTAGGGCGCTCGGAAGCTAACCTACGCAATGCTTTGAAAACGGCAGAATCAATCTCTCCAGCTATTCTCTTCATAGATGAGCTTGATAAGTCGTTTGCTGGTAGCAGCGGTTCTTCTGACTCTGATGGAGGTACTTCAAGTCGGATCTTTGGTTCTTTCCTGACCTGGATGCAAGAAAAAACCTCACCAGTCTTTGTGATGGCGACAGCAAACCGAGTGGAGCGCCTACCAGGAGAATTCCTACGCAAAGGTCGTTTTGATGAGATATTTTTTGTTGATTTACCCAACACCCAAGAACGCCAGCAAATATTTGAAATTCACCTGAAAAAGCGGCGTGGAGATATAGACCGCTTTGATATTGAACAGTTAGCTAAAGTTTCTGATGGTTTTTCAGGTGCTGAGATTGAGCAAGCCATGGTGGCAGCGATGTATGAGGCATTTGCTCAAGACCGGGAGTTTACTCAACTGGATATTATTGCCGCGATTAAATCAACTCAACCTCTATCGCGCACGATGACAGAGCAGGTTGCAGCCCTGAGGGACTGGGCTAGGCAACGCGCGCGACCTGCTGCATCCTCCCTAGCTGAATATCAGCGTATGGAGTTCTAACAGGCTTTCTCCTGCTCCCAACAGGAGTAAAGGCTAGCAAAAAATTGCTAGCAGTTTGATAAGTAGCCGCTTGTAATTGTTGAGGGCGGCTAGCCATAAAAGTAAAACGCTACGTTGTCGTTTCTCTGATACCTTTTCTGGAGGAAATCCACATGTCTCACTTTAGCACTCTGCGCACTAAAATCTCCGATGCCGAAATCCTGAAGACTTCCCTGTGTGACCTGGGAATCAATGTTAAGACAGAAGCTGATGTTCGCGGCTACAATGGTCAACGAGTTCGCGCTGACTTGGTTGCTGTTCTCGAAGGCGAATATGATCTAGGTTGGTCTCGCAACAGTGATGGCACCTTTGACCTGATTGCTGACCTTTGGGGTGTGGCTAAGAAGCACAACCAAACCGAGTTGATCAACTCCATCAACCAGAAGTATGCCGTTAACAAGACCTTGGCAGAAGTCAAGCAGCGTGGCCTAAACAATGCCAACGTTAAGTTGGTGCTACAAAAGTAGTCCATTTAGGCGTTCCCAAGCTCACGGGTTGACCAATTGTATAGCGGGTTAACCCGTTTTTTTGTGCAAATTTTTATGCAATTGTATAAATTTTGATTTTATAACAGCCGATAAACCATAAAGACTGAGAACTCCGAGGAAAAGGGAGTTTTGATCTCGAGCAAACGGTATGATGTTTTCAGTCATAGTAAAATCTCCTATACTCAACGTGTCCAGATTGGGCTCGACGCCCATCTCGTAACAATTGTTTATAATCCCCCATTTTTGAGCTGGGGGAAAGTTCAAGCACTTAGAATATAGATTGTGTCAATGCAGTCTAATCCAGTCTTTTGAGGGGATACCGTTGTGAGTAATGTGATTAAAATCGAAGATAAAGATTTTGAAATTGAAGTTTTAAAAGCCCAGCAGCCAGTACTGGTATACTTCTGGGCAACTTGGTGTGGACCATGCCGCTTAGTATCGCCATCAGTGGACTGGGTTGCTAAAAATTATAGCGATCGCTTAAAAGTCATTAAGATGGAAGTAGACCAACATGAAGATGCCGTTGCCAAGTGCAAGGTAGAGGGTGTCCCTGCTCTAAGACTGTTTAAAAATGGTGAGGTGACCAAATCCCACGAGGGAGCAATTACCAAAACTCAATTGCAGACTATGCTGGATGAGAACCTTTAAATTAGGGCAGTAAGGGGCAATGGGAGCAAAGCCAGCGCAACCGATGGGAAAGGCTCGAAAAGAATAGACAAAAGAAAAAGACTAAAATTAAAATGCAGTTTGCCCAACGTTTACAACCCCTGCAAGCAAATGTATTTGCCGATATGGATCAGGCAAAAGCGTTGGCAGCTGCTGGGAAAGAAATCATTGACCTATCATTAGGGTCCTCCGATTTACCAGCTCCCAAGCATGTGTGTGCTGGGATTGAAGCCTCGTTGTATGATCCCAGCACTCACGGTTACTTGCTGTTTCATGGTACTAAAGCTTTTCGTCAGGCAGCAGCTAGCTGGTATACTAACAAATTTGGTATTCCGGTTGACCCAGAAACTGAGGTGCTACAACTGATTGGTTCTCAGGAAGGCACAGCTCATTTACCTTTAGCTGTGCTTAATCCAGGGGATTTTGCTCTGCTACAAGACCCAGGCTATCCTTCCCATGCCGGTGGTGTCCACCTAGCCAGTGGTCAGATTTATCCCATGCCCCTATTGGCAGAAAACAATTTTTTGCCTGTATTTGAGGATATCCCTCAGGCAGTGCTAGCTCAAGCACGGATGATGGTGTTGAGTTATCCCCATAATCCCACTACTGCGATCGCATCCTTGTCTTTTTTTGAGGAAGCAGTGGCCTTTTGTCAGTGCCATAACCTGGTATTAGTTCACGATTTTCCCTACGTTGATATCGTTTTTGAAGATACCAGAGGCAATGGGGAGCAGACCGGGAAAATCCCAGAAACCCTCAATCCCAACTCTGTTGCTCCCTCGGTTTTGCAAGCAGACCCAGATAAAACTGTATCGATTGAGTTTTATAGCTTTTCCAAGTCTTACAATATGGGAGGCTTCCGGATTGGCTATGCTATCGGTAATGCTCAATTGATTCGAGCTTTGCGGCAGGTGAAAGCGGCAATTGACTTTAACCAATACAGGGGGATTCTCAATGGTGCGATCGCAGCGTTGAATGGTTCTCAAGACATTGTTAAACCTGTAGTCACCACCTATCAAAAGCGGCGGGATGCCTTTGTTAATGCTTTAAACCGCATTGGTTGGTCAGTGCCAGTGCCACCAGCCACTATGTATGTCTGGGCAAAATTGCCAGAACCTTGGGCAGGCAACTCAGTGAAATTTTGTACTAGCTTGGTAGAAGCCACTGGGGTGGCTGCTGCTCCAGGAGCTGGTTTTGGCAAGGCTGGTGAAGGCTATGTCCGTTTTGCCTTAGTACGGGAACCAGACGTTTTGGAAAGAGCAGTGGAGAGAATTTCAGGATTTTTGCAATCTCATTAATAGGTACCTAATAGTCTGCCTAATTAGTGTTGAGGGTTAGGGCCAGCTCAGAATGAGTTTTTAAAGGAGCTGATTAGTATCCTGATTTACAGGCAGATCGAAAAGTACTTCAAACTTTGCTTCTGGCATATACCGATCCAAAAATCGGAGATGGTTATCAGCATCCTGACGATTAAAGAACCTAGCAACTGTATACCTTTGGCATTTAGGCAGTAGACGCATAAGTGCCCAAGGACGAGTGTAGTCTTCTGTTATTAAAATTTCTTGATTAGTCATGCTTTCCCCTGATTTGACCTAATCAGATCACTGGATAATTGCTTGAACGAAGGGGATGGACTTCGTCCATCGCCTAGGTGATGAAAAACCTTTGTTTTCTTAGGTGCGCTCTTACCATTAAGAATTAAATTCGCCAAGTAAGAGCGCACCTGTCGAATCTTTAGTCACATTAATCTAAAATGGCTGACTAAAAAACGACCGCGTGATCTGGACATTAGGATGATTCTGTGATAAATCCAAATTCCTGATCACCACAGGGAAAGATAATGAGCTGATTGCGGTGCGACCCCGGTCGGGTTTCCCGATAAGTGTGAACGCGCACCAACAGAAAAGCTCACCTGTTAACAGAGTTCCAGTAACTCAGCAATATTCAGGGACTAATCGCTTTCTTAAGATTTACTTTATAAAAAGTCTCTAATTTTAATCAGTTAGCCTAAGCATTAAACGTAAGTATTTAGGTAAAAAAAGCCCTTTAACAGTACAATTTCGACATTATATCGTAAGACACATTTGCTATAATAATGGTATGTAAAACTGTCTAACAATTTACAATTTTAAAATACAAAAAATTACAGAAAAACTGTCAACTCTAATCCTGCCAGTAATTGGAATGATTGACGCTGTAGCTAATTAAATAGTGTACATTATTGGGAATAGTGGACAAAAAATGCCCTAAGTTCCATCAATAAAGTTAACCTTTAATTGTAACATCCAATGACTACTGCTGCACCAGCTAAAACTCAATACGAAGCAATCATTGGTTTAGAAACCCATTGTCAGCTTAGTACCGAAACCAAGATTTTTTCTAACTCTTCCACAAAATTTGGTGCTACCCCTAATACCAATATTGACCCAATTTGTATGGGGATGCCAGGAGTGTTACCGGTTCTCAATCAAAAGGTACTAGAGTATGCTGTCAAAGCGGGTTTAGCACTCAATTGCCAAATTGCTCCCTACAGCAAATTTGACCGGAAACAGTATTTTTATCCTGACCTACCCAAAAACTACCAGATTTCCCAATACGACTTGCCCATTGCTGAGCATGGCTCACTGGAAATTGAAGTGTCCGATCATGACGGTAATCCTATCCGTAAAACCATTGGTATCACTCGCCTACACATGGAGGAAGATGCGGGAAAACTGGTTCATGCTGGTAGTGACCGACTGGCTGGTTCTACCTACTCCTTAGTAGATTTCAACCGTGCTGGGGTACCCCTGATTGAAATAGTATCAGAACCGGATCTGCGCTCTGGTCAAGAGGCAGCAGAATACGCTCAAGAGCTGCGTCGGATTGTACGCTACATCGGTGTCAGTGATGGCAACATGCAAGAAGGGTCCCTGCGTTGTGATGTCAATATATCTGTACGTCCCGTCGGTCAGAAGGAGTTTGGCACCAAAGTTGAAATCAAAAATATGAACTCCTTCAATGCTATCCAGAAGGCGATTGAGTACGAAATTGACCGGCAAATCGCAGCTGTGGAAGCTGGAAAATCGATTATTCAAGAAACTCGCCTTTGGGAAGAGGGTAGTCAACGCACCATTAGTATGCGGACTAAGGAAGGATCCAGCGATTACCGCTATTTTCCTGAACCTGACTTACCACCCATTGAAGTATCAACGGAACAATTAGAGCAATGGCGCAGTCAGCTAGCAGAACTTCCCGCCCAGAAGCGGAATCGTTATGAAAGTGAACTGGGACTTTCTGCCTATGATGCCAGGGTGTTGACGGATGATCGTCAAGTGGCAGAGTATTTTGAAACAAGTGTTGCTGCTAATGCTAATCCCAAACAAGCGGCAAACTGGGTAATGGGAGATATTGCTGCTTATCTTAAGACTGAGAAACTGGCTATTACAGAGATTGCTCTGAAACCCAATACTCTGGCAGAACTGATCAACCTGATTGATAATGACACCATTAGTGGTAAGATTGCCAAGGAGATATTGCCAGAATTACTCTCTAAAGGGGGTTCTGCTAGGGAGCTAGTGGAACGTAAGGGGTTAATTAAGATCTCTGACCCAAATGAACTCTCAAGCATTATTGATGAGGTACTGGCGGCTAATCCTAAGGAACTCGAACAGTATCGCAATGGTAAGACCAAGCTGCAAGGTTTCTTTGTGGGACAAGTGATGAAAAAAACTAGCGGACGAGCTGATCCTAAGCTGACTAACCAAATTTTGGGCAAGAAGCTCAAGGGTGATTGAGGTAACAGGCTTGCCAGGTGTTGCTGATCACTAAATCACTAATTACCAATCACAAATAACTAAGAAAAGGAGAGTCACTGACGTGACCCTCCCGATCATCAGGGTGCATCTACATATCAAAATATACACTATTTTGTATGAGGGGTGTAACCCCTTTTTTTGTTTTTTTGTAAAGTTTTGAGACTTTATAGCAATTATCGAAATTACGGCTACACATCAAGCTACAGATCAATACCCTTGGTGCGTAAGTCGAAAAGACTTGATATAATCCCGGATCGGGCATGAATTATGGTTGAAATGGAGGCATCATGTCGGACTGGCAAGAGATTAGTGGTGGGATAACAGCTCCCAGGGGCTATCAGGCAGCAGGGATTACCGCAGGTTTAAAACCGTCGGGTCAGCCAGACTTAGCGTTGATTTTATCAGAGGTGGATGCGATCGCAGCTGGGGTGTTCACCACCAGTCATGTCAGGGCTGCTTGTGTAGATTATTGCCGTCAAGGCTTACAGTCTAAAGCTAGTGCTCGTGCTATTTTGTGTAATGCTGGACAAGCCAATGCAGCAACGGGTGAGCAGGGTTGGGAGGATGCTCTAGCTAGTGCTAAAGCTTTGGGTGAAGCACTCAATGTTTCCCCTAATTCGATTTTGTTGGCATCGACAGGGGTGATTGGTCAACGCATCAAGATGGATGCTCTATTGTCAGGAATTCCCCCATTGGTAGCACAAGCATCCGAAACTGGTTCCGATGCAGCAGCTGAAGCGATTATTACCACGGATTTAGTCACTAAATCCATTGCTATGGAAACCATGATTGATGACCGTCCGGTCAGGATGGGTGGTATTGCTAAGGGCTCTGGTATGATTCATCCCAACATGGCGACTATGCTAGCATTTGTAACCTGTGATGCTGCAGTTTCTACTTCCCTGTGGCAACAAATGTTACAGCGGGCAGCGGATAAAAGTTTTAATCAAATTACCGTAGATGGGGATACCAGCACCAATGACACTCTAATTGCCTTGGCTAATGGTCAGTCCCGAACATCAGCGATTACAGAAATCGGGCCAGCAGCTAAGAAGTTGGAGGGGATGCTCACAGCAGTATGTCAGCATTTGGCAAAAGCGATCGCACGGGATGGAGAAGGGGCAACCTGTTTGATTGAAGTCCAAGTCACTGGCGCACCGGATGATAAAGGGGCTCGTCAAATTGCTAAGACCATTGTTGGGTCATCCTTGGTCAAGTCTGCCATCTTTGGACGAGACCCAAACTGGGGCAGAATTGCCGCAGCCGCTGGCCGTGCAGGAGTACCCTTTGACCAAGAAAACCTGCGGATTCAGTTAGGGGATGTCTTGCTGATGGACAATGGTCAACCCTTAGGGTTTGACCGTCAACAGGCTAGTGATTATCTCAAGCAGGCTGCTGCTGGTGCTTATCTTAAAGAAGATACAGTTTTAATTCAGGTTAATGTGGGCAATGGTCACGGTGTTGGTCAGGCTTGGGGTTGTGATTTGAGTTATGACTATGTCCGGATTAATGCCGAATATACCACTTGATTAGCTTTGTCGCCAAAGATGTCTTAAACAATAAATAATAAACCATAACAAATCACTAATGATTAATTAATCAAGCTAGTTATGGTTAATTGGTTATGGTTACAGTTTTTTTTATGACTATGAGGTACACAGGATTTTTTCCATATTCCCTGTTCCCTGTTCCCTGTTCCCTGTTCCCTAAAACCAAAGAATCCATACCTCACCCAATTAAAAACTGCTGTAATTAGTTATTGTTTATTCAAAGACCAATCATAGTTCAGATATTTTATCTTGTAATTCCCCTGTTCAAGATACTCCTGATCCTCTGGACTAAGGTAGTCACTGATAAAGTTTAACACTGCTCTTTGATTGGCGTTACCAGTAAATTTGTCATCGATACCATAGGTTTTTTTCCAATCTTCCCCAAACCACTTAAAGATGGAAGAAAGATATACGGTACGTTTTTGACGATCAATACGAAACCCATGGGGACTAACTAGAAATTTCTGTGTCTGGTCATCCAGTTGCTGATCGAGTTTTTCCCCAGTAAAAGGTTCGTTTCTTAAGGGAGGACAACTGATAGCGGCGCAAACTAAAGCCATATGAATTCGGGGCTCGTTGAATTGCGTTCGCAGTGTCTTGTGTTCGATATTATCTAAGGTTTTAGATTCTCCAACAATATTGAATTCGCGTCCTTTCCAGACTCCTTTAATGTCCCGAATACTCTTTTTGAGCGGGCTTTGGTCAATAATGGATTCTAGAGTAAAGGAGTTGTAAGCATTTATCAAGAAAGCAATCTTTTCTGCTTCATCCCAAGACTGATAGGTGCTAGGATCAACAGCACCTAAGGCGGTATTAAACGTCTCCAGTTGTTCTGGATTTTTCTGCAATTCTTGGTAATTAACTAGCGCTTTCTTGTTGACATGGGTTTTTAGGACAGTAGCATAGTCGTCATAATTCAATAGAGTAGTGTCAGTGCCTCTATTTACTCGTACTTCAGACTCTTGTGCTGGTGCTTGATTTATCGGTAGGGAAAGTGTACAACCTGTCAGGATAATCAGGGTTGGAACTAGGGTTAGTAATCTCTTGGATGTATTCATAGTTGTTCAGATGATTTAACCAATAAAATAAAATGCTTGACCTGTAAGCTATCAGCCGTCAGCCGTCAGCCGTCAGCTAATGTAACTCAGATTAAAGCAATGCTTACCTGTTTTATTCAAAAGATGTAACTCAGATTAAAGCAATGCTTACCTGTTTTATTCAAAAGCTGTTCGCGCAGCGTGCGCGTAGCGCTTAAGCTGATAGCTGATAGCTGATAGCTGATAGCTGATAGCTGATAGCTGATAGCTGATAGCTGATAGCTGATAGCTTACCTTGACCTAGGCAATTTTGATTAAAGCTAATCAATCTGAGTTTTGGTTGAGAGCAACATTAGGATTGCGGTAATGGGTCCAAAACCAACCCAAAACAAAGGGTAACCATAGCCACCATCGCTCCTGAGGAGTTAGATACCAGTTGTAGTTACCTAAAGCAATGCGATGCTGAAGTACAAAGTAAATAAAAGCAGAGATACTGACTAAACGTACTCCCAGATTCCGAGAAGGAACAGCAAAAGGAATTATCCAAGTGAAGTACCAAGCATGGATAATCGGAGATAGGATTAGCAGGCAAAAAAAGTACCATTCTGTAAATTGTTGAAAATTGCGCGATCGCAAAATTAGCCAACTTACCGTTAAGCCTAGGGGAAAAGCATAAATCCAATTAACCCAGCGAGAGGGTTGCCAATATTCGCTAACAATATAAGGAATCAATTCCGCACTGCGACCATGGGACACAAACACTGATCCAGTAGGAATCAAAGGACATTCTCCACTAGAGCAAAATTGGAGAGCAGTGATGCCAAAAGGTAAGAAACCGCACAATAGCACTACTATTGCTAGTTTTACCCCTACTTTTCGGAAAGCTTGCCAGGTCAGAAAGCCTAAAATTGGCAAAGACATCCACTTCACTGCCATACTAATTCCTATTAGCAAAGCTGAAGCAATCCAGTGCCACCAGGTCAGGGAGTGATCCGATGAAGACATCAAGGGGTTAGTAAATGAGGAGCCTTCTGCTACTGTCCCACTGTCCAACCTTTCCTCTATTTCTGTTATTTTTTTCCGCCTTAAACTCTCTGTTTTTTGGTCAAAGACTAACCAAGCTGCAACTAGGGGTAAAATAAACCAACTGTCGTAATGAGCACCACCAGCAAAGGAGTAAATGATTAAAGGATTCCAAGCATAGAAAATTGCCTGTTGATAACCAAATCGACGACTGAGTAACCAACAGATTAATAAGTCCGCTAAGATAAATGCAATTTTGAACAACCAAACCTTAAGGTCAATCAGCGCTAAGAGCCGAAAACCTAATTGCGCTACTGGTGGATAGATAGCAGAAACAGTAGGATGATTGATTAGTGACCACCATTCCGTATGGTAGGGAATCAGTTCAGCAGCATTAGGTGGCAAATGGTATGGACTAAACCCTAACGTTTGAATATACCCTTCCCATAGATAGCGCCATACATCATCTCCAGGATACATTGGTAGGAGTAGCAGCCTGCTTAGGATAGTAGTACTCCAAAAATTTAGTCCTGAGTGCTTAGTTTTGAGTTTTCGGAAGTACTTGATACTAAGAGATTTGGTGAATCCTTTGTAGACCTGTTGCCAAAGTCTTGTCTTGATACTGTTGTTGTTAATTCTGTTGTTAATTCTGTTGTTAATTCTTTTTGCTTGTTGGGAAATCCAAAGTTTGCTGTTACCAACTTCCGCAGGATATCTAGTATAGACGCTTAATCCCCAAGCCAACAGAAAACCTAAGCTAATTACACCGATACCTAACCAAAATCGAGGCACAGCTCCCACCTCTCGGAAATCCCCATGAGGCACAATCAAAATACAACCTAACAACAGGAGTAGAGAACTAAGCCATATATATAGCGTTTTCATTTGAGATGTGAAACTAGGATTGATGGAAATTCCCTATTCCATCTTTAACACTTTTACCGATTGTGCCATCTGCCTGGGTAAGCTTAAGGCGACGTAAATATAGACGACCTAAAGTCATCAAAATTATTGTTCCTGCTTGGACACTACCAGAAAGGGTACCAGATATTTTCGAGCGTCCCCCTTGTCGGCGACGGTAACCAACAGGGATTTCACAGATTCGCAAACCACATTCGATGGCACGGGCTTGCATTTCTACTGTCCAGCCAAATCCTCTATCTTGCATTTGGATTTCATCCAAAGCTGAACGACGAATTAGGCGCAATGGTCCTAAATCCTGATACCAGTGTCCCCAACCACAACCGATCAGGAAGGTAGCCAGCCAGTTGCCAAAATTTTGCACTGGGGTCATCGCCTTACGTCCATCTACTGTGGCGCGGCGGTTACCTAAAATTAGGTCATACTTATGCGCTTCAGCTAGAAACTGGGGTAAATAACTTAAGTCATCACTCCCATCACCATCACAAAATAATATCCAATTAATATCTCGGTCTAGTTGCTGCAATCCCCGCCAACAGGCTCGACCGTAACCAGGAATAGGCTCACTGATTACCTCGGCACCGGCTTCTTTTGCTTTTATAATACTGTTGTCGGTGCTGCCATTATCGACTACCCGAATATTGTTCAAATTATAGGATTGAAGAGACTTAATCACCCCAGTGATAGTGGTTTCTTCATTGAGAACAGGGATAATTACTAAGATATTGTGGTTATTAGTCATAGTTATAGCGGTTTTAATTGGGTGAGCTACAAATCTTTGGGTTTTAGGGAGTAGGGAGCAGGGAGCAGGGAGCAGGGAGCAGGGAAAAAATCATTTTTACCTAATTAGGAGAGAAACCGCTATATTAGTCATGAGTTATTGCAGTTTTCAATTGGGGGAATTCTCTGGTCTGTAAGATTATTTACCAAAGTAAGCTGCATACACAAAGGCAAAAGCAGTTGAACTGGGGATGGGAGTGCCATCGAATTCTTCTACTAATACAGTTTGAAGTTGGCTATCCCAACGTGCTCTAATTGGACGACCATTGAATTCTACAACTTTTTCGCCCACTTTTTTTAATTGATCATGGACAAATTGATAGCTAGCCCCAGAAAATTGGTTTTTAGGGGTTTGTTGATCCGCTTCCCACACATAGCTAACAATAGCTTTGGGATGGAGGGTAAGTCGTTGTTGATTTCTGACTGGAAAAATAATTTGCTTATCGGTATAGTAACTACCATAGGGATAACTGAAGTAATCCCGATTATGACCTGTGTCAGTGGATAGAATTTTACTATTGGGATACTTGCTTAACCAAGCGCCAAGAGTAGTTTTGATAGCGGGAATTGTTTTAAGATTACGATTGACTTTAGCACCAATAATACCCATCCCCCAAGGTTGAGAGTAAAGGGTATCATCGGCACGGTCATACATTACTAGGCAACTTTGATAAAGTTTGCCTGTAACACCGTAGGTTGTATTGCTGCGATTAAAAGCGACTATAGTATCACAAAGGGGACAATAGGATACACTAACATTAACTCCACCTACTGTGTCATTCACCAATTCATGCCAGTTCATGACCCCAAAAGGATAGGCTTTGGCTTCTCCATTAATTACCACACCAATCACAGTTTCTGTTTTAGAAAATGGTGTGGTTTGAGCGGTATCAAACTTAGGATTATCGATACTAGGAATACCGTCTTTTGGGGGACCACCATTGAGGAGTTCCGTTAAATTAATGCGAGTGGATTTTGCTGGATTAAGATTTTGTTTTTGGAGGTCAGTGATTTCCTGGTCTTGGTTGTGGAGATAGGCAGTGAGATGGAAGTAACGGAGTTTGAAATTATCCCAGCTCCCGGCTTGTACGACTAGTGCCATCAAACACAGCCCAACTAAGGAAGTAGTGCTGAGGGCTATTTTAAGTAATTTATTCATCATTCTACTTTCCTTGCCTAGATGTCACTGGTATAGCGCTACGCGTAAGGCAAGAGGCAAGAGGCAAAAGGCAACAGTTTACTACAATAGCTTTTGCTGCTTGTATCAATGTCAAACACCTTAATGCGTAGTGCTATAACCTAGTCCACCCTTACTACTCTTGTGAGTGTGGGCTTGTGAGGGTGGGCTTTTGCCTAACCCCAGCATCAGGAGCTGTGGCTGGAATCCCTAACCTTAGGGTGAGGGCATAACATGAAACCAAGGTGAGTGATATCTGAGAATTTGATGAAGGATTGATAACTCGACCATTTTTAAATCGATCATCAAATCCAATGGTGATTAAAGTCGCAAACCGCTATATGATATTTACCCCTTACGATTCCTCATCAATCCGATAACCAACATCAAAAACAATTATAAATTCCGCATCCGGCATCAATCGTTTCAGAGCCCATAAATGTCCCTCCGCATCCGACCGATTGCGAAAGCGAGCAACAACAACTCGTTGCATTCTTGGTAACAGCCGAATGACCACCCACGGATGAAGGCGTTCAGAATAGGTCATCATTAAAGTATCTCCTTTTATAGGGGAGCCAGAGCTAGCCCGTAGAGATTGGACTGTTCCCGGGCTAGCTCTTGACTCTGGGCGTCCCAGCGCCCACATATATACTATAGCACAAAAAATATTATATTATAACATATTTTTAAAATTTTGTAACAAATGCTCGGGAATCGGGAGCAGGGACTTTTGAGCAGGTAAAAGAAATATCTCCTAAGCTTTGCTTAGACTGCTATAACAGCAGTTACTTTTATCAGTTTCCTATTCCCTCTTCCCTGTGCTCTAGGAATTTTAAAAAATAATGCTATACTTGAATTAGGCGAAAAAGGTTAATCTATTCAAGCGTTTCTCTTTTTTAATTAGAAATTAAAGAATCTCCAGAAGAACTTAAAGCACTACTGAAGTCTCTCAAAGAAAGTAGTCATAAAAAACGAATACAAGCTTTGTATTGGCTCAACATAGGAGCGAGTAATACTATTGTAAAGGGCAAAATACCCGTTCCAACCACCGAGTCAAACAGCTTTTAGGAGATGCACCCGATCGGATTTCCTTTTGGAGGCTCTATCTGTAGCCAACATTTAGGTATTTCATTTTAAATCCCTTGGTTGCTGGTCATTTGAATCGTTTTGTGGTGAATTTTGGTCAAAAACGATGCTACTCATATCTATTTTTTTAACAGCAGCTCCTATAGCTTTAATAAAACCGTAATTTATACTGCCACCAATAAATGCACCAACAAAAGGTACAGCTTTGCCTGGACTTGATGCAAATAATCTAATCAGTATTTTATTGGCGATACTGGACATCACTGCTTTTGTTAAATTAGCACCAACCTCTACACCTACCGAAACACCTACTATTGTCATAAATTCAGAAAAAGAAACTTTATATACCCCTTTTTTATCGTAAATGACTCCTAAGGTTACTCTAAACTGTTGAAAAACGTTATTGATAACATCTGCAGGAAATCCAACAATCATGATGGTAAATCCCGTAAAACCAGTAGCTGCACCTGTTATAGCAGCTAACGACGCACAATCAGAAATAAACTGATCAATGCCCTTTTTATCGACGCTCTCTTTTATTCCTTCCTGATTAATTTTTTCAAATACTGCCTGAAAGCTGTTAACAAGTAACTCTTCTTTATTCATGGTTTTTAATAACCTTTGATATAGTTTACAGTAAGAATCGACAAATTTGACTTGCGGCTAGGGTAGGCAAAGCTTTACTATTGCTATTTATAGCGCTACGCGCAAGGCAATAGGCAATAGTTTACTAGAACAGTTTTTGCTGCTTGTATCAATTAATTACCGAATAAATCTACACATCAAAGCCATACTTATCTTTTAATAAATTTTTGAGCTTTTGATTAGGTTTTTCTCCATAGCAAGAACCAATCACCTTGCCGTAGTCTTCTAAATCAATATTTTGATTCGAGTTTAAGGCTTGTAAGAATGCCTGCTCTAATTCAGGTCTTACATGAACGAAATAATAGGCCCATCGTCCAGTACTATCTTTAGCTTTGATTTTATGAACTAAGTGACCTTGTTTTGATATTTCTTGATCTACATACATCCCTGTTTTGTCATTTTGAGGGCTAAGCTTAATTTTTTTTTGTGAGTTGAAATCACGTAAATTTTTGAAAATTCCCTTTATTGAAAAATTAGGGGAGGTAGTACTCTCATTACTAGAGGATTTTGGACTAATTTGCTGTGGATTCACCCCATCCCATTGCGCTAATTTAGACAAAGCATTAGCCACCGCATCACGAACCTGCTTTTTCTTATGATTCTTCATAGAATTCAGGACTTTCCGGCCTTGTGGATCCGTGACACCTGCTAATCCATAAGCATAAGCATTAATATCTATCTGATCCCCCATACCAATATCAAGTTGGTGCTTAAGGGAATTTACCTCACCCATACCGATAAGTGCTAAAAAGCAACGTGCAGGTAAATCATATTTATCGGTATCATTCTTGGGACGATTTACTCCCTGTATGAATTCAGAGGTAATTTTAGATCCACCTGTAAACACTAGATAAACTAGTGCTTCGTCACGCTCATTATTAATGCGGATATCGTTGTGGAAAATCTGTAGGAGTGGCTCTATCATTTCAGGTATGAAATGTCCTAACCGACCGAGGGCAATAGCAACAAGCTCTTTAGCCTTTATTGGTAAGTCGGAAGAGATTAAATATTGTAAAACATAAATATCTAGCGGACGCTCTTGAGCTACTATTGCTGGTAATTGTCTGTGAGGTTTGTTTCCATCTGCCACAACTGCCCATTCATAGATCCAGTCTGCTTGGGCAAATACAGTTTTTTCAGAGCTACAGATACTAAGCACTAGGGCAGCCCACATTCTGGCAAAAGCATCCCGCTTCTCGGTCATGACTATTTGCCGTAAGCAGTTGAGTTGTGTTTCAGTAAAAGTGTAGGTTGTGTAAGAGTCGCTAGTCTTAGCACTAGTTAACCATCCCAGAGCCCATATAGCTGCGGTTGATACGGCATCATTACTAGCTACCTCTTCTTGAGCAGTGGCAAGCAACACACTAACCGTTTCATGCAACAGTGCATTGGGTAGAAAATCTATTCTTGAGCCACCCTTCTGCCCCTGTGGACGATAGAATGCTTCTACTAACTGAAGTGCTGCGTCAACACGTTCTTCCACCGAGTGACCAGGATTGAGCTTTTCCAACAGAGGTTTTAAGATCTCAGTAGCGTTTTCTCGGTTAAGAGTTGCACTATCTGTTGTGGTAGCGAGGATACAGCCAATCCTACTTCGACTATAATCAGAAGCTTGGATGTAAGTTTGCAGTAATCGCTCATGCCATAGGTTTCTAAAACTAGACTGCATTACCGCATAAAACGCCTCGTCCATCAACGTGTTTTGCTTAGTGTTAACACCATCAAGGTCATTGAGGTTGTCTATCGCTGCATCAAGCACCAAGTAAACTGTTTCATCAGTGAGATCGGGTTCTTCTGCTAAGCATTGCAGAGCAAAACTAGCGAGAGCACGGGCTTTTTTTGCTGGTGTATTCTGGGAGGGGAGCAGCACCAGCATGGCATCATCAGCAGTGATAAGATCTAACTCGCTTTGTTCTTTCCCTTGTTTATCCAATGTAGGGATCAAGAAACGTACCACTTCTTGCCAGTGACCAGCAGCAACTGGCTCAGTTTTTTGTCCGGTACCGAGGGATTCAATCTGACGCTCTACAATGTCAATCTCCTGTACTTTCTGACGCAGACGACTCAAAACATGTGTGCTGTCATATACTCCACGACCATGACGCAGAGCTTGGGCGGCAAAATATTCTTGAAAAGATTGGTGGAAAAACTGGATAGCCTTGCGGTCGTAACCGTCGTCCTCAGTACTGAAACCTGCTACATTGAGCACACCCAACTGGTTGATAACAGCATTGAGCCACTCTTCAGGGGTGCGCTGTTTTAGCTCAGTTTCTTTTGGTTCATGCCTGCGTACCTCTTTGATGGCTTCAATTACTCGCTTTTCTATCCAATCTTGAGCACCATCTAAACGCATAGAATAGGCCAGATGTTCCAGATGAGGAGAAACTTCATTGATAATCAAGGGTAACCCCTTACCTTTTCTCTGGCGCTCAATCATTAGTTCAATTGCGCGGCGATATACATCTACTCTTCGACGGCTTAACTGCCCGTCCAGTAAAAACATTTGTGCAATCAGAGTCAGAAGCAGCACGTTTTCGCATAGCTTGGCAATTTTGCGACTGTCGCAAACCTCAGATTCAAGCTTGTCCACAATCGATGTCAAATCTTGGTCTGATAGCAATTTTGCCTCTAATAGCAATTTTGTCCAAGCTTGAACAAACTGCTTTTTCTGATCTCTCCCCAATGGTGCGACATTAAGATGCTTAAAGGACTTTAGCTCTGCTTGAATTGCCCTAAAGCCAACCACTCTAGAGGTAAGAATCATGGGCATTTGGGAGTACATGCTGGTTTGTGTCTCTAAGAATTGAGCAAATTTTCGTCGCTGCTCTTTTGTTGGAATCTCATCCAATCCATCAACCAACAGTAAAACCTCACCTCTAGACATTCGGTGCTCTAAAAAGGTAGATACGTATTCAAGTTTATTTCCGCTATAACCTAGTCGTCGAAATTGATACTTAATCAAGCCAATTAAACCATCGTTAAGCTGAGCCTCTAAAAGATCTCGACACACGAGAGTGACTGGAATCCAAGGGTTATCTGGTAAAGTCTCCTTAAATGTAGATACCTTTTGCTTGGTCCGATGACCCACTGCGTAATGATGGGCAATGGAAGATAACAAGGTGGTTTTACCGCAACCAGGATCTCCAACCACAACTAATCGGGCACCTGACTCCAACTGATTACTCAATTGGCAACTCTGCTCTTCACTATTCTGGATACTTTGACTACGTGCAGCCTTATCGTAAAGTAGGGCACTGGTAAAGCTCTGACGTCCCAGCCATCCTTCACTTTCCACATCTCCTATGATTCCATGGGAAGGATCATGGGTTAATTTCAGCGGTAAATCTATACAAAGTTTGTCAATAGGTAATGATGTAGGTTTGCCTTGGGAATTTAACAGTGGTAAATACATTGAGCCGTGGCGTTTAGCTTCCCGGCTCAAGTAATCATCTAATATCTCCTGTTGATTACGATGAATTGGTTCTTGAGATTGGAACAGATAGCCATCGGTGACGCGCATGAAAATGACAGGGGTGGCAAAATCCCGTTTACGATCTTGCGTTGGACCCTGAATTATGGCACGTCGCCCATACTGAGCAGCAATATCTACTGGATCATCTGCTGCTAATTGTTGATAGAAGCGACGGGCAAACCGACTCGCAGTACTGTTAGTAACTTCATACTGCATCGCCACCACAACGGGAATATTTTGCTCAACAATGCTCGAAGCAACCCCTACAAATGCCTGAGATGCAGACAACATAGCCCCTTCACAGGCTTGCAGCATCACCACACCAGGACGATGTGTATTAAACATTTCGCTGAAATAATCCGCATCCACCCACATTGCCTCATTAAAATCTTGTTCAACAAGGGCAATTTCACCAACATCTTGATTACTTTCATTGACCAAACGTCCATGACCAATGAAGTGAAAAATGTGGGGTTCTTGGGATAGAATACTATCGATTGCTTCAGGATTAGCTGAATTAACAATCGGCAGCAATTCAACCCGATTTGCCTGCTCCTTTGCCAGCTTCTCCAAAGCTTCTTGTACAGGTTCATAACGCACACGACGCTTGAAATCTGGAGGATCAGACACCACCAAAGCAATTCTCAGCTTTTCATTCTTATCTAACTGAATTGGTTTTGCCGGAATCCCTTGCGGTCGCCTCCGAGAGAAAGCCAAATCTGGAACTGTTCCCATCCAGATTTTTCCTGAATTTGCTCGTGCAGGTAAACGCAAAAATTCCCAAGGAAGGGCAGCGACTTCCGGTATTTTCCGTTCATCAATTTCCAGTTCTACGCGAATCAGTTGTTTCTTTTGATGGACTACTTTATTGTAAAACTTGACGAAGTCGTTGCGCAGGGCATCATCAAATAGTATATCAAACAAAGCTTCTCCCAGTGCCCGTGTCTTACTCGAATCATTCAGTGCATCTTTTTGACGAGCAATTTCTAATAGGGGAGTAATTTCTTCTAATTTATCCTGGTAGCGAAGGTCTCCAGGGGGTTCTCCCAACTCCTGATGTTGATCATCCCATTTTTTAACCTGAACCTGCTGAATATTAGCAACACTAATCCGATAGGTGTAGTAGTTTTTAACCATATTTTTTTGCTATAATTAATAGTTAATTAGCGATAGTATGAGCATATTGCTCATGTTCCCAACCTATACAAACTAAATTAACTGACATCTTGAACCATTGTGATTCATGGTCACGGTTGGTCAATCTGTTAGCTGGCTTTGGGTAAAGTCAGTGTCCACTCCTGACCATCAACACCACGAGCAAACCGACTGGCTACGTTATTCTTTTGCCGAAGTAACTGTTTCAATCTATCAGACAAATCACCGAATACATCCCGTATATCACCAGTGAGCCAATTAAGATCGGGTTCAGCCCATGCTATACCCCGCACAGTAATTGATTCAGTTACTTTAGGTACTTTAAAGACGATCGCCAATTTCACCGTCCCGATTTTCTGCAACTGATTATCCTGAATACACCAATAACAGTTAGAGTTGCCTTCACCATTGGTTAGGATTTCAGGATGACCGAGTTCGTATCGATAGGCTGGAACAGCAAGGAATACGTTAAAATTGTCTTTGTTTCCAACATTCGCTTTTAGCTGACCGGGAAGTAACTCCACCAGTTGATCTAACTCAGAGCTATCCACGCCAACATTCCAATCGAGGTTGCCATTCAAGCCCACTTCCATCCCGACACCAAAGCTCATAACTGAGCGCCACTGCTGTGTGGGAAACAGGCTTTGAATAATTGGCTCACTGCTGCCTTTTGGACTAAAATCAAGCTCACAGGTCAATCGCCAAAATCTAGCTGCTCGTTCTGGACGCAAATCGACGGTGTGTGTCATGGAATAGAAGTCAAACTGCTCCCGAATCTGCTGTTTGTAGATGTCGTTGAGTTCAGTGCCGCTATTTTTGAATGTTTCTTCCGTAAGCTGAATTAATCTGTCTCTAGGATTGCCAAAACTAACTTTTGATTGACGCAGACTGTCAATAGCGTCTGCCCCAATACCCAACTTTGTGCCTCCAGCTAGAGTTCCCTCCCACTCTTGAACCTCTTGAAATAGCTCAGATAATAAAGCGTCCGCCTCTTCTAGGTTAGGAGGGGATAGTTGATCACTCACCTCAAGCATCTCCTTGGGATTTCAATAGGTTCCTTACAAAATCTCAGTAGTGCGCAAACCGTGATAGTTTTACTCCGGTTTGTGAAGAATCATCCCCGAATCCGGTTGTTCAATCTATATATTCCAGGAAAAGTGAATAGAATCAGGAACCTGAAGCCCAATGTAAAGTTTATATTTGAGATGTAAACATAGGATTGATATCAAAAGGGACTTAGGAGCAGAGACTCCGGAGCATTAGGCAAGAGTTTGGAGGATTTTTTTGTGTTATGACAAATAAGCAATATTGTTTATGACCTATTTGTAAATGCTATATAATAAGAGCAATTGGAAAAAAGCATCTAACAGATGGTAAGTGTAAAAGAGACAGCCTGAAAGGTGGGTGATGGTAGGGGTAACACCTCCGGACGACCTACCAACACCGCTGATGCTCCCAAGGCTAGGGCTTTGAGCACATCAGCCAGTCAGTATAGCTAGCTCACCTACTCGATTGGTAGAGATTGAATTCTTTGTTTGTAGATAGCACTGTCTAAGCCATCACCATCATTGGGATTCCAACCTTTTTTGTTGATTATTTCGTTGAGAGTATCAAGGCGTTTTACTGTTTCTGGGTGGGTTCTTAGCATTGCCGGTGTATTGCCTGTGGTTACTTTTTGGGTTAATTTTTGGAGAAATCCAGTCATGCCTGAGGGAGCGTAGCCAGCACGGTGCAACATTTCTAATCCCTTGCGATCCGCTTCATATTCCTGCTGCCTTCCTCGGGGAAGAGAGAAGGCGATATCCTCAAGAAGATTTATAATGGTTTTGTACTCGACTTCACTATTTACCTCAAGGTTCTTGTCTTTGATAATCTGGCGCAGTTTCTCTATGCTGTGTTTGCTAGCAATGTGAGCAATTTCGTGAGCTATCACTGCAGCTAACTCAGCTTCATTTTCTACCCCTTTGAGCAAGCCAGTATGAACATAAACAAAGCCACCCACCGAGGCAAAGGCATTTATAGTGTTGTCCTTGACTACTTGAAAGGTATAGGGAAAATTGGGGAGTTCGCTATAGGGGATTAATCTCTGACCAATCTCTTGGACGTATTTAGTGACTTTGCGATCGCGGTAAATTGCCAGCCCTTCATCAACTCTGTGTTGATGAAAACACCTACCCAGCTCTACTTCTTGTTGATCAGAAATGGTGATTAACTGAATTATCTCAATTCCTGGATCACCATCCAACAACCCACATAAATCAAATGCTGATGAAGTATTGGCTAACCCTACCCCTAGATGCAGTGCCACAACTCCCACAATCAGCAGGTAAAACCATCGACGAGGGGAAGCACGCTTAATCCAAAAGAATGGGTTTAACATAGTCGTCTATTTGAATAATCAAAAATAGGCTTGTAAGTATTCAGCAGTCAGTTTTCAGCAGTCAGTTTTCAGCAGTCAGTTTTCAGCAGTCAGCGATTTAGTTAGCACATTTATCATAAGCAGCTTGTCGTATACCTTGGTAATAAATAGATTCAACACCCAAGGATTTTTCCAAAATTATCTCCCACCTTAAGTTAGTAATAAATTTATCAATTATTGTCTTCCATTCTATATCCTGATCTGGTAAAATTATTCCGTAAAAATCACAACTTAACGGTCGGTCAGGAATTAAGGTAAAATCCTGGAATGTCAGCCCTTGTCTTAAGGCTTCTGCCATTAAAAGCATGCCATCACTGGCAAAAGCATCAATATCCTGTTCGACAACATCTTTCAGAGCCAATTCTCGACCGTTAGAGCTTCTGTAACGAGTGTCTACTATTTCAGCTAATGGGTAGGTACTGGAGATTAAGGGATGTGTATTTGAACCAGGAAGGACACCAATTTTTTTACCAGCTAGGGAAGTTTCAGGATTGAATATACCCTTCATTTCGGGTCTGATTAGAAAATGTGTCCCGGAAAAATAAAAAGCAGTGGAGTAAGTAACTCCTGATAGTGGTGGAGCACTTTTGATCGTATTGGGACCACAATCTAGATGTACCTTGCCATTGGCTACCATCCCATAACGATTGTTAGGGGAGTCTTCGTCTAGAACAGATGGAATTGGTTCTAACCGAACAGGTCTATTGAGTACTTCACCAAAATAGTTGGCTAGAACATACATTTTAGTCATGCAGTAGCCTTGCAATTTGCCTTGGTCGTCTAAAAAACCAAAGGGAGCGGCATCTTCTCTAATTCCTACTTTTAAAACACCAGTGCGCTTAATTTCAGACAAGACTGTTTCAGCTAAACTGGCTGAGGTAAAGGTTAAGGATAAGATAATACTAAGGGTGACAGTGGCTAGCTTATTCCTCATTTCTTTTTCGGATTTCAGACTAATAATTATTTACTGATATTACTTTTCAATAGATAAATCCCTCAAAGGTTACCTAACCCTGACCCTAACCCTGATAAGTGCTAGGAATTTAGGGGAATAGTATCAAAGTATTACCAATAACTAATAACTTTTGTCATGAAACTTAACATGCACAGTATTGCTATAACTTCAGCCAATTTATTGATATTACTAAGCTATTTGGCTTAGTTTTTAGGTATTATAAGTTATTATTAATTTATTAATTATTTTGTCAATCTTTAATTTTTACCAAAGTACGGTCAATATCCTTGACCTTAGTACAGCCACTTAAGGCCATGGCTATATCCAATTCATCTCGTAACAATTCCAAGACATGGCGTACTCCCGCAACTCCTCCTACAGCTAATCCCCATAACACCGGACGACCTACCAACACCGCTGAGGCTCCCAAGGCTAGGGCTTTGAGCACATCAGTGCCTCGACGGATACCCCCATCGATTAATACCGGTAGATGATTTCCCACAGCTGCAACCACTTCGGGTAAGGCATCGATGGATGCGATCGCACTATCCAATTGCCGACCCCCATGATTCGATACAATGATTCCTTTTGCTCCATGGTCCAATGCCTTGAGAGCATCATCTCCTCGCAAAATGCCTTTGACTAACACCGGTAGAGTAGTGATCGATTGTAACCATTCCAGATCCTGCCAGGTCAGTGCTGGGTCAATTTGCTGGGCAAAATAGCTCAATAAACCCGATTCTCCTGCGGTTTTGGGAATTTCCAGACCAGTCATAGTCGCTAAATTAGCCAATTCCATCCCTACCGGTAGAGTAAATTGATTGCGTCGATCCCTTTCCCGACACCCCAACACTGGTGCATCTACGGTCAGACAAAGGGCACTAAAACCAGCTGCCTCCGCCCGTTCCACCAGTCTACGGGTGAGAGTGCGATCGCGATGGACATACAGCTGAAACCATGAGGGATTTTGGATATGGGATGTTGCCTCCTGCTTCTGTTGGCTCTGTTTCCCGGCAAGGGCTACAGCTTCTAACGGTTTGGTGGACATCGTACTCAACACCATGATTGCCCCTACCTCAGCTGCCGCCCTTGCTGTTGCCAATTCACCCTCTGGATTGGCCAGACACTGGAATGCCATGGGAGCAACCAGAATCGGTATGGGGAAAAACTGATCTAGGATTTGTGTGCTTAAATCTCGTTGACTCACATCCACCAACATCCGAGGACGGAGTTTTATCTTTTCAAACGCTGCACGATTGTCTCGCAGTGTTACTTCATCCCAAGCACCACTGGCGTAATAATCCAGTGCCATAGGAGATAGATACTGCGGCGCTAGGGATTCGTATTCGAATAGATTAATGGGTTGATTCAAGGTTTAAGGTTGGTTGAAGGTTTAAGGTTGGTTGAAGGTTGAAAGTTGAATTTCAAATTCGCGCATTCTAAATTCGCGCATTCTAAATTCGCGCATTCTTGTTCGCCTTTGGGGTTCGGTGTAGGGTAAATGGACTCTGGAACCCTTCTCAGTAAGGCACCTGACCGGCTGCGGGATTGATTATACAAGCTTTTAGATCAAGTCCACAGGAGAATGCCTTCATACACTATAAATAACCCAGAAGCTATAAGGATTGGGCTTTTTACTTTATTTCTGTAAATTGCTTTTAGTCTTGACAATAAAAAAAAGAAAGATAATATAAAGACTAAGGGTAAATATATATAAGACGAAAGAAAGCCACAGATTGTTTCTTAAACAAACATTAACCTAAATTTAACTAAACCTTACGCTATTACAAAGAATCAACGAGGTTGAAAGCCTCGCGTCTTTAGACCGGGGATGAAAACGAGATGGTGGCTTTAGCCGCCCTATAAGAATAGCTAGTGATTGACGTTTTATTCTAGGTGTGATAGAATAAATTAGAAGCGGTAGAGGTCGATAACCGATGATCATTCTTGAGTTTAAAGCCAAAGGGAAAAAGTCTCAGTACTCAGCCATAGATGAGGCTATTCGGACAGTTAAATTTATCCGAAACAGCTGTATCCGTTTGTGGATGGATAACAAAGGTACGAATAAATTTGACCTTAGTAAGTACAGTAAAGTACTGGCTCATCAATTCCCTTTTGCTAATGAGTTAAACTCTACAGCCCGTCAGGCTGCGTCGGAAAGAGCATGGTCATCGATTGTCCGCTTCTATGACAACTGTAAGAAAAAAGTACCTGGAAAGAAAGGGTTTCCCCGTTTTCAAAAGCACTGTAGATCGGTTGAGTACAAACAGTCGGGATGGAAACTATCTCCTGATAAGAAGTCAATCACCTTCAGCGACAAGAAAGGCATAGGGAAGCTCAAACTCAAGGGCACTTGGGATTTATGGCGCTTCGACAAGAAACAAATTAAGCGGGTTCGGATAGTCAAAAGAGCTGATGGCTACTATATTCAATTCTGCGTTTCAGTTGACGTAGTTGAGGAATTGGAACCATCTAAAAATACCATTGGCTTAGATGTGGGGCTTAAGGAGTTTTACACTGACTCTGACGGCAACTCTGAACCCAATCCCCGGTTCTATAGAACTGGAGAGAAGCGACTAAAGTTTTATCAGCGCCGGGTTTCCCGGAAAAAGAAAGGCTCATCCAATCGTAGGAAAGCCATTAACAGATTAGGTAGACAACATCTTAAAATAAGTAGGCAACGCGAAGAGCACGCAAAGAGACTTGCGCGCCGTGTAATCCGGTCTAACGACTTGGTCGCCTATGAAGATTTAAGAGTCAAAAACTTAGTTAAAAATCACTGTCTTGCCAAGTCTATTAATGATGCAGGTTGGTATCAATTCAGAAAATGGATGGAGCATTTTGGCAATAAGTTTGGCCGGGCGACCGTAGCAGTTAATCCTGCCTATACAAGCCAAAACTGTTCTGAATGTGGCGAAGTAGTCAAGAAGTCACTATCAACTAGGACTCACGTCTGCAAATGTGGTTGTAAGTTAGATCGTGACCACAATGCCGCTATCAATATCCTGAAAAGAGCCTTGGGTACGGTGGGGCACACCGGAACCTGGATCCTCGATCCAAACACTTCGGGAGATTTGGCCTCTACTGTTCTTGGTTCCGGCCAGGTTCAGCAAGCCGAATCGTTGAGCGAAGAATCCCCGCGTCTTTAGACCGGGGAGTGTCAATTACCGTTACTTAGTAATAGCTCTATAGTCTTGACCAAGTGTGGATTGCGACACCCTAGAATTGCTGGGAGTTTTTTACAGTGGTCAAAGCGATGAAATTGAAAAAAAATAGCTGGAAGCTAGCTGGCTTGTTTGCCGTAGTAGCATCAACTGTTGCGTTAGTGGCACCAACAGTTAACTCTCAAGGTACACCCACCGTCAGAATTGATGGGTCTAGCACCGTTTACCCGATTACTGAAGCAGTAGCGGAAGAGTTTCAGGATCTCAAGAAAAATGGAGTACGAGTAACCGTTGGTATTTCTGGAACTGGTGGCGGTTTTAAGAAATTCTGTATTGGGGAAACCGACATCTCTGACGCTTCTCGACCAATTAAGGACAAAGAGAAGGCACTCTGTGCTAAAAATGGCATTGAGTATATGGCCATTCCAGTGGCATACGATGCGATTACCGTCGTAGTCAATAAAGGCAATAGTGCGGTTACAGACATTAAAGTTGAAGAACTCAATAAAATGTGGAAGCCTGAGTCTGAGGGCACTGTAACCAAATGGAGTCAAGTAAATTCTAATTGGCCAGACCTGCCCCTCGTTCTCTACGGTCCTGGTGCAGACTCCGGAACCTTTGACTACTTCACTAAAAAGATTAACGGCAAGTCTGGTGCTAGCCGCACCGATTACACCCCTAGTGAAGATGACAACGTTTTGGTTCAAGGTGTAGAAACGGATCCAAAAGCCCTGGCATACTTCGGTCTTTCCTACTACCTAGAAAACCAAGACAAGCTTAAGGCTGTTGCTATCAATGGGGTAGAACCTTCTCTGACAACGGTACGTAACGGGACTTACACGCCCCTATCCCGACCAATTTTCATCTATGTCAACAAAAACGCTGTTAAGCGTCCCGAGGTAAATGATTTTGTGACCTATTACCTCCAAAATGCTGAGCGATTAGTCACTGAGGTTAAGTCGGTGCCTCTATCTTCTGCAGACTATGCCAAATCCCTGGCAGAGTTAGAGGTTCTAGTCGGTAGCGGTAACTAAGCCTAGAACTGGATCTAACCTAGAGGATTTAATTGCTTTAATGTGGTCAAGAGCGATTAGTAGTAGAATTATCAATCATCGCTCTTGACTTATGTTCAAAAGAGTCCTAAATTCTCAGGTAAGCATATGCGCTATGCGCACGCTGCGCGAACAGCCGTGAGCCTTCAGCCTTCAGGTGAAAATAAACTTTTTTGGCTTAGGGTGCGCAAACAGAAAAATCTAATAGTTCGAGATTAATCAGAATTGAAAGTCTGGGGATTTGCCCATAATTACGCATATCCCATTCGCTTAGCGTGGCCGCCAATAGCCACTCAATTAGCGTGCGCGTAGCGCAATAACTAATAACTGACAGCTGCCTTGAGACAATACTTTTATTTATTCCCGATTTAATGACCGAAAAACTGATTCGACTTAACCAGACCAAACAACTCTCACCAAAATTAATTCGCAATTTGCGAGAAAGAGGGATTGAAATACTATTGTTTTTGGCGGCATTATCTTCAGTCGCCACTATGGCAGCAATTATCTTTTTCCTGCTTAGGGAATCTCTGGCATTTTTCAAGGAAGTCTCATTAATTGATTTCCTCACTGATACCAAATGGACACCGATGTTTCTAGATAAACACTACGGAATTTTGCCATTGATATCAGGAACCCTAGTAACCGCTACGACTGCTCTCCTACTTGCTATCCCCACAGGAACTATTGCTGCGATTTACCTAAGTGAATTTGCTCCTCCTACATTACGAGAAGTAATTAAACCAGGTTTGGAGCTTTTAGCAGCAATTCCTACAGTGGTTTATGGTTATTTTGCCCTGCTGGTGGTTAGCCCTCTTCTGCGCAATATTTTTACTGAATTGCCGGTTTTTAATA
This sequence comes from Moorena sp. SIO3H5, assembly GCF_010692395.1. GTDB lineage: Bacteria > Cyanobacteriota > Cyanobacteriia > Cyanobacteriales > Coleofasciculaceae > Moorena. The sequence continues at coordinate 32,798 of NZ_JAAHHS010000040.1, forward strand.
TGCTAAGTGCGGGTCTAGTCATGGGTTTGATGATTATTCCCTTTATTAGTTCCATTAGTGAAGATGCCATGCGAGCGGTTCCGGTAGAGTTACGGGAAGGGTCTTATGCTATGGGAGCAACTCGCTTACAGACAGCATGGAACGTTGTGTTTCCTGCTGCTATTTCAGGCATTGCCTCATCCTACATCCTAGGAGCATCGAGGGCTGTAGGGGAAACGATGATTGTTGCGATCGCAGCAGGCTTACAACCCAAAATAGCTTGGAATCCCCTAGACCAAGCCGCTACAATCACTGCTTACATCGTCCAGGTAAGTCTTGGAGATTTGCCTCATGGCACTCTAGAATACCAGACCATTTTTGCAGCTGGACTAACCTTAGTGTTAATGACTCTAGTCCTAAATATCATCGGGCATTTCTTAGCTAAGCGTTATCGAGAAATTTATTAGTATAGCGATTTTAAGTTGGGTGAGGTACACATTTTTTTATTTTAGGAATTATCTATCAATACTAGTTTCATATATCATTGGAAAACGCTATATAAATGTCACAGGAACAATTACTTACAATTCAAGAAGATATAAATCGCCGTAAGCTTATTAATCAGATTTTTGCCATCGTTGGTTTGGTAGTTATTCTGGTGGCTATATTTATCTTGCTGGCGTTAATAGTCTATATGGTAAGTTCAGGAATATCCCGGATTTCACCAGAGTTTTTTACATCGTTTCCTAGTCGTAGAGCAGAAAAAGCGGGGATTATGTCGGCCTGGGTAGGCACTAGTCTGATTATGTTAGTGACTGCCTTAGCTGCGGTGCCCATTGGTGTGGCTTCAGGAATTTATTTAGAAGAATATTCCCGAAAAAACTTGCTAGCGGATTTTATTGAAATTAATGTCACGAATTTGGCAGGAGTTCCCTCCATTGTCTATGGTTTATTAGCCTTGGGGTTATTCGTCTATGAGTTAAATTTAGGTCGAAGCATTCTCTCAGCAGGGTTGACTTTAGCCTTGTTAATTCTACCAGTGGTGATTGTCACCACACGAGAGGCACTGCGAGCAATTCCTAATCATCTCCGGGAGGCTGCTTATGCTCTTGGAGCCAGTAAGTGGCAAATGATTTGGGATCATGTTTTGCCCTATTCTTTTGGTAGTATTCTCACAGGCGTAATCATTGGTTTATCTCGGGCAATTGGAGAAACTGCTCCTGTGGTTACCATTGGTGCTCTAGTATTTATTCGCTTTTTGCCAGATTCTCCAATAAACAGCGAATTTCCTTATATTCCCTTTCAGGGTGAATTTCCCTATCTAAACATACAGCAGCTGTTTGCATGGCTTCAGTCTGAATTCACGGTTATGCCGATTCAAATGTTTACCTGGGTATCTAGACCTGAACGGGCATTTGAGGCAAATGCAGCTGCAGCCGGTACAGTGTTGATTGCTATGACTCTGGCTATGAATGGTATTGCTATTTATCTACGCTATCGCTTCCGTAAAGGTCTAAAATGGTAGAACAAATATCTGATAAATTATCCGAATCAACTATTAGTAACGCCAAAGCTGAGGTGGATAACCTCAGTTTTTACTATGGTTCATTTCAGGCGCTTAAAAGTATTAGTTTAGTGGTGCCGGAAAAACAAGTAACTGCACTAATTGGACCATCAGGGTGTGGCAAAACCACGTTACTGCGATGCTTCAATCGTATGCATGACCTTTATCCTGGTAATCGCTACGAGGGAGCAATCTGGCTCGACTCCGATGTCAACATTTTAGGTAAGAAAATTGACCCGATAGAAGTTCGGATGCGGATTAGCATGGTATTCCAAAAGCCTAATCCTTTTCCGAAATCAATTTATGATAATGTTGCCTATGGGTTGCGAGTGCGCGGTGAAAATAGGCGTCGTCTGATTGAAGACAAAATGGAGAAAGCCTTGCGGGGAGCGGCTTTGTGGGATGAAGTGAAAGACCGCCTCTATGACTCAGCCTATAACCTATCTGGAGGTCAACAGCAACGTCTTTGTATTGCCCGGGCTTTAGTGGCTGACCCAGAGATTATTTTATTCGATGAACCCACCTCTGCCCTTGACCCCATTGCTACTTCCAGCATTGAAGAATTAATCGGTGAGCTGAAGAAACAGGTCACAATTTTGATTGTGACTCACAGCATGCAACAGGCAGCAAGAATATCAGACTATACCGCGTTTATGTACTTGGGGGCAATGATGGAGTTTGGGGAGACTAGGCAAATGTTTGAACGACCGTCGAACTCACAGACAGAAGCTTATATTAGCGGACGCATTGGCTAGAACCTCAGCAGCAGCTGGTTAAGGGATATGCGTTCGCTAGCCAACGCCCTTCGGGCTAATCGCATATCGTAAACCCTTCCTGAACATGCTGCTTTCATCAACTAAAAATTCAGGACTTACGCACAGAATCCATGGGTAGGGTGGGCAAAACCTTGCCCACCCTACAGGTAGCGTTAACTTGAGGGATTTGCGTAAGTCCTAAAATTGCTATAATTTTTGGTTGATGCCCAGTTTGAGGTAAACCTTGAAAACTGTTGCTGTCTTTTTTGATGAAGCTGGCACCTTTGCCTACCCATTTACTAAAAAAAAGTATATACGACACAT